>QEVD01000027.1 GCA_003576975.1 Candidatus Zhuqueibacterota bacterium
GCAGGCGGGAGTTGAAGCGATCGGCATACGGTTGATTGCCGCGCATGTCATCGATTCGGATATGCAATCTCAAACTGTCGTTTTGCGGATTATAAATCTCCGCGTGCAAGACGCGAAAACTCGACCAATCCGGGTCAAACTTGCTGATCTTCAGTCCCGGATACTTTCCGGAAAATATCTCCAGGCGCAAGCTGTTCCTGCCGTGCATAACGTGATCGGAGTCAAGTGCATACAGTTCGTGGCATTCCCACCGTAATCGATCCAGCTCTTCGTCATGTTCGAAATCGAAGTAAAAGGGTTTTTCTTGCTGACATGAAATAAGCGCGAGCGCGAATACTGCAACGCGGCGCCATTTCTTTTTGCTTCGTATGTTTTGAATCATTGCAATCATTTCGTTCTTTCGCCAAATTCAAACACGACGATTTCCGGCGGCACGCCGAGACGCACGGGGATATCAGTCGTGCCGATGCCGCTGGTGACATAAAGCATTTTACTCCCCTCTTGAAAAAAACCATAAATATGGCCGGGATCAGGCTTGCGTTTGGTCAATTCCCAAAAGAAATCCGGCAAATGAATCTGGCCGCCATGTGTGTCGCCGCTCAACACCAAAACATTTCTCGTCGCAGGAATCGGAGCGTAGACGAGTGACGTATGAGAAAGCAAAATCGTGGGATGCTCACGCGCGATCAAGGAATCGGTCAGCGCCAGATCCGGCTCCAGGCGCGGCCAGCAATCAATGCCGGCGAGTCGCAATATTTTGTCGCCGAACGCTAGATCGACAAAATTATCGCGTAAAAAACGAACGCGGTGTACATCAGGCGGATCGGCGGAACCGCTGCGGTGGCAAAACATGCAGCTTTGGCGAGAGAAGGAATAATCCGCATCGCCCATTACGGCATAGACGCCGAGTGGCGCCTGCAAACGGCTTAAAAAATCGAACGTGTAACCATAATCATCGCGGCCTCCATGCCATTTCACATAATCACCGGTGAGCAGAATCACATCGGGCTGAATGTCATTGAGAATCTCTAAAATACGGTTGCCAATCTTGCCGCCACGCCGATCAAAATGCATGTCGCTAAGATGAACGATCTTTTTCCCTGCCAATGTTTCAACAAACGCTGGCGCAGAGATGAACAAGCGCCGCACGCGAATGTCGGCATCATCGACAAAAAAATAGCCGCAAAAAAGCAACACCGCAAGGCCGGCGAAAATGACCGGCAGTGCAGCATGAGGTTTTTGACCGCGCAATAGGCTTTGCTTTAAACTTGCAGCCATATCTATCAAATGATGAATTGGTTCACAAACTCAAGGTCTCAATACCCCAATTTCAGGCATGCTGAAATCTGAGGCCCTGTGGAGGGCAATTAACCCGACTAATTTATATCACCCCAAAGATACAAAGACACCAAGAACAATTTGATGACATGACTTTTGTTTCTTCGTGCCATTATGTCTTCATGGTTAAGAATCTTTCAGAGTTCTATTCGATGCGTGAAACGTGCAACGCCTCGAAACATTTTGCAGAGTTTTACCCCACAAGCAGAATTTCCGCAGAAATACCCTGACATCTTTTGTAATCGCTTCAAAAAATTCCTAACAATTGTTTAGTAGAAAGAATTCTTTTTGCTTATTTTCGGCAGTTTTTTTCCGGCAACACGCGTTGCCGCTTCTTGTCAGGATGAACCATTTCAGGAGATTTAGATGTCATCGCCGCTGCTTCCCAAACTCTTCACCGTCCTCAAAGAGGGGTATTCCCGCAAACAACTGATGCAGGATTTGACAGCCGGCGTTATTGTCGGCATCATCGCATTGCCTTTAGCTATCGCCTTTGCTATTGCCTCGGGGGTCAAGCCCGAGCAGGGTTTGTACACCGCGATCATTGCCGGCTTTCTGATCTCCGCGCTAAGCGGCAGCCGCGTGCAAATCGGCGGGCCGACCGGCGCCTTCATCGTGATTGTTTACAGCATCGTGCAACAGCACGGCTATGATGGCTTGGTCGTTGCCACCTTCATTGCCGGCATTCTCATCATGATCATGGGTTTTGCCAAACTCGGCGCGATCATCAAATACATTCCCTATCCCGTCACCATCGGCTTCACGGCCGGCATCGCATTGATCATTTTCTCCGGCCAAATTCGAGATTTCCTCGGCCTGCCCATCGCCGCCATGCCCGCGGAGTTTGTCGAAAAGATTGTTGTTTATGCGGAAAACATATCGGCGATTAACTCTTCTGCTCTCGGCATCGGCTTGTTGTCGTTAGCCATCATCATCTTCTGGCCAAAAGTGACGCGCCGCGTGCCCGGCTCGCTGATCGCGATTCTGGTGTCAACCGCGCTGGTTCATCTGCTGCAGTTGCCGGTGGAGACGATCGGCAGCCGGTTCGGCGAGGCTCCGAATTCTTTGCCGGCGCCGCAGGTGCCCAACCTGTCGTGGGATTTGATTGTCAAAATGTTCAACTCGGCGGTGACGATCGCACTGCTTGCCGCCATCGAATCGTTGCTTTCCGCTGTGGTCGCAGACGGCATGCTCGGCACGCGCCACCGTTCGAACATGGAACTTATCGCGCAGGGAGTTGCCAATATTGCTTCACCGATTTTCGGCGGCATTCCAGCCACAGGCGCGATTGCCCGCACGGCCGCCAATGTCAAAAATGGCGGGCGCACACCAATTGCCGGCATCATTCACGCCCTCACGTTGTTGCTCATTATGCTGTTCTTCGGCAAATGGGCAGCGTTGATTCCAATGGCCACGCTTGCGGCAATTTTGATCATGGTGTCTTATAACATGAGTGAGTGGCATTTATTCGTCAAGCTCTTTCGCAGCCCGGTTAGTGATGTTGCGGTATTGCTGACAACGTTCTTGCTCACGGTGTTGATCGATTTGACGGTCGCGATTCAAGTCGGTATGGTGTTGGCGGCCTTTCTCTTTATGCGCCGCATGGCGAGCGTAACGGAAGTCGGCTTTATCACTGCGGATTCGTTGCAAGACGACACCCTAACCGATGCCGAGCGCGATCTCGCCGATCCCCTGGCTATTTCGAAACGCCAAGTGCCCGCAGGCGTGGAAATCTTTGAGATCAACGGGCCGTTTTTCTTTGGTGCAACAGATAAATTCAAAGACACAATGCGCCTGGTGGAGAAGCCGCCCAAGGTTTTGATTCTGCGCATGCGCCAGGTGCCGGCCGTCGATGCGACCGGCTTACGCGCGCTTGAAGATGTTTTCGAGAAAACCAAGAAAGACGGCACGGTGCTCATCCTCTCCGGCATACGCCGCCAGCCGCTGATGGCATTGCGCCGCACCGGCCTGCTCGAAAAAATTGGGCGGAATAATGTCTATCGGCACATTGACAAAGCTTTGCAGCATGCCAAAGAGTTGGTGGCGCCGCAGATCGGCGCGCCGCCGCACGCGGAACACCGGCCTGCAACATTGAGCCACAGTTAGGGTTCGCGCCAAAAGGCTTCGATCCCGGCTTGACCGGGCCGGGCGACTCTTGCATATCAAGAATCCCTGAAACTCTTCATGCACGGCCAAGCTGTTGCCAAGGCTTTTTCTACCTTAAAGTTTGACCGAATCCGCGATGCATGCGGGTTTGATCAGGATGCCCATTTACCAGTTGTGTTAGGCACAAAAAATTTTGCACGAGAGCTAGGCGGCAACTCCGAAGGAGTGAAATGGTTATAGTCATGCGCACACGCCGTTTCTGCAAACTCCGAAAGGAGTGTCATATTTGGTTTTCACGATAAAGCCTGCGCCACGTCGATGAAATCTACATGTCACTCCTTACGGAGTTGAGGGCCGTTCCAGCACGCCGTTTCTATAAACATTGCACTCCTCGCGGAGTTGTGAGCGGCCGGCCGTCGAGCTTAAACGACTGACAACCATCGTGCAAAATTCAGGTTCTATAAATCGCATTTCCGGACAGACACGAATTGGCATGCACCCTCGCGCATCAGTCTTTGAGAATGGGCGTTGCGCTGGCCTGCTGCTGAAAGTGATCGAGTCTGGGATGCATGATCCTTCGCCAGAGCGGCGGCGCCAGGGCGAGCAGCATCATGCCGGGATAGCCCGTGGGGAGTTGCGGGCTTTCTTCGAAATGGCGCAAGGTTTGATAACGCCGCAGCGGATGCACATGGTGATCGGCATGGCGTTGCAGCTTGAAGAGAAAATAGTTCGTGACGCGCTGGTCGGCGTTCCAGGCATGCGCCAGATTCACTTTCTCATAGCGACCGGAGGCAAGCTCGCGTCGTTGCAAACCGTAATGCTCGAGATAATTCACAATTTCCAGTAACGTAAACCCGACGGCGCTTTGCACAAAAAAATAAAAAACAGCCTGCCAGCCGAATAAACTTCCCAGCATTGCGGCAAACATTACCGGCAAAGCCACAAACCACAGCATGCGATTGTGATACCCCCAATGTGAATATCCCCGGTGTTGCAAACGCTGTTTTTCTATTCTCCAGGCGTCAAGCCAGCTACGGCTCACCGTGCGAACATAAAAGGCATACAGCGACTCACCTCTGCGGGCGGTGGCCGGGTCGCGCGGCGTGGCAACATGAACGTGATGGCCGATGAGATGTTCGATATAAAAATGCATGTAGCTCACCGTCATGAGCAACACGTGTCCCAAGGCTTTCTCAAAAGCATTTTTCTTGTGAAACAACTCATGCGCTACCGTGACGCCAACGCCGCCCGTGGTAATCCCGATCGAAAGGGCAAAACCGGCAAGTTCGAATCCGGTTAACGCCTCATGGGTTACCACGTGCGCGCCCCAAATCACCAAACTGATTTGCAGCGGCACGTAGAGAAATGTGATCACACGAAACCCGAACTTTTCTGACAAACGCTCCAATGCGTCCGCGTCGAGGTTTGTCCGGTCAGAGCCGATCATCAAATCCAGCAAAGGGATCAGCCCGAAGGTAATCATCGGCGTCAGATAATAGAAAACCCCGCCAAGCCAATGCCCGAGGATCACGCTCAGCGGAACGACATAAGCCAAACTGTAAGGCCAGGGACTCATCATACCTCCATGATAAAATGAATCATTATTTAGACGCAACGCTGGGAGACGCTTTGTTTCTTTCCGCGACGGTTCAACCGGAACGCCGTCAGCAAACCCTCGCATCGCTGCTGGTGCGCAGATGCAAAAATATAGAAAACTCCTACGCTATTGCAAAGCGCCCTTTTTGCAGGACTTTCCGGCGCGAGGGAGCGATGCCAGTGCTTCATTCACCAAAATCACCTCATTACCCAGCTTGACCTGCTGTTCTTTCTTCTCTCCTATTCAACCAACCTCCTGATCTGCTCACGCTTTCCGCAGTTTTTGCCCTTACGGTGTATGGTTGAGAGCAAAAGCGTTATTTCAGCGGGTACAACGTTACACTTTTTCTCTCCGCCGATTCTGGCATCAGGACTCGATGTCAAAATTATAGAAATGCTTGTAAGGCTGGCGAGTGGATTCCTGCGCTCGACAGCTAGAGATTTTTATCCAACCCCGGATTGGTTTCGTCCAATCAATTCAAAAGCCCTTCAAGCTTTGGATTTATCTTCCAATGCTCTCCTCTACAACGATGCTATTTTAAGATTTGTTAACGAAGAGAGCACTGCAGCCTGTTTATTTTTTGAGGAGACGTGTATGAAAGCGCCGCAGGACTGTCCGATGATTCTAAAATCTCTCGGAGCCCTGGTTTTTGGTATCCTTCTGATGACTTCTGTGCAAGCCCGAGGTACAGATGTACGCGGCGAGCAATCCGGCGTCTGGAATCTGGCTGGCAGTCCATACATTGTGACGGGTGACATATCCGTGCCTGCAGGAGCAAGCTTGACTATCGAGCCGGGCGTCATTGTGAAATTTTCCGGACCTTACTCCCTGCGCGTCCATGGTGCTTTGCGCGCAGTTGGCAGCCTGACAGCGCGCATCGTTTTCACCTCCATCAGCGATAATGAATTCGGGGAAGATCGGCCGCGCAATCAGTCCCCCTCCTTCAATGATTGGATTGGACTGGTGTTCGCCAATGGCATCGAAGCCGAATCGCATTTAGAGCAATGCATCATCCGTTATTGCCGCAAACCCATTGAATTCGAACAAGGCCAGTCGGTGTTGGAGAAAATTATCATCTCGGATTGTAGCGCCACAACCCTGGGATTAAATGGAGTTCAGATTCCAATTCAAGATGGCATTCAAGCCACCTATAGCATCAACACAGTGGCCGCCACCCCATCCAATTCGCTACAACGTGAGGCCTCGACAGCCGCCACATCGCCAGCCAGCGCCACCTCAGAAGAGCAATTCACCTTCGGTGAAGTTTCGGCCACCAACTATGCTTTGAAAAATCTGAGCATCTTTGGCTACTTCTCCACGCGTTTTGAGAAAGTCCTGGATGAGCCGAGTGCGGAAAACGGACAAACGATAAAAACAGATGCGCCGGCCGAATTTACTTACCCGTTCTTCAATATCATGCTGGAGCATCAGCTTCATCAGCGCTTCAAAATCTTTATCAATCTCAATGGTTCCGGCGCCGAAGAAATCCGGGTACAGAATTTTTGGGGTGAATACACGTTTTCCTCCTGGCTGAATTTGCGCCTGGGAAAAATCTATCGCCGTTTTGGCCTCTATAATGAAATCCTGGATGCCGTGCCTTCTTATTATGGTATTGAGCCGCCGGAATTGTTTGACAGCGATCATTTGCTGATCTCCCGCACGACGGCTTTTATGGTATACGGCGCGATGGACGCCGGTCCCGGCATTTTGAATTACAGCGCCAGCACGGATAATGGGGAAGGCAATCCGGTTAAGAACACGTTTCCTCTCGGGTATGATGTAAACTACAAACTCGGCGGCGGCGAGTTGGTGTTGGGCACTTCGGGTTACACGTCCGGCGGGCAAACGAATTCCACTTTGGGCGTCGGCAACGGCGCGCCCCAAAGCGGCGTGCTGCCCTGGATGGTTGTCGATAAATTCTCCATCCTCGGCGGCTATGCCGAAACGCGAATAAAAAATCTGACGGTGCAGGCCGAGTATTGGCGCGCCAAACACAATGCACAGCGTGATCCGGCTGCGATCCTGGCGGTTATCAACAATGTTGCGATCAATGCCAATCAGCTTGCGAGATTTCTCCGGAATCCTGGCCTGGGCGCGACCGAGAACAATGTGGCAACCTCGGCAAAATACAGTATCCATACCTGGTACCTGCGCGCCGGTTATTCGCTAGAAAGCGCGATCGGAGAATTCGGACCTTACGTGCAGTGGGATTACTACAGCAACCCCGAAACCATTGCCAACAAGGATTTCGGCGGCGACAATGAAGCCGGCGTGACGGATGACGGCAAATTCAGCAAAGCCACCCTCGGCCTGGTGTTTCGCCCGATTCCGCAAGTGGCGGTCAAACTTGACGGCAGCTCTCACTTCCAAAAATTCCACGGTGCGGCGGTCAGGTATTATGATTTGCGCCTCGATGTCTCATATGTTTTTGGGCAATTATTCTAAGAGACGCAAACGCCGCCAGCCGGCTGTGTCAACCAGAGGGATTCGAACATACCTCCCGGAGACGAATATGTTGTGTGTACGAGGTTATAGAAGACTTGCATTGTGGTGTTTTTTTGCGTTGGGGATGAGTTGCTGGGCCGCGACTTCAGCCACGGCGCAGATCAGCGTCGTGGTGGCAAAGAACTCCAAAGTGACGATAGACAAGATGACGAAGGCCGAGGTCAAAAAGATCTTTGCCGGCGTCAAACTCAAATGGAAAGACGGCGGCAAAATTCAGATCATCGATCAGCCCGAGACAGATATCGGCGTTAAATTTTACAAAGCCGTGCTGGGAAAGTCTCATATGCAGGTACATAAGCAATGGCTCAAGCTGTTATTGTCTGGCCAGGCTTCCGCGCCGCTGAAGGCGCCTTCGGACGCCGAGGTGAAAAAAATGGTCAGCCGTCACGCCTATGCCATCGGATATATTGCCGCGAACAATCTGGACGACTCGGTGCGTGAAATTTTGCGCGTTGACTGAGGCGATTGTTCATAAACGTTTGCCGGTCGCCTCTAGCTGTCCCGGTTTGCATCTTCATCTGAAACCGCGAATCAGCGCCCGGCGTAACCGGGCGATATGTTACACCACTGCAATGTGTTAGCGCCGGAGCGCAGCAAACTGGCTGATTATTTTGCAAAACATCGTTTGACGAGGTGAGTAATGAGAAAGCTGAATGCGTGTGTACTCATGCTGATTGCTTATATCCTGTGCGCAAGCGTTCCGGAAGCCTGGTCGCAGAAGGCCGAGGCGCTGCAATGGTTCACGGCGGGCGTCTCCGAAAAAGAGGTCGCGCGAAAAATTCAAGCATATGAACGCGCCATCGAACTTGACCCGCTTTTTGTCGAGGCGCTATACAATCTCGGAATGGTTTATAAATCACAACAGGATTATGCCCAAGCCGAGCAGTTTCTTCTCAAGGCCAACAATGCCAAAACCGAAAAAACACCGAAAGATTTGAATGTTCGCATTCTTTACGAGCTTTCCACCACTTACGCCAAAACCGGGAAACTGCAAGAGGCGGAGGCGGGCCTGCGCAAAGCCCAAAATGCCGTCGACGAGGACCGCATCGCCAGCATGATTTCTTTCGAGTTGGGGCGCTTGCTGCACCAGCAGCAGCGTTATGCCGAAGCATTGACGGAGCTGCGCGCCGGTATGAATCGCGTTGCAGAAAACCGCGGCAAATTCGCGACGCTGATGTTGACGATTCAAAACGAGCAGCAAATGCAGACATTGTACGAGAAAGCTACGCAGGCAAAACAAACCGGCAAGCTTGCGGACGCGCGCGTGCTGTTTGAAGAAATCCTCCAGCAAGACCCCAACTTCAAAGACGTTGCGGCGCAATTGGAGAGGTTGGATTCGCAGCAAAAGGTTGATGCGAACAAAGCGGTGTTTAATTCGCTGTATGAAGAAGCCAGGAAACACGAAACGGCCGGCAACCTCGAGCTGGCGATTGCGGCTTATGAGAAGCTGCTCTTGCAGGCTGGCGTTTACAAAGATGCGCGCAGCCGGGTGCAGGAATTACGGCAGCAAAACGACAAAATCCGCACACAGAAAAAATTAGAAGAACAATACATTCTCGGAATGTCCGCGCTCAAGGCGAAAGATTGGGCGCGCGCCCTCATCATTTTCGAAAACATTTTGCAGGCGGATCGCGAGTTTCGCGATGCGCGCAGGCGCCGGAACGAGGCGCAGCGCGGCCTGGATCGTGAAAGCTCTGAAACCGTGGTTGCCCGCTTTTATGCCGAGGGCGTTGCGGCCATGGGCCAGGGTGATCTCACCAGCGCATTGGCGGCGTTTGAGAAGGTACACAAAATCAACCAGGACTATCGCGATATCGCAAGCCTGTTAGTGGAAGTGGAAGAGCAGATTCAAAAACAAGGCAACGCATCCGCGGAGATGTCTGCTGCGGCAGCGCCGGTGGCTGATTCACTTTATCAAAATGCGCTGGCAGCGATTCAACAAGAGGATTGGGCACAGGCCGTCACGATTTTGGAGAAACTGCAGGCGGCTTCGCCGGAGGACGCCAATTTGGTCGATCTCCTGGCGCAAGCGCGCACCAACCTGCAAATCAGCGCCGTGAGCGTGCCCTTCAAAGAAGCCGGCCCCGGACATTCCGTATTGATGCTTGGCGGCGTTCTGGCGGCGGTGATCGTACTACCCCTGATCGGTTTCGTCACATTCTCGCCGACGGTGCGCGCGCGTGTTTCGTTGCTGCGCGGCGACTATCAAAGCGCGGCGCAGATTTATGAACGAATGCTGCAGCAAAAGCCGGGGCGGCTGAAGCTTTATCCCGTTCTCGCCGATATTTATTTAATGACCGGCCGCCGCGATGAACAGGCGTTGAAAGTTTTCAAAACCATTCTGCAATTGAATCTCCTCACCGCCAATCGGGATGAAATCAATGCCGCCGTGGCGCAAACCTATCTCTCGCAAGGCAGAATTGATGCGGAAGCGATCAAAGTTTTTGAAGACGCCTTGCAGGCGGAATATCGCAAAACAGAACAGATGACGCGCAGCAAGAATGGCAGATAAATGACGGCGTCCAGCGCGCTGCGCACGGCATTTTTGCGTCTGACTAAAAAGCACCAAACCCTCACCACTCTTCGACGAGGTGAAATCATGCAATCGATCATCCGTGTACGCACAACCGCCTTTGCGCTTTTTTGCCTGGGGGCATTCGCCGCCGTGGCGCAGGTGAGAAATCAGGACGCCGTACGCTGGTATAATACCGGCGTTAACGAAAAAGATCCGCAAAAAGCCATCGCGGCTTATGAAAAAGCCCTGGCGCTCGATTCGACGTTTACCGAAGCGCTATTTGCGATCGGCTACGCTTATAACAATCAAAAAGATTTTGCCCGCGCCGAGGGCTATCTTCGCAGAGCTTCTCGGATCGAATCAGGAAAAAGCAAAGGCGATCTCAAAGCCAAAATCTTATTTGAGCTGTCGAATTCCCATTTTGGCGCAGGGGATTTAAACGCGAGCGCAGAAGCGCTGCGTCAGGCCAAAGTCAGCGCCTCCGACGATAAGCTGAAAACCAACATCGTTTTCAAATTGGCGCGTGTGTTGTGCCAGCAAAATCTTTTTCAGGAGGCTTTGTACGAGCTGCGCGAGCGCCGCCAGCAGGATTCGAAGAACAAAGACAGCTTTGACAACTTTATCAGTCTGGTCGAAAATGAAATCGCTGCGGCGCAAACACGCGTGGCGGAAAATACCGCGGCCAATCCAGAGGCTGCCCCTCCCCTGCAACCGCAACTTTCTGATTCACAAACCACGTTGACACAAGCCGGCGCTCCAAGCGTGAGCCAGCCGGTTAAGATGGCAGAGCAGGCTATTGAAGATCTTTACCTGCAAGCGTTGGGTTATGAAACCGCCAACAATCTGGAAATGTCGGCGGCAACCTATGAAAACCTGTTGCAGCAATCTCCAAACTACAAAGACGCCCGCATGCGCTTGCAAACCGTGCAACGCCGTCTCATCGAAAAACAAATTGCGCTGGAAGCCGAACAAAAGTATACCGAGGGTTTGGCCGCTCTCCGGGTGAGTGATTGGTTGGGCGCGATTGCCTCGTTCGAAAAAACCCTCGAGCTGAAGCCCGACTTTAGCGAGGCGCGCCAGCGGTTGCAGGAATCGCAGAAACGGCTCGATCAGGAGAATACCGATGAAATTCTGGCGCGTTATTACACCGAGGGTTTGAGCGCCATGCGCCGCGGCGATTTGGGCCGTTGCCTGGTTGCGTTCGAAAAAGTGCGCAAGCTCGATCCCAACTATCGTGAAGTGGCGGCGTTGTTGGCGCAAGTCGAAAGCGAAATTCAAAGCCAACGGCTCTCCGCAATTCCGCAGGCCGTACCGCGCACCGCTTCTCCAGTGGTTGATTCGCTTTATTATGCCGCGCTCAAATTTTTGCAGCAAAACGACTGGAAACGGGCAGTTGTTACGCTGGAAAAGCTTCGAATTCTCTCGCCCGACAACAGCGAAGTGGCACGTTTATTGGCGCAAGCGCGCATGAATTTGAGCTTTGCCAGCGCGGAAATGGCCAGCGTTGATGTCAGCAACGATACACGCAAAATATTGACCACGGCCGGCGCTGTGTTGGCTGTCATTGTGTTGCCGTTTTTATTCATTTTCATATTCTCGCCTTCAGTGCGCGCACGCTTGCACTTGTTGATGGGCGATTTTCACGGCGCCTCGCGTATTTATGAGCGCATGCTGACGCAAAAACCGACGCGCGTCGAGTTATACCCCGCGCTCGCCAACATCTATCTGCTTTCCGGCCGGCGCGACGAAAATGCGATGAAGGTTTATAAAACCGTATTGCAACTCGATCTGCCGTTCCAAAACCGGGAACAGATCAATGCCGTTTTCACGCAACATTATTTGTCTAACGGCCGCAGCGACAACGACACCATCAAGGCTTTGGAAAGCGCCATCCAAATCGAGCTGAATCGCAAAAGCGCCCGGCGCGAATCCTGAGGGCGAATTCTCGTTTGAAATCCCTGCGTGCAGTAGCTTGATAAGCACCGCAGGAAAGCGACCGGTTTTCCGAACAAGATATCAAAAGCCGGGATTTTAGAGCGAAATTTCGTTGCACCGGGACAGGGCAAGCTGTTAGCTTGCCCTGCATTTTTGTATGGTTTGAAAAATTTATAAGACTTGATTTCGCAAAGCGGCTTTTTTTGCGGTAATCTTGTAAAATTTGTAAAAAGCGCGCCGCCAAAATTCGTTTTGAGGAATGACGGATGAGAAGTCTCGGGTTAGGTCGAGGGTTTGGAATCTTGCTGGTGTTGATGGTGCTATGTCCGCGCGCGGCTTGGGCACAATCGCAAAACGAGCAAGCGAACCGCTGGTTTAAATCCGGCTTGAAACAAAAAAACACGGAACGGGCGATCGCCGACTATCGCAAAGCCATCGCCATCGATCCAGCGTTCAAAGAAGCGCTATTCAACCTGGCGCTGCTTTATCGCAAGCAAAAAGATTATGCCCAGGCCAAAACTTTGCTGGAACAGGCGCGCGCGGCCGCCGGGCAATCGCCGGCGGGCGATTTGGCGTTCAACATCTCATACGAACTGGCGTTGATTTATGGGCGCATAGAGAGCGCGGACGCGAGTGCGGAAGAACTGCGCCATGCGAAAAGCCTAGCGCCGGACGCCAAGCGGCAAGCGCTGGCCTCGCTGGAGTTGGCGCGAATACTAAACCAACAGGGCCGCTACCGTGAGGCGTTCGCCGAGCTTGACGAAGGCCGCCGCCTAGATCCGGGCGCACGCGCAAACTTTGACAAGCTGCGCTCCTCAATCGAAGAGATGCTGCAGCTTGATGAGCTTTATCAAGAAGCTGCCAAAGAACGGGCGGGCGGCAACCTCGAAAACGCCCTGGTGTTGCTGCAGCAGATTCAGGCGCAATACCCCGGTTTCAAAAACGTGCCGATGGAAATTGCAGATTTGAACGAACAAATCGCGGCAGATAATCAAGAGAAAAAAGCCGAGCAAATTTATCTGCAAGCGCAAGGATATGAAGCGGACGATCGCCTGGAGCGCGCGATTGCCGCGTACGAAAAACTGCTGGAAATCGCGCCTGCTTATAAAGACGCCGAATTTCGTTTGCAGCGGGTTCAGAAACGCCTGGAACAAAAACAGCGCTTGCTGAATGTGCAGCCCTGGCTCGCGGCCATGCAGGCTGACACGGGCCGCTCGATCCTGGCGGAACGCGCCCGCCGTTATTACCTCGACGGCCGGCGCGCCATGGAAAACGGAAACTATGCGCGCGCGCTGGTGGCATTTGAAAAAGCGCGTGAGTTGAATCCCGGCGATGCCGAGGTTGACTACTTGCTGGCCGAGGTGCGGCAGCGTTTGCAGCCGGCCACCACCTTTTTGCCCTTCGAACAGTTCGCTGACACCGGCCTGACATTCGGGGATTCACTCACATTTTTTGCGTTGGATTCCATTACCCCGGCGCCCAGCGAGACGAGCGCCGCGCCCATCATGGCCGCAACGGATTCCGGCGTGACCATTGTGCCTGCGATTACACGTTTGCGCGATGACGATGCAAAATTTTTTGATCAAACAGATTTCACCGCAGGCGAAGAGGCCGTCGTCGATGCCGGTTTCAATTGGCAAGCAATCATCTTTTCCGGCGCGGCCGTCACGCTGATTTTTTTGTATTTCAAAGGCGTATTTCCATTTTCGAGTGAGGTGCATGCGCGCGCATTTCTCTTGCTGGGCAATTTGCAACGCGCGGCATTGATTTATGAAAAACAATTGCAGCGCGATCCGGAAAACATGAGTGTCTATCCGCGTTTGGCCGGCGTTTATCTGCGCGCGGGCCGCACAGATGACGCTGCGTTGCAAATTTATGAAAGAACACTGGGGCTCAATCTTGCAACGGCTGATCGCGAGAAAATATTTACGCTGGTGGCGCAAAGCAAGCATGCGCCAGGTTTTGCCACACCGGCATCCGATGCCATGCCGAATCAGGCCTCACAACCGCAGTATCGTACCTCAGCCCACAAAGGCGTGTAGCCGAAAAGTCTGCTTCACTCAAAAGACGCACTCGAAAACAGATAGCCAGCCGCACCGATTGTGTAATAAAAGGGGATTTCGGCCACACTCCTAGTTGGACGGCAACGCCGGCGCTCTTTTCCCTGCCGTCACCACCTTCTTCACTTTTCCGCAACCACCGAATTTGTCGAGTACAATCTCAAGAATAAACCTAAGCTTGAAGCTTGTTTAAACGCTGCGATCCAGGGCCGGATTCTGATGGCGTGATGTTCATCTCACGGAGGTCGGCGGTGTTCATCTTGCATTATAATTTTCGATATATATTTCTCACCTGCATTCTTGTTTTGGCAGTTCAATCCAACTGCGGTCAGATCTTTGCCGGCGAAGTGTCTGGCGCCCAGCGCGGGATTTGGGGATTGGCGGGCAGCCCTTACACTGTTGTTGGGGACATCGTCATTCCAGCAGGCGAAACGCTCGAGATCAAACCGGGCGTTGTGGTCAAATTCACCGGCTATTACAGCATTCAAGTTCACGGCACATTGATTGCAAATGGCGGGGTCGCCGATCGCATTGTTTTCACGTCGATGTATGATAATGAATTCGGCCGGCTCGGCACGCCCAGCCGCAAATTGCCGTCACAGCGGGATTGGCGAGGAATCGAGTTTCGTGGCGAAAATCACAACACCTCGAGCCTGGTTTATTGCATCGTGCGATACAGTGATCAAGCCGTCATCGCGAAATCGTCCCGGCCGGCATTGAGAAATTTGATCATAACCGATTGCAACACGAGCAAGCTCATCCTCAATGGCCAAACAATTGCCGTCGTAGACGGCGTTGCGCATGATTATGGCCCGGGCGGCGAGATCGAAGTCGTCACACGCATTACAAACGAGGCAACGCCTCATGAGACAGCCGCGCCGGCAAACAACACTCCCGCGAACAATAATACCTCTCTTCCTGCGGAGCCTGAACCTGAAGCGACCAGCTTTACAACTGACGCCAAGCTGTTTGGCATTGTGAGCGACGAGGAAACCGGCGAACGCTTGCCGGGCGCCAATATCGAACTTATTCCAGAGGGCATTGAAGGGCAGGCGACCGGCGCCGCTTCGGGCGCGAATGGCGAATTTGAAATCGACAGCGTCGTTCCCGGCATTTACATGATTATGATCACTTATGTCGGATACGACAAAAAAACGTTGGGAAATGTGGAACTGGCGCCGGGCATGACCAAGGGGCTTGAAATCACGCTGACCCACATTGGGCTTCAGTTGAATCCGGTGATTGTGACGGCTTCCCGGCGGCCCGAAAAAGTTTTTGAAGCGCCGGCCGCCATCACGTTGCTCGAAGACGAGCAACTGCAAAAAACCACCATTTCGCCGGTAGAACATCTGAAAAACGTGCCCGCAGTTGACTTCGCCGCAACCGGCATCAATCAAGCGAATGTTGTTGTGCGCGGCTTCAATAACGTGTTCTCCGGCGCTCTGCTGGCATTGACGGATAATCGCATTGCCGGCTTGCCCTCGCTGCGCTTCAATGCTTATAATTTGATTCCGCCCGGCAACGACGATCTCGAGCGCATTGAAATCGTTTCCGGGCCGGGCGCGGCGTTGTACGGTCCGAATAGCGCCAACGGCGTTTTACATCTCATCACCAAATCACCGTTCGGCTCGGAAGGCACGACGGTAAGCGCGGGCGGCGGCGAGCGCATTGAGTTCATCGGCGCTTTCCGGCATGCCAACAGTTTCAATGACCGGATCGGCTACAGAATTTCCGGCCAATATTATCGCGGCGTTGATTGGCCCTACCGCGATCCGGCAGAGCCGGAATTCTTCAGCGTTAACGGTCAAAACGTGCCGTCCCCCGGGCGCGATTTCAACGTCACGCGCTTCAGCGCTGATGGCCGCGTTGATTTTCGGCCCATCACCGGCATGACCACCATCGTTTCCGCCGGCGTCAGCCAAATAAGCGATATCGAGCTGACCGGCATTGGCGCCGCGCAGGCGGTTGATTGGCGCTTCTCTTACGCGCAGGGCCGACTGTACTACAAAAATTTCTTTGCACAAGCGTATCTCAACATGTCAGACGCGGGCGATACGTTTTTGCTGCGCACCGGCGCGCCCATCATCGACAAATCAACGCTGATGGCAGGACACGTGCAACACGGCATCACGCTGTTCAAGCGCCAGCGTTTCACCTACGGGCTTGATTATTTGCAAACCAAGCCCAGCACCGGCGGCACGATCAACAACCGTCATGAGGCTTATGATCGCATCGATGAAAAAGGCGCATTTCTGCAATCAGAAACGGCGATTTCATCCAAACTCGATTTGATTTTGGCGGCGCGCCTTGATGATCATACGTTTATCAAAAAACAAGTGGCTTCTTCGCGCGCGGCATTGCTGCTCAAGCCTCAAACGAATCATGCGGTTCGTTTCACGTTCAATCAGGCTTATGGCACGCCCACGGCCAATAATCTTTTTTTGGATATTTTATCCGCCTCCGTCCCGACCCGCGCGCTGAATCCGTTGCTCGAGCCGTTTGTCGGGCCGGTGTTTTTTAATCTCTATGCCGAGGGCACGGCGCCTCGCCGCGGCGGCTTCTTGCGGCAAAGTCGCGGCGGCTTCACGTTCAGGTATGACAATGCGCAACGCCCGCAAATGATTTCACTCTTCGGCCCGGCGCTCGGCATGGGCAATGCTTATTTGCCCCCGGACGTGAATGCCGTGTGGCCGGCATTGCGCACGATCATTCTTGCTGCGCAACCGCCCGGGCCGAACAAAGACGCGTTGAGCGCGGCATTGCCGCAAAATTTAAGCGCCCAGGTGCCGGGAATTTTCAGGGCCTATTCCATTGACGAAACCGACAACCACAACCACATTCGAAGTGGGCTACAAAGGTTTATTGGGCCAGCGCTTGCTGGCGAGCGTCGATGTTTATCGTTCGCGTGTGCGAGATTTCGTCGGGCCGCTGATAGTCGAAACCCCTCATGTTTTCATCGATCCGGCTGCGCTGGCGCCGGTATTGGCGCATGATCTGACGGCCAACGGTTTTTCCGCGGCGCTCGCGCAGGCCACGGCGCAAAGCCTCGCACAAAGCCTGGCGGAGTTGCCTCTCGGACTGCTTTCACCGCAAGAAATTCAGAATGCCACGGACGTTATTTTGACGTATCGCAATTTCGGCGATGTTTCATTCTATGGCACGGACATCAGCTTCAATTACAATGCAAGCCGAAGCTGGCGTTTCGGGTTGAATTATTCTTTCGTGAGCAAAGATTTCTTTGCAAAAAGCGCAAAGCAGCCGCATGACATCGCTTTGAATGCGCCGAAACACAAACTCGGCGCGAGCGTGCATTACAACGATGTGAATACCGGCCTGGATGGCGAGTTCCGCGTGCGCTACGTCGAAGGCTTCCCGGTGAATTCCGGTGTGTATATCGGCGCCGTGCAAACCTATACGCTTGCCGATCTCGATGTCGGTTATGCGATCGGCAGCAACACCCGAACTTCACTCGCGGTGCAAAACGTGTTCGATCAACCTTATCGCGCATTTGTGGGCGCGCCGATCATCGGGCGTTTGATGATTTTGCGCCTGGTGCAATCGTTTTGATCCAATTCGTGCCAGGCTCAACGGCAATCGCTAGAATTGGTTCTTGCAAAGGTTCGATCGGCGCATCAAAAAACTTAACAGTTCTCATCAACTCAAGTAACCAAGTCCGGATTTTTTTCGCCCGGGCGAGCGTTAGCCTCCGGACACAGCAGGAAACAAGCAAAAGACCCGGGCACAATTGCTTTGCAAATTTAACATCACCTCAGACTTACTAGGACTATGAATGACACGGATGAGATCATTTGCGAACGATACTTCTGAGGAACTCATCTATGCTACGCCATTATTTGATACTCGCCGCCTGCAGCCTGCTCATGCTCGCTGCGCCTGCCGTCAAAGCCGATACCAATGACTCAAAAAGCCAGCGCGCACAGCAATGGCTTGAAACAGGCTTGAACGAACGCAATCGTCAGAAAAAAATTGCGGCATTTACCCACGCCCTTGAAATCGATCCAGATTTCGTCGAGGCCGCGTACAATCTCGGCCTGGTTTACAAGCAGCAGCAGGATTATGCCCGGGCGGAACAATTCATTGCGCGCGCGCATGCGAACGCCGCAACAATAACCAACGAAGAATTGAAACTCGCCATTCTCTACGAACTCGCGACCACTTATAAAAGGCGCAACAAGCTTGCGCAATATGAACAAACATTGCGGGCGGCCAAAGCGCAGGCGCGCGAAAAAGAGATGGGCGGCACCATAGCATTCGAGCTTGGGCGGTTTTTATATCAGCAAGAGCGCTGGCAGGAAGCCTTGGTGGAATTGCGCGAGGGCGAACGGCTCTACCCGGCGCAAGCACAAACCTTCGCTAATCTCATCCGCCTGTCCGAAAATGCCGCAGCGCTACAGCGCCTGTACCTCGCCGCTGAGCGGGCTGAACGCGAAGGCAAGCTTCAGGAAGCAAAAAATCTCTATGCCCAAATCGCGAAGCAAGCTCCGCAGTTCAAAAATGTTCAAGAAAAACTGGCGGCGCTGACCGCTGCCTTGCAGAAAAAAGAGGCGGAGGCCGCGTGGCTGGCGCTCTATCAACGCGCACAAGCTCATGAAACCGCGGGCAATTGGGAACGGGCGATCAATTCGTATGAAGACTTGCTGAAAATAGCGGGCGATTTCCGCGATGCGCGCGCACGGCTGCGCTTTGCGCTGAAACAACTCGAACGCCGGCAAAACGCCTCGCGCAAGGCCGCGGACGAATGGGCGCCGCTTTATGATGAAGGCGTGCAGGCCTTTACCCGAAAAAATTGGGCCGCCGCCGTGCGGGCGTTTGAACAGATCGCCAACTCAGCGCCCAATTATCGCGACGTGCGCAAACGCCTGGCACGTGCGCGCGAGGCGCAGCGGCTCGAATCCAACGAGGCCGAAGTGGAACGCTATTACGCCGACGGCGCAACAGCCTACGCCGTCGGAGATCTGCATCGCGCCCTGGTTTTGTTGGAACACGGTTATCGGCTGAATCCCAATTATAAAAATATTGCGACGCTTTTGGCCAATACCAACAACCAATTGGAACAACGGCGCACAACCGTCATCCGCGAGACAGTTCCCGCAGCGCCCACGCCGCAAACCGATGCGCTTTACTCCGCTGCCTTGGCTGCCATCGAACAGCAGGATTGGCGGAACGCAGTCGCAGCGCTGGAGAAACTGCAGCAAGACTTGCCGGCTGATCAAGAAATCAATCAATTGCTCGCGGAGGTGCGTGTGAATTTGAGTATCACCGAAGCAAACTCGCGCAGAGTCTCGGCCAGCACGGGCAGCACCTCCGTCATGTTTATCGGCGGCGCGGTCACCGGATTGTTGTTATTGCCCTTGTTCGGGGTGATGATGTTTTCACCGATGGCGCGCGCGCGTTTTTATTTGCTGCAGGGAAACTATAATGCGGCCGCGCGAATTTATGAAAACCGCCTGGCGAGCAGGCCGAATCGCGTGCAGCTCTATTCGATGTTAGCCAGCATTTACTTGCTTGCCGGCCGCAAGGATGAAACGGCTATAAAAATCTACAAAACGGTTTTACAACTGAATCTCGCAACGCGCAATCGTGATGAGATCAACACGATTGTAGCGCAAGCCTATCTTTCAGAAGGCGCGAAAGACACGGACGCGATCAAAATTCTGGAAGATGCGCTGCGCGCCGAAGTACGCAATGTCCACAAAAAGCGCTGATAAAATTTTGTGCAGCCGCCTCCTCCCTGCTCCGGCGTTTGCCGCCAGCGGCCGGGGACTCATCTCGGCTAAAGTCATTTCCGCCGGCGGCGTTTAGTTGAGATTAGTTCTTGCTTCTCGGGGTGAAATAGAATATTTTCAGCGAAATTTTTTTAACCCAGGACCGACGATTCATCCGACAATGGCTCACCAACAATCACGCGCGGCACGGCATTCCCTCTCTCCTGAAATCGATCAGACGCTTTGGCAAAAAGCGCAGGCACTGCATGGCAATTTGTTGACCATCGATACGCATGCCGACACGCCTCTGGTTTATTTAAAACAACCCTTCGATCTCACCATGCGGCAGGCGCAAGGGCATCTGGACATTGCGCGTATGCGCGAAGGCAAGCTGCGCGTGCAATTTTTTGCGGCTTACACGCCCACCCGCTTCAGCATGGGCGAGGGCGCGCTTCATTTCGGCATGCGCATGCTGGATATCATTCATCACATGATTGAGTCGCATCCGCAAGACTTTGCGCTGGCGTATTCGAGCGCGGACATTCGCCGGCTGGCGGAATCCGACAAAATTGTGCTCGCCATCGGCATGGAAAACGGCGAGCCGATTGAGGGCAATCTCGCGAACCTTCGAAATTTTTACCGCCTGGGCGTGCGCTATCTTACGCTGACACACTGGCTGAATAATCATCTCGGCGACAGCTCGACGGACGCCGAGCCGTTGTGGAACGGCTTAAGTGATTTTGGCAAGGAAGTCGTGCAGGAATGCAATCACCTCGGCATCATGATTGATGTTTCACACGTGCATGACACGGTTGTCGATGCCTGTTTAGATCTCAGCCGGGCGCCGCTGCTTGCTTCGCATTCGAATGCTCATGCCTTGTGTGATCATCCGCGCAATCTCAGCGATGATCTCATCAAACGCATTGCTGCTGCCGGCGGGGTTATTCAGGTCAATTTCAGCAATGATTTTCTGAGCCAGCCGCATTGCAATCATAGCCGCCGCTATGAAGCCGAAGAACAACGCCTCAAGCAAGAGCTTGACAATTCCGAAGAAGTGGTGATTTTAATGAAAGAATGGCTTGCCCAAAATCCGCCGCCAGCGCCTCCGCCGATCGATATCATCATCGAGCATATCGAGCATATCGTCAATCTCACCGGCAGCGTTGAGCATGTCGGTTTTGGCTCTGATTTCGACGGCATCAAATACACGCCGGCAGGCCTCGAGGATGTCAGCGCCATCCCAAAGCTAACATATCATTTGCTCAAGCGCGGTTTTTCGGAAAAGGATATACAAAAGATTTGGGGGGAAAACCTGCTGCGCGTCATGGCCTCGGCGGAACAAGCTGCCGGCCGCTGATTCGACCATCGGCGCAAATCTCAATCCTGGCGGAATCGCATAGCCGGGGAAAATCCCGCCTGTCCTTGCCTGCAAATCTAAAATTTCCAACCAATAAAACTCCTAAAACCATCGCTTTCGATAGTATACAAAATGCCGCGAGATGTATAAATTCAAGCCGTTACGCCAGCTTTAAGGCCATCTGGCGCGCTGATGCCGTAATTTCTAAAATTGGCTTTTTGAGGCGTCATTCAAGCGAGTTTTATGAAGTACCCGGTAATTTGCCTGCAACTTCACAAGCTGTGGTGTTTGAATATCAAGGTTTTGACTTTTGTGGGATTTCATTTCAGCGGGCGAAACACTTTCAGAATTTTATTCTACCTTTACAAAAAAATTGCCTGTTTTCATATATCATCATCCAACGTTGCGTTTATGGGTTGCTCATTTGATTGCCATTTTCAAACATGACTGAAACAGCCGCTGCCCGGGAAATAATCACGGTCGCTGTCATTGACGATGATGCCAACGTTCGACAAGGCTTGTGGTGGTTGCTCAACAACGTTATTGGAATTCGTTGCAGGATATTGCCATGCCGGGCGTATCCGGCTTCGATGCCATTCCGTTAATCAAAGCCAAACACCCGGCGCTGAAGATTATTATGCACTCGAATTTTGATGACGATGACAAAATCATGCGCGCGCGCCAGGCCAAGGTCTGCGGTTACATCTTAAAAAATGCCTCAGCTCCCCAGCTTTATGAGGCCATTGAACAGGTTTATGGCGGCAATTCCGTCTGGCCGGCAGGATTCGAGCCGGACGAGCCGGACTTCAACAATTCCATACCTCACGCTTTCTTAAAAGCCCTTAAGCGCAGGCTTAGCGCTCTGGCAGACGGCAAGCGCAAACCGGATTGAGCATCGGGCCGAAATAACTCATTCGAAAAACAGCAGTTGCATTATTGAGATTTTATGTTATATTCTGATCACGCAATTCTACCAAGCGTGATGAGGCATGCCATGACGACCACGGATCTTACCAAAAAGCTTGCAGAACGTCTGGAAATTTCCCAACGCGAGTCGCGTGATTTATTGCGCCTCATGTGCGACACTATCGCGCGCAGCTTGACCCACAAAGAAACCGTGATTCTGCGCGGTTTTGGCAGTTTCGGCACGCGCACCCGCGCCCCCAAGAAATTTTACAATCCCGCGGCCAAGAGCCACATGTTGCTCCCGCCCAAGGAAGTCGTCTTCTTTCGCCCCTCACAGCGGTTGAAAGATAGTCTAGCGCAGCGGAGTGAAGAATCATGAGCGCTAAAGTTCGTTACTTGAAGCTGGTCGCACGCGGACCATATTACAAAAAAAACTATACGCTCGCCAAAGAACATACCACGCCGGAATTTTTGCATCAATTCATGCGCGAAGCCACGGCGTTGATCGAAGAGGGACTCGCGCGCGACGGCTTGGTGCGCCTGCATGAGTTTGGCACGTTCGAACTGCAATGGGCCGAAGCGCGCCGCGGCCGCAATCCCAGAACCGGTGAGGCCATCATCATCCCCGGCAAAAACCGCATCGTCTTCCGGCCTGCCAACAAACTGGAAAACCTCGCCAATCGCGAATTCGCGCATCTTAAGCCGTCGCCTATTGTTCTTGAGCCAAAACCGCTTCCAGCCGCCCCTCAACCCAAGCCTGTTTCTCCGCCTCCGCCGTTGCCGCCTCGTGTCGCAGAAATTCTTTCTGATTTCGCTCCGGCGAGGCCGGCCGCAAAGCCCTCGCATCTGCGTTTTGATTTTGCCGAGGAAGAAGCCGCAGCAGAGGAAGCAGAATTGACGCAACTGGCCGAATCGGCATTTGTCGTGGGCAGTTTTGAAGAGGAGCCGGCATCAGACGAGAAGGCCTGGAGCGATCTTCTGAGCACGCCCAGAAAGCCGGTGCGGCCACACACTGTGGAGTTTCCTAAAAGGGATAAGGAAAACGGCCCGGCATTGAGCGCGATGACGCATGACGTTCCCGCCAGCACGACGACGCATTTTACTCCACGCCCGGAACCCGCAGCTTCTCCCTTGGCACCGGAGAAAACGAACGTTCACTCAAGCGCAGGCGACCAATTAACCGAGACCGCTCCAACACCGCGTACACAATCGTCCGATATCTTTGTCGAGCGTATGCGCCAGAGGCAATATACACCGAAACCGCATAACGGTTTTTCCCGCGAACCTGAGCCTTCTCGCAAAGGTTTGAAGCGGTTTTTCTGGCTCGCCGGCGTCATGGCGGCGTTATTGCTCTTGCTATTTGCCTTCCTCAAGATTTGGCCCGGGCGTGAGCAAACGAGCACAAATGGAACGTCAACGGAAATCGCAGAGACCACGGCGCCACCCCAACCGTCGGTTGCAGAACAGGTGTTACCGGCCACGCCCAAGCCTTTCTTTCCGGGCGGCTCCCATCAAGTCGTTGCGGGTGACAATCTCTGGAAAATTTCGGGACGATACTACGTTGATCCATTCTTGTGGCCGAATATCTACCGCGCGAATTCTACCTCTATCGGCAATCCGGATGTGCTGGAAATGGCGCAAATGCTGGCGGTGCCCGTGCTGCACGGCCAGCCGAACAACCTGACGCCGGAAGACCGCCGCAACCTGGCGCAAGGCTACTTTCTGGTTTTTGATTACTACAAGAAAACCGCTGAGAAACACCTTGCCCCATTTGCGCTCTGGGCCGCGGTGAAATACGATCCTGCAATTTTGGAAACACATCGCGATCAGATTTCGGCGGACGAGTTGGCATTCTTGCACGCGCACGAAACCGGCCGGATGGCCGTGAGGTAACGGAAGCAGCGGGATCGCGTTTTGCAGTTCAATGTTGAAAACAGCCCTTCCCGGCCAAATCCCAAAAATTTCGGCGCACTCAAACGGCATTGAATCTCCACATTGCATTTCATTCCCACAATATTTTTGCGTCCCCGTTCAAACACTTTTTCTTTGCTTTGAAGCCAAAATTTATTAGTATTTGGCCGATCCGAATTTTTGCGCTACAAGATCGCCCGTGCCTCGATCCCGGAAAAATATAAGGAATCCATCGTTGTTGCTCGGGCGTAAAAGAATCATACAATTTCATCTTTTCACATAAGAATTATCGAGGCGTTTGATGAAAAAACTCTTCTCCTGGCTTGCTGCAGTCCTGTTGCTGCCCGGTCTTGCCTGGTCACAGAATTTCGGCCAGAATAAAGTGCAATACCAGTCCAAAGACTGGCAATATCTGCAAAGCGAGCATTTTGATATTTATTTTTATCGGGGCGGCGAACATGCTGCAACCTTTACGGCTGCGGTGGCGGAATCCGCGCTGGTTTCGCTCAGCCGCACCTTTCAGTTTCAACTGATCGCGCGCATCCCTTTTCTGGTATATAACTCTCACAACGATTTCGAAGAGACCAACGTTACCTCCGGTATCCAACCTGAATCCGTCGGCGGTTTCACCGAGTTCTTTAAAGGCCGCATCGTGATTCCTTATGAAGGCTCCAACGAGCAGTTCCGCCATGTCATCCATCATGAGTTACTGCACGCGGTTCTGCTGCAATATTTTTATGGCGCCGGCGCCGGCGCAGTGATTCGCGGCATTACGCGCTTTCAAATTCCGCTCTGGCTCAACGAGGGTTTGGGAGAATACGAATCGCAGCACTGGGATAGCAACGCCGACAACATGATTCGCGATGCCGTGCTCAACGATTATCTTCCCTCCCTACTTCAGCTTGAGTATATGGCCTATCAAGGCGGGCAAAGCTTCTACTATTGGGTCGAACGCCGCTACGGACGCGCCAAAATCACAGAGTTGTTGCAAGAGCTGCGCTCAACCCGCAATGTGAACGCCGCATTCTTGCGCGCGCTGGGCGAAGATCTGGAAGTGGTTTCCGAGCAATGGCAAAAAACGCTGAAACAATGGTATTGGCCTGAAATTGAACGCCGGCAAGCGCCGACGGATTTTGCGAACGCGTTCACCGATCATCGCAAAACGTCAAATTATATCAACAATAGTCCCTCCCTCTCGCCCGACGGTTCGCGCCTGGTTTATTTGACCGATCGTTCCGGCCTGTTCGACATCCGTTTAATCAATGCGATCACCGGACAAGACATGGGGAAACTGGTGAGCGGCCAAAAACAATCGGGCATCGAGGAATTGAAATGGTTGCGCCCCGGCATCAGTTGGGCGCCGGATAACAACCGCATCGTTTTTGCCGCCAAAAGCGGATGGCAAGACGTTCTGCACGTGGTGGATGTGCATCGCCGCAAGATGATTCGCACCTACAAACCGGGATTCGAGGGCATTTGGAATCCCTCCTGGTCGCCGGATGGCAAATACATCGCCTTCACCGGAATGAAGGAAACGCGCGGCGATTTATATCTGCTCAACGTCGAAACGGAAGAAGTGAAACAAATTACGAAAGATGCTTTTTCCGATTTCGAACCAACCTGGTCTCCTGATGGGCGCTGGATTGCATTCTCCTCCGATCGCGGCGATCCGGACGCGGCGCACGAAACCTCGATTTGGGAACACAATTACAGCAACAGCGACATCTACCTCATTCGCCCGGACGGCACGGGCCTGCAGCGCGTCACCTCGCTGGCGAGCACGGAAATTGCGCCGGAATTTTATCACAATTCCGACAGTTTGCTTTACTTATCCGATCGTAATGGCATTTCGAATGTATACCTCAAAGTCCTTTCAACCGGTGAAGAACAGCCGCTGACGGATTTGCTGGTCGGCATCCAACAAATGTCGATTGCGAACAGCGGGCAACGCCTGGCGTTCACTTCTTTTTATCGCGGCGGTTACGATATCTATCTCTGGCGCAATCCGTTGTCGAACCTCGGCAAATATGCCACGCTGGAGGTAACGGATGCCTTGAAATATCGCGATTTGCCGCTGGACAGTCTTGATTCGCCGCAGATGGCGAGCATGAGCAACGAACAAACCCAGGGCCGGCCTTATCAGAATTTTGCATTTGATCGCGATTTCACACGCGGCATCGTCAACAACGGCACGGCGATACACGACGACGTGGAAGCGCCGCCGCCGGACAACTTGCAATCCGATGGCAGCTTCACGGTTCGCTCATACAAACCCAGCTTCAGCGTCGACTATGTCGGCGGCGTTACCGGTTATGATCCGTTTTTTGGATTGCAGGGCTTGGGGCAAGTCTATTTGTCGGATTTAACCGGCAATCATCAAATCGGCATTGGCGCCTATCTCAATCGTTCCATCGCCAACAGCGATTTTGCCCTGAGTTACGCGTTCCAGGGTTGGCGGCCGAGCATCTATTTTGCATTCGGCCAGCAAGTGAATTTTTACTTGTCAAATTTACAGGGCGACTTCGATCTCTTCGGCAGCATCGAACGTTTTCGCTTCATCAATTTTATCGGCGGCGTGAGCTATCCGTTTTCACGCTTTGACCGCATCGATTTCTCCGCTGCTTATCTTTACACGATTCAGGATAACCTCACGTATATCGATGTACCTTCACTGAAAAGCTCGGCGGCGGTATTCTCCCTGGAGTTGACGCGTGACAACACGCGCTGGGGATATTACGGTCCAGACGACAATCGCCGCAGCTCGATATCGGCCTCCTTCAGTCCGGGCATCGGCAGCATTCCGCGCGAGTTTGCCACCGTGCAAGCTGATTTTCGCAACTACAAAGCACTGTCGCGCCAATGGGGCTTGGCCTGGCGCACGGCAGGCGGCGCCAGCTTCGGCAAGAAGCCGCAACGTTTCATTCTGGGCGGCATTCCCAACTGGCTCAATCGCGAGTTTGCCCGCGGCTTAGGCTCGTCGGATATTAATGATCTCACGTTCAGCGAGTTTATTTATCCGGTGCGCGGCACGAATTATTATGAACAAATCGGTACGCGTTATTTTATCATGAACGCCGAGATTCGCTTCCCGTTCATTCAATTTCTGCTGCTGCAAGCGCCCATTCCGTTATTCTTTCAGCAAGTACGCGGCGCGGTTTTCCTGGATGCCGGCAGTACGTGGGAAAACAGCAAGGATTTCAGGCTGTTTACTCGCAATGCCGCCGGCGAAAAAATTTTGGATGACGTTTTAGCCGGCTTCGGCTACGGCATTCGCTTCTACAGCCCCATCGGTTTGTTGCGTATTGACGCCGCATGGAACACGGATTTGCAAAACTTCACCAAGCCGCGCTACCTCTTTTCGCTCGGAACGGATTTCTAAGGAACAGTTTATGTCGATAAAACTCTCTTTTCTTGCTTTCGCAGTTGCGTTGGCGGCGGGCTGCGCGGGCAATATGAATCAACATATGGGCGGCCGGCAACAATCTCTGGGCGTGGTGAATTTTGGCCTGCAAACCGCAAACGTGATTGACCCGAACCGGAACAACGTTTTGTGGACGGTGCTCGATGTGCCGCACCGCAGCCTGCAATTTGAGCGCAGCGGCGGAAAATTCACCGCAGAGTTTGAGTTGACCCTGGCGTTGCGCGATGATCGCGGCCATGCCGTGCAACTTGTCGATGATTCGCGCATGATTACGGTGGACAGTTACGACGCCACGCAGCCGGATACGGTTTATGCCCGGGTATCCTATTTCATGGAAGCGCCGCCCGGCGAGTATAAATTGGAAGCAATGGTAACCGATCGCGTCGCGAAAGGGCGCGGCTACAGCACACAACCTGTCGTGATTCGTGATCTATTCTCGTCTGACCTCACGTTGAGCGACATCATTCTGGTCGACAGCCCGCCGAAAGAGTTTCCGCGCGAGGATCAAATCATTCCCTCATTTCGCCAACGCTTTAATACCACCGTCTATGCTTTCGCGCAGGCGCGGCACGTACGCGCCGGGCAACGCTTGCAGGCCATCTTGCGCATTGGCAACACCGAAACCGGCAACGCCAACCGCGCCGAGATCGATACCACTGCCAGCCAGGAAACCGTCAACATCGTTTTTCCGATTCCTCCGGCGCAGCTTGGTCTGGGCCGCATGGAAATCAGCATGACGATCGATTCCGATCAACGCACCGTGGTTTCCAAACGAAATCTGCTGGTGCGTTGGGCCAACCGTCAAAACGCGACCACGGCAAAAGCGCTGAATGACTATCTTGAACCATTACGGCTCATCATGACCGGGCAACAATGGAAGGAAATCAAGAATGCCTCGCCGGAAGAACAACGCCGCTTGCTGGCCGACTTCTGGCAGGAGCGCAATCCTGATCCGGCTTCGAACGCCAATCTCTTGGAAGAGGAATTCTACTGGCGCGTGGGTGAGGCCAACTCTCGTTTTGCGTGGGGAAAAAGTCAAGGTTGGTCAACCGATCGCGGCCGCGTTTATGTCGTTTATGGCCAGCCCGATGAAATTTTGCGGCAATACGATCGCTATAGCCGCAGCATTGAAGTTTGGCGTTACGAAGAGCCCGCGCGCGAATTCGTTTTTTACGACGAACAAGGCGATGGCCGCTATCATCTCATTCGCCAAACCAATGCAAATTTAGCGGCAACGGGTTTGTAAGCGAACAGCAACTGAATCGTTTGCTTTTTAACGGCCCACGGCTCACAGCCGTGGGCTTTTTTTGTGGCAATAGATGCATCATGCAAATCTATGGCAAAGTTTGCAGCAATAACCGCTGTACATTGCCGCCCATGATTTTATAAATCTCCTCACGTCCCAAACCCTCCTCCAGCAGAGCCGCGGTGAGCAGCGCCATCCCGCTGGCGTCGAACGGCGTGGTCACCGCCCCGTCGAAATCCGATCCTAAACCAACGTGATCAATGCCGGCAACGTTGACGGCATAACGAATCGCCGCGGCAATGGCAGCGGCATCTACGCCGCAAACAGCGGTTTCCCAAAAGCCGATGCCGATCACTCCGCCGGTTTGCGCGATGCCGCGCAAATGCTCGTCGCTCAAATTGCGTTGATTATCACATTGCCCGCGGCCTCCGGAATGTGAAACAACAAGCGGCCGGGTTGCAATTGCGAGCACCTCATCAATCAAACGCGGCGAGGCATGGGCGAGATCAACCAAAATATGCAATTCCTCCATGCGTTTGACTGCAAGCGTGCCAAACGCCGACAAACCGCCCTTTTCAACGCCATGAGCGGAACCGCCGACTTCGTTATCGAAAAAATGAGTCAGGCCGATCATGCGATAGCCGGCCTTGAAGAAGATATCGAGATTGTTGAGATTGCCTTCGAGCGGATGCGCGCCTTCCATGCCGAGAAATCCGGCTGTCATATCGGTTGACTCCCGGCGCGCTGCCATATAATTCTGCAAGTCGCTTGAGGTTTTGATGAGCACCAACTTGCCGTCCGAACGTCCGGCGATTTCATGAAGTTTGCGCGCTTGAAACAAGGCGCGTTCTTTCAAACTCGTCCACGTCGCAACGGGCCAGCGTTGCGCCATGGCGAGCAAGGTAATATCGTCGGAATCACCTGTGTTGCGTTCGATATTGAGATTTCGCGGCGTCTTCGTCACGACGGTGAAGGCCTGTACCGCCACGTTGCCCGCCAGCAAACGCGGCACATCAACATGGCCATCCGTGCTGCGTGTGAGCAAATCACGGTTCCACAAGAGCGCGTCAGCGTGCAAATCTGCAATAAAAAGCGAATCATGCAAAAGCTGAACCGTCTCAGTAACTCGATAGGGCGGCCGCACATGAACCGCATTCAAACGCCGGGCAACACGCGCCGGCAGAAACGTGACGACTATCGCGACAATCCCCAACGTTAATCCGGCAACAATAAGAAAACAGCGCTTGAGCAAGCTCTTTTTCGTTTCCGTCATACAATTTTCAGGGCGGCAGAAATCACATGAATAGCGAGGTCAATTCAAAATTTTTATGAAATGTCTCAACGCATTTGCGTAATCGCAGCACATCCCCTGGTGGGCGATTTAGGCAATGCTTTCCCAGCCTCACGCCTATTGCGTTTGACCGTTGCCGCGCATCAAGCCTTTGCAATTGGCGTCAATCTTTTGTGGATAAGATGGTCGGCGCGTTGCCAATCCAGGGCGCGGAGATCGCTCACGTCCCGGCACAGCTCGGCTAAAATTTCGTTTTGAATCTTGCCGCGCGAGAGCGCAACCAAGTAGGGAATGCGGTGGAACGTCACCATCGAATATTTGGGAATAAAGATTTGGGGATAACGCTGTTCCAGCATTTGCTCGACTTTCTTGCGAAACAAAAAACGTTCGTCGGCAACGAGATCACGCATCTCCACAAAGTTTTCCAGAGCTAAATCAGCGATGGCGTCGCTGTTGACTTTGCGCAGCTTTTCGTATTCGCTGAAAACGTTCTCCCAGTCCGTGCCATACTTTGCAATACACTCGTTCATCATCGTACAATCTTCGAAAGCGCAATTCACGCCTTGCCCAAAAAATGGCACGATGGCATGCGCGGCATCGCCCAACAACGCCATCTTGCCATTGATATGCCAGGGCGCGCATTTGATTGTCACCATCGCGCCCGTTGGATTCGAAAAATATTCTTGTACCAAGTTCGGCATCAGCGGCGCCACATCGCCAAACTGCTGCCGAAAAAATGCGGCAACTTTTTCATCGCTGCTCAAGCTTGCAAAACTGGGGTCGCCCTCAAAGGGGAAGAAAAAGATGCAGGTAAAGCTGCCGTCGATGTTCGGCAGTGCAATAAGCATGTAGGTTCCGCGCGGCCAAATATGAAGCGCATTGCTGTTTATCACATACTCGCCATTCGGGCCGGCTGGAATGGTCAACTCTTTATAACCATGCTCGATGTAGTGCTGCGAATAATTGAAACGCCGCCCGTGCATCATGTCAAAGCGAATTGCAGAGGCTGAGCCATCAACGGCGATCACCGTCTGCGCCGGCAGCAGAGACTCGGCGCCGGAAATTTGATGGCGAAATTTCACTTCATTTTTTTCAAAATCCATGCCGGTGCAGCGCATATTGAAATGAAAGGCGACATTGGGATACTTCTCCGCCTCATGGATCAATGCGATATTCAAATTTGCGCGCGATACGGAATAAATCGCTTCACTCTCGTCTTTGCCGTAGGGTTGAAATGTCAATTCGCCGTCGAGGGCGTGCATCATGCGGCCCCGCATCGGCACCGCAATCTTCATGATGCTGTCATAAATGCCCACTTCGCGCAAGGCATGAAAGCCGCGCACCGAAAGCGCAAGATTGATCGAGCGTCCGCCGCCGGTTTTTACCCGGCGCATATCAGGACGGCGTTCATAGATCTCAACTTGCAAGCCCCGACGCGCCAGATAAATCGCCAACAACGGGCCGGCCAGGCCGCCGCCAATCAATGTTAATTTATTTGTTGCAGTCTTTTTTGTCATATGAATTCCCCTGTGCCTATTTGATTAAAGACTGCCGCGCACAGCGCCGGCGAAACGATAAACATCCAAAAACGTGTTATACAACGGCACCGGCGCGACGCGAATAACGTCAGGCTCTCGCCAATCGCAAATAAAATTTCTCGCCAACAATGCTTGAAACAAGGCGCCGCCGTCATTTTTGACTCGCAACGACAATTGCGCGCCTCTTTGATTTTTATCGGCGGGTGTGATGATCGTCAGCATATCGCCGGCAAATTGTTTGAGCAAAAACTCCAAATAGCCGGTCAACACGCGGCTTTTCACCCACAATTTTCGGATCGTCACTTCATCAAAGATATCGAGTGAGGCTTTCAAAGCGGCGAAAGACAAGATGGGCGAGTTGCTCAGTTGCCAGCCTTCGGCAGTCGCAATCGGCTCAAATTCCGGTTCCATCAAAAATCGTTTCGCCTTATTATGCCCCCACCAGCCTGCCAGGCGCGGCAAATCACAATCCTGAGCATGTCGTTCATGTATAAAACACCCGGCAACACTACCGGGCCCGGCATTGAGATACTTGTAAGAACACCATACGGCAAAGTCGGTTCCCCAATCATGCAAAGACAACGGCAAATTTCCGACGGCATGCGCCAGGTCAAAACCAACCATACAGCCCCTGGCATGGCCGGCTTGCGTAATGTGTTTTATATCGAAGGCCTGGCCGGTATAGTAATTCACGACGCCCAGCAAAATCAAAGCGATTTCATCGCCTTTTTCCTCCAACAACGCATTGATATCTTCACTTCGTATCGTCGTTTCATCGGCGCGCGGCTGTAGCTCGAGCAATGACGTTTCAGGGTCATAACCATGAAACTTGATCTGAGACTTGACAGCGTATTGATCAGAGGAGAAAGCGCTGGCCTCCATCAGGATTTTGTGCCGTTTCGGAGTCGGCCGGTAAAACGTCATCATCATGAGATGAAGGTTTACGGTGAGCGAGTTCATCGCCACCACTTCACTCGGATGAGCGCCGACCAGTCGTGCGAGCGGCGGCGCGAGAATCTCATGGTAGGATTGCCAGGGATTTTTGGCGCGCAGATGCGCGTCAACGCCGAGGCGCTCCCAATCCAGCAGTTCCTGCTCAATGTAGGCACGCGCCGATTTGGGCTGCAACCCAAGCGAATGGCCGCACAAGTAAACACAATCCTCGCCAATTTTAGTTTTAGGGATATGAAAGCGTTCGCGATACTTTGCGAGAGGATCGCGAGCGTCAACGGCCAGGGCAAAATTGCGGTTGGTACGATAGTCAATCATCCGTGATCAGCCAATCTTGTTTAGTTCAGGATACTCAAAGAAACGACTTCTCTTGACGCCGTCATTCATGCGGACTTCCTTGCCGAATGAACGCAGCATTTCTGCACAAAATTACAGCGAAACAATCGGGTAAATGACCGGCCGGCTCGGCGCGGCGTCAGCAACAAAACTTGGCGTCTGAAGATTCAGCAGATACTCTCCATCAGACACACTGTCATCGATGTAAATCATCTCCGTAATGGTTTTCAAAGAAGGATGATTCTCGTCAACATTTTGGCTGCCTTGCGGTACATTCCAAAACACATGATGGGCGCTCAGCCGGCCTTCGTCAAACATGCGATCCACCGAAGGCAAATCGACAAGCAAATGTTGCACGCCTAGGCTGGCAACCAATGCCATCGCCTCCCTCGAAAAAAAAGCCGGCATATGTTGCGCATAGCGCCGTGATTTTTTGGCAGGCTCCTGGCGCGATGTACGTATGATCAAGCCGCGTAAAAAATCAGCAGAACGAGCTTGCAAATGATTAGATAGCTGCTCACGAGTGACCAGCCAATCTTCCTTTTGCTTCGCCGGGAGGTATGAATCGGCGCACGCAAGAGCCGGCTCCGGCGTGACCGTAATAAGAGTCGCCGGAATGAGAGCATTCTGCAAGATGCGGTGAAGCGAAATCCTCTCATGTGAAATATGCCCGACGCATTCGGTGTGAGTTCCATTGCAATGTGGAATCAATCGATACTCCTCGACGTTACAGCTTCCTCCCCGCCTGGTATCGCCGACAAACGAGCCGCTCTCGAAAGGCCGCGCCGTTGCCTCCGGGGCATCAAAATGATTGGGCTGGGCGCCATCAAAACACAATGGAATCGCGAGATCAATCGCGTTAGCAAGATCTACCCCATAAACCTTCCCTGCAATTTCACATTCAAGCTTCATGCTAAAAACTGCTTCTCGTTTAATCCGAACCATTCCACTGCGGTTGCACTACACCGTCGTTTTCTGCCCTCGTCGCGCATTTCTGGAAACGAAGCAATCAAAGCATTGCGAAATTTTGAGAGAGCGGGGCAATGCTGAATTTGGGCGCAGGAACGGAACATCAACGGCGGGGCCGCAAGAACCCATTCTGTAAAACCATGATCGCAGATTTCTCGCAACTCAGGCCGGTTTTCGTGGAGAATAGGAGTGTCAATGTCGAGCTTGAGAGGTAAGCGCTGTTGTTTACTGTACGGCAAGGAAAGCTCATCCATGTAAGCGTGTTCAACGTTTTGCGGCTTGCCAAATCTACTGGTGTTCAGTATTTGGTATGGCAAGAATAATCTTGATTTTACCGGCTGATGTGTGTCAAGCTCATTCACGATTGCCAGTAAATTGCTGATCAATGAGCATCGAAGGCGATTTTAACCTAAACCGGCGTCGCGGTCAACTCGCATTCAAATAACGGTGATTTGATCGACGGTTTTCGACACTGAGGCTTAATTGCTCCCCACTTCAATCTTGCGATTCCTGACATACTTCTCGGCCCATTCGAACATTTCGGCGAGTGCGTGCAACACGGATTCGCGCGCAACATAGCCGTGACTCTCATGCGGCAGCAACACCAAACGCGCGGTGCCGCCATTGCCTTTGATGGCTTGATAGAGCCGCTCGGATTGCATTGTGTGTGTACCGGGATTGTTATCCGCTTCGCCATGAATGATGAGAATCGGCTCGTTGATTTTATTGGCATGCGTAAAGGGCGAAACTTTCATATAAATCTCCGGCGCTTCCCAAAACGAGCGGCGCTCGCTCTGAAATCCGAAGGGTGTCAGCGAACGATTATAAGCTCCGCTGCGCGCAATACCGGCGGCAAAATCATCGGAATGCGCCAGCAAGTTTGCCGTCATAAACGCGCCATAGCTGTGGCCGGAAACAAAAACGCGCTTGCGGTCAATCACGCCCAGGGAATCGAGCTTGTCAATGGCTGCCCGGCCGGAGGAAACGATTTGCTCTACAAAGGTATTGTTCATGGTTTCGGGGTCGCCGACCACCGGCATCGTAGCGTCGAGCAAAACCGCGTAGCCCTGTGTCAGAAAAAATAACGGCGAGGCGCCGCGCAAAAACGTGAAGGTAAACGGCGAGCCGCGGACTTGCCCGGCAGTGGCGGGATCGGAATACTCCAGCGGATAAGCCCAAATCAACAGCGGCAATTTCGCGCCGGCTTGATAGCCGGGCGGCAAATACAGCGTGCCTGAAAGCGGCACCCCATCGGCGCGATTGTACTTCACCAGTTCTTTTTTTAATCCGGTGAGCTGCGGTGCGGGATCTTTGAAATCTGTGAGAGTCGAACGCGTCTTCTTTTTGAAATCGACGATGAAGTAATTGGGCGGCTCGGTTTGCGATTCGTAGCGGGTTATGATCGTATTGCGTTCTTTACCGAAAAATGCGATGAATTGCTCATAGGCCTTCGGCGGTGATTGAAAAAGTTGTTGCTTGGCCAGCGTCTTTAGATTCATGCGATCGACACGCGGCCGGTCGCCTTCCGCCGAAGCGCCGCGCGCATTCAGATAAATCCAATCGCCTTCTTGCAGCAAAACGGTTTCGCCGTTGGGCCGCGTTTCATAGATCGGCCGGCCCGGGTCGTTATAAGCATCGTTCACGCTCAGATCAAAAAGAACTTTTCGCGTTTTGGCAGGCTTGGCCAAATGCAAAAACGTCGTCGTGCGCCACCGGCGGTCGCGATCATACTCGGCCAGCAAAACTTCATCGCGCTTTGCAGTCCAATCAAAACCGGAAAAGCGATGCTGAATCTGCATAACTTCAGCCGGTGCTGCTGTGAAGGGCGCGGCCTGCGTCATAAGCTTGTCGCGAAAGGGGACCTTCTTCAACGGATCGCCGCCGTCAAGCGCTTCCACCCAAAGCAACTTTGCGGGATGCAACGGCTGCCACTCCACGCTGCGCGGGCCGGTGGGAACGCCTTGCGTTGGAATTTCGTCGGAGATGGGAAGATCGGCAATCATGGCGACAAACTGGCCGGTGCGATCCCAGACTTCCGTCGAACGAGAAAAATAAAAATAGGGCACGCGGTAAGAGAACGGTTTCTTGAGTTTTGTGACAAGCACATACTTTTCGTCAGGTGAAAACTCTGCATTCATAATCATTGCCGGCTCGCCGATCGTCGTCATATCACCGGAAACGCAATTCACCAGCGCCAGTTGCGTCGTGGCAAAATACTCAAACAACATTTCGTCGTGCGGATTCTTCAATAAATCCTGAAAGGTCATAACCTTTGAAATTTTGCCGGAGGTTTCCTCGATGTTCGGGCCAAAAGGAACCTTGGGCGACTCCGGCATTTTGCCGCGCCCCGCGGGTATCATTTGCACGAGAAGATGCGTGTTATCACTCGTCCACTGAAACGGCGCGGTCAGAACGTCGCTCACGCGCACATTTGCAAGCGCATTGGCTTTGCCGGTCGCGGCATCCGCCACCCAAACCTCGACGCCGTCATCGAGATCATGTGTGAATGCGAGCTTTGTGCCGTCATAGGACCAGCGCGGCACGCCGATCCTGGCATCTGCGGGCGCTTGCAGGTTAACAATTTTGCCTTGTTGTATCCAATGAACGGAGAGGCGGGTATACTGGGATAACCGTTGCCGGCTGCCGGTATCCGGATTGATGCGCAAACCGCCCAATTTCAAAAACGGCTGCGCCAATAATGCAATCGAGGGATGCGGGCGATAATCCACCAGCGCCATCGCTTCTTTGCGCGGACTCACGATCACAAAAGGCGTGGGCGGCGCATCGAGTATGGCGACGACTTCCTGCGGCGGAAGTTTGTAAGGCGTTTGTGCGAAGCTGTGCGTCACGAGCAGAAAAATTCCCAAACAAAGTATGATTTTTTTCATGGCGTCTCTTTCGTCCATTCACTTCAACTGGGATCAAAAAGGCAGGGCGCGTCACAATAAAGATTGGCGCTCCAGAAAACTGGATTATTGCGCAAAGGCAGTCCTGACGCCCTGGGACGCAGATCTTTGAACCCAGTACTTGGACCGGTGATCATCGCCCTGCCTTATTATATGCGATTCGCGAGTCGATATACGATAGGATTTTTTCCAGATGCTGTTATGAAAAAATTGCGCACGCTGGGCATCTTCTGCCAGCGGCTCCGCCACCTTCAACGCCTTCGTGGCTGCCACAAAATCATCTTTATCGCTTGAGGCCGAGAATGAAGATTGCTTTTACGCACAGCATTAATCATTGTGCGTCACAGCAGCTCGCACCTGGCTCATTTTGCGGAATAATAAAACCCCAGGTTTCTGCGAATCTCTTCCGGCAATTCCGGGAGTTCCGAACGCGGGATCAAAAACGTTGATAGATTAAACAAATCTGCAAACAATTTGTGTTTATCCACCGTCGCCTTCAAATATTGATAACCCGCGGAGCCGCCGGTGCCGGTTTTGTTGCCGATCATGCGATGCACCATCAAGGCGTGTTTATAGCGCCAGGTCGTGAACAACTCGTCAATCTCGACCAGCGCGGTGAGCAGCCGGTAAGGCAAATGCAAAATCGGTTCGTCGCGATAGAGTTGTATTAACAATGCCGCCTGCATGGCTTTGTAGGATAACTGGCGTTTGCCCTTGTCGGTCAACCGCCGGTGCGAGGCTTCATCGAACAGGGCGTTGAAACTTTCAACGTTTGCCACCAAGCTTTCTTCCAGCTTGTGCTTTTCTTCGGCGGAAATGGTCGGATTGCCGGCAATTTTTTCGCGTTCGAATTGCAGCATGCGCGTGACCGCCTGGCGATAGGATAACCAAAAATTGAAGCCGTTGAAATCGAGAAACGGCGTGCGTTCGAGCCAACGCTCGATGAGCTGCAACAGCGAGGGTTCCGCCTCCGATTGCAAAATGATTTTCTCATGCTCGGGCGAAACATGTGTCGTGTAGGCATTCTTGTCGAACAACATGCGCCGTTCCGGCCGCAAGCCCAGCTTGTTTTCAATCAAGCGAAATTGCACGCTTTGAAATCCCGAGGCCGGCGCCAGCAAGCCGCGAAATTCCAAAAAATCCAGCGGCGTCATCGTTTCGATAATGCGGAATTGCTCGTTGATCAATTTTTGAATTTCGCTGACGCGCAACAGCCGCGAAACCACGACGCTGATTTGCTTCTCATCGACATAATCGCCTTTGAACAAGGCCAGCACCGAATCAAGCTCATGAAGGATCTGCTTGAACCAAAGCTCGAATACCTGATGCACGATGATAAAAAGCGTTTCATCATGCGCCGGGCGGCCGTGTTCAGCGCTTTTGGGTGATTGGCTCCCGAGCAAGCGTTCAAGCTGCAAATAGTCGGAATAATAGAGAGGCTGATTGTTGTTTTCCGCCATATCATCACGGCACGTCGTGCCTTTCCTTCATTTTTTTAAAAGATAAATAAATCTCTTCTAAAGTCAAGCTTCGATTTGGAACTGCAATTGTGTTTAGTTATATTCGTTCTCACAAAAGCGCGCCGCGATTCGATTTCATCAGCATAACTCAAAGCCGCTTCATGAGACAACGCTGTGCCTAGAATCATCTACATTCCCAAACACCGGGAGCTTCATGGCATTCCTTCCAATCTCACTCAAGCAGTTTTATCATCAGCGTTATGGTCGCATTCGCTTTCGCCTGCTGGATCTGTTGTCCCTCGGTTACATTGGATTACTGGCTCTACTCCTGCCCTTCTTCCACCATCATGTGCCCTACTGGCCGCAGGATTTCTTAATTCATGTTGTCCTGGTTATTGTTTTTCTGGAAATCATACGGTTTGGTGAAGCGCATGCGCACAATCGCGTGCTCTGGTTTCTGCGAACCTTCTATCCGATCATTGCCATCTTTTACGGCTACTTTGAGATGAATCACATGAACCGCATGTTTACCGGTTCGTACTGGGCCATTGATCTTCTCATTGAAGCAGATGTCGCGATCTTCGGCGTCCATCCCACCATTTGGGCGCAGCGTCTTTACACGCCCTGGCTCGACGAGCTGATGAATGTTTTCTATGTTTCATATTATTCATTTCTGCCGCTGGCAACACTTCCGCTGTTTCTGCGCGGCAAATATGAAGAAACGCTCGCCGCTTTTTCGATTGTGACGCTGTCTTATTGCGGCAATTTTGTTTTGTTCTATGCCTTCCCCTCACTCTGTCCGCGCATGATCGATTCATTACAGGCTTTGCGCACAACGGAATACACTGGCTATTTTTTCGGACCCTTGACGCAACAGTTGCAATCGCAAGGCGCGATTGCCGGCGGTTGCTTTCCATCGACGCATGTTTCCGGCGCCATGGCCTGGGCGCTGGTCGCATGGCGGTATAACCGCCGGATAAGTTATGTTTTAATTCCGCTGGCTTTGGGCGTGGCGTTAGCGACCGTGTATCTCGGTTATCATCATGCTCTTGATCCGATCGCGGGGATCGCCCTGGCTTTTGTGGCATATCACGCCGGGCTGTATCTTTTGCAGAGGCGGGGAGAAGATCCGCAGGCCAAACATCAGTTCACAAAAAACGTAACCTTGATTGAGCAATCTCTGTAAACTCGCCGTTGTCACGTGAGTTCAATTGATACAAAGCCTGACAAGCTTGCGGCAAACCCGCGGGAGCAGAACACGCTGCTCACGCCGGCATTTTGTCTTGCCGGTTCTTGCTCAATAAAATCTCCACTACCGCTTTTTGCCGGTAACGGAAAATACGATCAAGTTGCCGCTTGATGAACGGGTATGCCAATTCACCAAACGGCCGAAACGGCAAACGATACTGCACTTCATCTTCAATGGCGGTGCCTTCGGCAATTTCGCGAAAACGGTGGGTATGAATCCACAACGCGTAAGGCCCGCGCAATTGCTCATCAACAAATTCATGCGGAGGGTTCCAACGCGAAATTAATGTTTGCCAGCGCATGGGAATGCCGAAAAGCCGGATTTCATAATCGATCAATGTGCCGGCTTGGATCACGATCGGCCCCGGCGTCAGAATGCGAAAAAGCATCTCCGGCGGGGTGATGCGGCCGAGGTTGGCGGCCTCCGAAAAAAATGAAAAAACGGTGTCAATCGGCAGCGGAACTGTCATCGCTGTTCTTAAAATATGCGTACCTGATCGCGATTTCATAACATTCATGTCTCATCCATTCTCTCAGAATCCATAATTCACTTCCCCGCTCATGCGTTGTTGCACCGTCAAGCGCTTATGCACCTCCGGGCCGAGCTTCTGCCAATAGGCGGCACGATCGGGCAAATCATAAATCCACTCGTTGAGATAATCCGCCATTTTTTGCTCGTCTTTCGAAATATCATCCCAAGCAATATAGGCATCATTATCGCGATCATAGTAGCCCTGCGCAAAGCTCGGGTGCGCGCCGAACGGTTCGACGACCACAGCGTTCACGATCATGCCGGGAATCACCGTGCGGTTCGGATCCTGGCGAATAACGTTTTCATCCACCAGTTCTTCCACAACAACAATCACTCGCCGCGCGGCAAATGCTGCTTCTTTTTGCACGCCGTATAGACCCCAAATTTGCGTGTTGCCTTGCGCATCGGCGCGTTGCGCATGCACAATCGCCACATCGGGATTGAGCGCAGGCACGACGTAAAGCACTTCGCCGGTATACGGGCAGGTTACCGTTCGAATCAAGGGATTGACGATCGGCAAGTCCGTGCCTTTATAACTGCGCAACGGCATAAACGGCAGCTTGGCCGCGCCCGCCACGAAGCGTTGCGCCATGCCGAAGTGTGAATATTCCTCCAGCTCGATTGGATGCGGCTTGCCTTTCTCCACCGCGCGGCGCAGCGCATGCAATGGCCCAACGCCGGGATTGCCGGCCCAGGAAAAAATCATTTTTCCCACACAGCCTGCCGCAATCATCTGATCATAAATCAAATCCGGCGTCAGGCGGCATATCGTGAGATTCTGCCGGCGTTGCCGAATGATCTCATGCCCGGCGGCAAAACAGATGAGATGGGTAAAGCCTTCGATCGCAATCGTATCACCATCATGCACGTTTTTCATGACGGCTTCCGACATCGACATGACTTTCGAGTTGAAAATGCTCATGACTCTCTCATTATCGCTTCGTTAGAGATGTTGCCAACGTTGCTCGCCGCCGCTGGTTTATCATATTTCGTGGCAGACATGATAAACCAGCAGACAGCAACGAGCAACAAGAAAACCTCTGTCAATCACTTCTGAATGGTGCGGCTCTGTTCGCGCATGAATTGCTGCACATAATACGGCCCGCATCCGCCCTTGCCGCTGCCGCCCGAACCCTTCCAACCGCAGAAGGAATTCACGCCGGGCCACGCGCCGGTTGTCGCGCCGCTGCGGCGATTGGCATAGGTCACGCCCGCTTCGATATTGTCGAAGAAATAAGCCAGCTCCTTCTTGTTCTTCGTGTAAATGCCGGCGGTAAGGCCATACTCTACATTATTGCCCAATTGCACGCCTTCTTCCAGGGATTCCATCTCGCCCACCGCCAGAAATGGCAGAAACAATTCCTCTTTGAAGATGCGATGATCACGCGGCAAATCATCGACAATGGTCGGCTCAACAAAGTAGCCGTTGGAAAAATTGCCCTCGCGCAATTGGCGGCCGCCGGTGAGAATCGTTCCGTCGCGCCGCGCTTCTTCCGCTGCTGCGGCAAATTTATCATAGGCCTTTTGGTTGACCAGCGGGCCCATAAAAACGTCGCGCTCAATGGGATCGCCAATTTTGATGGCCGCGGTTTTCCGCAGGAGCAGCTCGAGAAACTTGTCTTTCACTTTTTCGTGAACATAAACGCGTGAGCAGGCGCTGCATTTCTGCCCCTGCAATCCAAACGCTGACTTCATCACACCATCAGACGCCACCTCGAGATCCGCGCTGGGCATCACGATCGCAGGGTTCTTGCCGCCCAACTCAAGAATCACCGGTTTGATATAGTCCCGGTTGAACTCTTGAAAAATTTTCATGCCCACAGCTTTTGATCCGGTGAAGACAATGCCATTGAGCAACGGGTGGCTTATCAGAATATTACCCATGTGGCGATCACCCGCAACAAAGTTGACAACGCCGGGAGGCATGCCCGCAGCAATATAAATCTCCGCCAAACGCCCGGTGATCCACGGCGTATCAACAGACGATTTATACACCAGCGTATTGCCGCCGAGTAGAACGCCGGCGCTCATGCCGGTGGGCAGCGCCAGGGGAAAATTAAACGGCGCGATCATCGCCCAGACGCCATAAGGCCGCAAAACCGAGCGCGTATCCTCCTTGGGTGAAAGTTTACCGAGTGGTTTTAAAAAGCCTTTGGCATCGAGCAACTGCTTGGCATAATAATCCAGCAGGTCGGCGGACTCTTCCACGTCGCCCATGGATTCCAGGCGGTTTTTGCCGACTTCAAACGCCATGATTGCGGCCAGCGTGAATTTGTCTTTGCGAATAAGGGCAGCCGCTTTCTGCACAATCTTTGCGCGTTTTTGATAATCGGTTGCCGCCCATTTCGGGAACGCCTCTTTGGCTGCGCGCACGGCGGCATCGACTTCGTCCGAGGTTCCCTCACGGAAATAAGCCAAATCAATGCGCGTGTCTACCGGGCTTTTACTGGCGAACGTTTGCCCGGCGCCGGCGACTGCTTGATTGTTGATGTAATGCGGATGCGATTCGCCAAAACGTCCTCGCACTTTGTCCAGCGCGCGATCAAATTCGCGATGAAACTTTTCCATATCCGCGCCGAGCGTGGAATAGGTGATTTTAAACTGCTTTTTTGCAGCCATGGAAAACTCTCCTCTCTCAGATGAAGTTTAACATTCTTCTGGCCGCCGCCCTTGTCATCCGATGGGCACTTTCGCGGCCACCACATTCATGCTCTGCTCCAGCACATTCACAATTTCCTCAATTTGTTCCCGCGTCACAATAAACGGCGGCGCGAGCAAAATGCCGTCGCCATTTGTACCGTCAACATGTCCGGCGTTGGTCCAGATGATCAAGCCGCGCGCCAATGCCTCAGTGGCAATCTTCTCAACGACTTTTAGATTGCGTGCGAATGGCGCGCGCGTCGCTTTATTCGCCGTTAATTCGATTCCAGCGAGCAAGCCTTTGCCGCGAATTTCGCCGACAAACGGATGATCTTCCAGACGTTTGAGAACGGCATGAAGAACATTCCCCATGTCGCGGCAGCGCTCGACGAGATGATGCTCTTGCAAATAACGAATCGTCGCAAGTCCGGCAGCGCATGCCACGGGATGATGCGCAAAAGTCTGTGCGTGCAAAAAATCACCGCCGCTGTTGTAGAGGGCTTCGATCAACTCGCCGCGCGCCAGCATGGCGGAAAGCGGAACATAACCGCCGGTGAGGCCTTTCCCGGCAAGCAAAATGTCCGGCGCTGCGCCCGTGCCCGTTATCGCAAACCAAT
>QEVD01000544.1 GCA_003576975.1 Candidatus Zhuqueibacterota bacterium
CGAATGTCCGGACGCAACACAAACCCGACGGGCGGATTGAAGTCTTTATCGATGAACATGTGAGAGGCAAACCAGCCCCAATGATCTTTGGTGAAATCAAGCCCGAGTTTCCACGCGTTCGCGGTGGGACCATCCGAGGCGCGTGATTGTGCGGCAAATGATTGAAACACCAGCGGACTGCTCAACCACAAATTCGCGTCAACGCCATAGGCTTGCTGGTTGTTTTCGCCAATATTGGCGCGGTTGGTAAACATGACGCCGATCTTGGAACGTTGAAACACATCACGGTTCAATCGCACCACGGAAAAATGCGAGCGGGGAAAATCCGCGGTCTCATCCGTGAGAATGTCCAACGCGCCGATCTCGTATTTTCCCACTTTGCCGGTCAAGCGGCCGCCGGCAAGCAGCGGAACGATTTGATTGAAGCCGGCAATGCCGATGCGGCGGCTATAGAACAAAAAAATGGGCGGCGGGCCAAAAAAATTTCCTTCTCCGAATTGAAACGTATTGGCGCTCTCCAGAAAGAACTCCCGCTTCTCCGGGAAAAAAAGCGGAAAGCGCGTGAGATTGACTTGTTCGATATCCGCTTCGACCTGGGCAAAATCGGTGTTGGCGGTCAAATCAAGCGTGAGATTCGAGGTGAGGCCGTATTTAATGTCAAGGCCGGCATCGAATTTCTCGTCACGGATCGGCTGCGGAGTGAGCAGATCATCGCGCAGGGTTTTGCCCAGAACATAGGGTTTGATCTGCAGATTGCGCCCCGGCGAAAGTTCGCGCAAATCCAGCAAGTCGCCGGCGCGCGATACGCGCAAAAAGCCGCCGTTGTTGTCGCGCGACCATGAAGCCCAATTGACTTGTTCGGTTTTGCGTTTGATGGTGCGCGTGAAATTGATGCCCCAGCTTTGTTCGAGCAGCGCATTGAATTTGAAATTCCACAGCGGGATTTTGAATTCCGCGGACCACCCGTGCTCATGAATCTGTGCGCGGACTTCCCACACGCCGTCCCAATCCAAATCAGCCCGGAACGCGCCGTCGACGAGCTGGCCGTCTTCCTGCGCGCCGTTGGGGTTGGTCATGAAAAAATACGCATTGCGATGATCGTGATAGGTGTCCACTAAAAAGCCGAAGACATCGTCATCTTCCAAGCCGCTGTCGCGCTGTAATTTTTGTGCGACAATTTTTTGCGGTTCCGCATCATGACACATCGCGCCGATGTAGAGAGAATGTTCATCATACAGCACGCGCACCTCGGTTTTTTCGGATGCGGGCCGGCCTTCATCAGGCTGATACTGAAAAAAATCGGAAATCGTCGTGGCCGTTTGCCATTCCGCTTCCGTCAACAGGCCGTCGAGTTGAAGATTGGATTCAATTCTGTGCGCCCGCAATTGCAGGGTGTTTTCCGAGTCGGCTGCAACGAGCGGGGCGCAGAACAACGATAAGCATAAGATCAAACGCGAATGAAGGTCTTTGAGCATAACGTGCCATGATTTTGTTTGATGGAAATGAATTCACCAAGTGATGACGGACATAACCAAATTTGAGCAAAACCGAAAGATTTTTTTGACGAATGGCAGCCAGTCGAACAAAAAAGTCGTTCAAACCTCAGGCTTTCGGAGTAAGACGAATGACGAGAGAAAAAAGAGACAGGAAAGGCCAAATAGAATAAGAGGCGGAAGGTGAAAAAAAAGTGCGGTGACCGCCAGCAGCGCGCCGGTTATCAAAACATTGATCGCTGCCGCGGTTTTGAGTACCGCAACGTTTTCACGGAGATGCTTGATCAAAAATACATTGAGCATACCCAGCCCCAGCGTGAAGATGCTGAGATATAAATTGAAACCCGTCAGCAAGTCTCCGGTGGTGGTGGAAAATCCTCCCAAGTTAAAAACATGCGTCTGAATCTCATGAAAGATTTTTTTGTCCTCCTCATTGGTCAACAACTTGGCAGGATCGCTGAAATAGTTGAGGCTATGTACAAGGGCGAAAAGAATGAAGGCATAGCTGCCAAGTTTGTATAACCGGATGCCTGGTTTGCGCATAGTCTATTCTCTGTATGGGACCAGTCTATAATTAATGAAAACGTCGTGGCGGCGAGGCCTTCAGACGTCACAAATTAGTTGTTCTTGGCGGCATTCACGCCGTTTTGTTGTATTCGTTCTCTATACGTTACCGTGTCGTAAACAACGATTTCTGTGCCGCTGGCATTGGCGAGTATGCGCGTACCATCGGGCGTGAACACCAGGTTGTAAACCGGATCGGTAAAATCTGAAAATGTTGCAACCGAGAGCCCGGCGGTTGTATCCCAGAGACGAACCGTGAGATCGGCTGATCCGGTTGCGAGTCTTTTGCCATCGGGCGAAAACGCGACGGTCCACACGCGCTGTGCGTGGCCGTGCAATTCGTGCAGCAAACCGCCGGTTTGAGTGTTCCAAATTTTTACGGGATTGTCTTCTGCACTGGTTGCCATCATTTTGCCGTCAGGTGAAAATGCAATTGCGTAAATTGTACCGCGATGCGCCGGCAGCATACGAACTTTCTCGAAAGTTTTCGCATTCCACAAAGTCAAAACACCGTCGTGCCCGGCGGTGGCCAGCAGCGCGCCGTCAGGACTGAAGGTGACAAAATAAAGATTGGCTTCATGTTCAAGCCTCTTGAGCAACTTGCCGCTTGCAACCTCCCACACATAAGCTGCTTTATTGCGCGAAGCGGAAGCGACGAGTTTGCCGTCCGCGCTGAATGCGCAGCCGCTGCTACCGCCTTCCAGGCCGCGCAATTCCCGATGAACCTCTCCAGATTTCACGTGCCAAATCTTTACCAGCGTGTCCCAATTGCACGCGACCAACAGCGAATTGTCAGGGCTGAAATCGGCCGCATTGATCAATGCGCCAAGCCCCTTGAAGTTATTCGCCAATGTACCGGTTTTGATGTTCCAAATGCTGATGGTCTCATTCGGGCCGCTGGTGGCCAGCAGTTCGCCATCACGGCTCATCGGGAACGCGTAAATCTGCGGACTGCGGCCCTGC
>QEVD01000028.1 GCA_003576975.1 Candidatus Zhuqueibacterota bacterium
AACCCGAATGAAGGTTGCATGATAAAAAATGGCGCTACGACTGTAACGACCCCGAAGATGATCGCCGGCATCAGCGTTGGATGTTGAAGCCAGTTGTTGCCGGCGAATGCAACAAAAGCGACGGCGAACGTGATGCCAATCAGGTAGTGGGCAATCCAACCTACCGGGCATTCGGCGCTCTTCCGTGGGGAAGAGGCTATATTCGAATGCGTAAAGATTCCTTCCGGCATGTATCGCAGCCAGCGTCCGACGAGGCAAACATTGGAGGGCGTAATCTTGAAAACGTATTTGAGAAACTGCGCCCAAAGATCAAACGTGAGCGTTGCGCCCATTCCAATGAAAATCACACGCATGAAGGGAAAGTCTGGATTATTCAAGAGTCACCTGTTGGTTAATTGTCTTGGCCCAGCCAACACACGTGTTGCTCTCGCGAAGCCATCGAAATAAACAAAATTGGCTCTATAATGGCAAGCGAGAACTTAGCCTTGTGCAACTGCTGCAACGCTTCATGGGCAAAAGAGATGGAACATATACCCGGCACGTTTGCGCGTGTTGGATTGTCTACTGCCACAACCGCAGCGCGCTGGTTAAGATCGTTTCAAGATCGCCGTAGCGCGCTTTATAATCGTCCTGGCTGCGCCGGATGATTTCCTCGGCTTCCTCACGATGGTAAATATCTGTAATCTCACACGTGCCTTTCTTTTCGCCGGGCGCTTGCTTGTAGGTGAGAAAGTAATGCCGCAGTCGGTCAATCACATCGGGCGGGCATTCGGAAACATCACGCCATTGGCCGTAGACGGCGTCACCCTGCATCACGGCGATGATTTTGTCATCAGCCTCATTTTTGTCGATCATGCGCAGCCCGCCGATGGGAATGGCGTGCAGCAAAATGTCGCCATGCGAGATTTGCTTCTCGGTGAGCACGCAAATGTCAATGGGATCGCCGTCGCCGATGATGCCCGTGCGCCCGGTGCGCTGCATGCACAGTTCCGCCACGCGTTCGGCGCAATAGGTTTGCGGAATCAGGCCATAGAGGGTCGGGCAGTGGTTTGAAAATTTTTGTGGCCGGTCAACGCGCAAATGTCCCGTGGCTTTGTCGATTTCATATTTCACGGTATCCGTCGGCACCATTTCGATGTAGGCGGTCACCACCTGCGGGGCGTCCGGCCCGATTTGAATGCCGTGCCAGGGATGGGATTTGTACAACACGCCCATGAGCTGCCAAATCGGATCGGCATTCGCGGCTTTTGCCTTTTTCATGATGGCCTTGGCTTCGATGGCATTCATCATAGAACGAACTCCTTTCTGGTTTTAATATATTCCAAAAGAACATCTTCCTGATTCATAAACTGGTGATGGCACGGCAGAATCACGAGACGAATTCCATTGCCGGGCGCGCGTCTATCCGGCTGCATATGCCCGGCAACAAGACAAGCTTTGACACAGACGGAGGGGTGATTTTTGCCGCGCTTGTTCTGGTGATTTCTATAAAGGAAAGTTGCTGAAAGGTTGGAATTCCAGACGTATGCTGCCAACAACTGGCGCACGAAGTTGCGTGCGCGCAGCAACAACTTCGCTGTGGCGCGGAGAGGCGCACCCGGTTCGCCGGCGGCGCGGGGGGGGCATCATGGCCAACTCATCCGCTCCGCGGGCGTACCAGAAGACAAGGTCGCGGACACACCTTTTAGCTAACGCTATTTAGTCTTGCTTCGCCGGGATGAACTCCGGCGGCGGCGCCGCACCCTCGCCAAAGAAAAACGCCTCGGTTTGCTGATCGAGAAAAGCGCTGGCCTTGGGATCCATCAGATTGAGCCGGTATTCGTTGATCAACATGATCATTTGCGCTTTCCACATTTGCCACGCTTCTTTTGAAACGTTGTCAAAAATGCGCTGGCCCAATTCGCCCTTCATCGGCGGCTTCTCTAGACCTTCCATCTCTCGACCGAACTTTACACATTGCACCATACGCGCCATGCCGCTACCTCAAGATTCGATAAAATACGATTGCCGAATTAAAAAACGATTACTCTGCTTCCACGCGTCTGAAAACGGCCGCACGGTTCAATTCACGTCATTCAAACGCGCTCCGCCCACCAGCAATTTCATCCGGGTGGCCAGATACTTTTTCTTTTTGAAGACGCGCAACACCTGCAAATAGCTGTTTAAGACGGCGCCGGTTTCTTGCAACGATTTCGGCACCACTTCGAGATTGATGACGCCGTCATAGCCGTGTTTGAAAACATGTTCCAGAAATTTTTCAATGGGCAATACGCCCTGCCCGAACGGCAAATGCGCATCTTCGTCTTTGATGCAATCCGACATGTGAATGCAGACCACTTGCTTGGCAATTGCGCTGAAGCGCTCGAAAATGTCTTCACCGCGCAGAAATGCGTGCGCCGGATCGAAGCACAAACCGATCAGTTTCTTCTTGAGAATCTTCTTGGTCATATCCACCAAACGGTCAAAATCCTTGACATTCCAGGCTTCGATATTCTCCAAAATGACCGGCACTTCAAGACGCTGCAAGTTTTCATAAAGATATTCCAGGGCGTCATCGGCCAGCTCTTCGTTTTGGGTTTCGGGCGGATGCGCAACGCAGTAGAGCAAATTCAAATCATGGCGATGCTGATTGAGCAAGGCAATAATTTCGTCAATTTTCTCCTTGGCCTCGAAAGAAGAAAAATCGAATCCGTGTTCGCCGATCAACGGCAGGTGAAAGCCCGCTGCCATGCCGTTCATGTTGGCGATGACGGAGTTGAGATCGCGAAAAACGGTGGGATTGAATTCGACAAAGCCGACGCCCAACCGCCGCACGAGGGCAAGCAACTCTCCCGGTTTTTTTCCGCCAAAATCACTGATCGTCAAACCTACTTGCATCGTTCCTCATCTCCTTAATTTTATTTTATGCTCTCCCGCGCCAGCAGGTAAATCCAATTCGCGCCCAACGCAACGGCGGCGATGCGGCGCACGATCGTGAGAGGCGCAGCATGAAGCCGGTTCAAAATGTTTTTGTTGGCAACGGTTGCGGCAAGCAACACGCCGGCCGCAACGAACAGCGAGGCGTAGATCAGCGTGGTCAAGGGATTGGCCGCAAAAGCCGCGGCGAAATCGCCGCGGGCGCACGCCAAAAATGCGCGCGTGGCGCCGCACGTGGGGCACGGCAAACCGAACAAGTCATACATCACGCAGCGCGGCAAGAGGTGTGCAAGCGGCGCTGCAAATTTCAGCGCGAGCACGCTCAACAACAAAAGCGAGACGAATCCGATGCTCGTCCAAAGTTGTTGCCGCATGGCAAGCTCCGGCCTCACGTTATTGCGGCAAATTGAGATTTGACAGGACATCGGCAAACCGAAAGAGAAAATACGACGCGAACCCGCAACATAAAATGAGCGGCAAGAACGCAGCAAGCGCGACGCGCGGCGTCGAACTCTGATGAAATTCTCGCCAGCCGGTGAGCACAATGCTAAGTTGCCAAAACATCGCGATAATCCCGCCGCACACCGGCAAGACGCTGAGCAATTGCGGCCCGAAACTGTAACACAACGCGCGAAAGGTCGCTTCCCAGCCGCTTCTTCCGCTGCCCACCAAAAGTAAACAGACATGAAAAATCGCGGCAGACACGAAGATGACGAGGGTCATCCAAAACGGCAAAACCAGCACATACAAACCGTATTGCTCCCGCCCGAACTCCAAACTGAATTCGCGTTCGAGCCGTTCCAGAAGCGGAAACGAATCCATCATCTGGCTTTGCCAAAACAGCGAGATCAGGCCGGCCGTCATCCAAACCAGCAGGGCGAACAAGAGCGCGGAACCAATGTTGCCGGTGGGCAAGGTGCGCCGAAAAAATTCCGAGGGGCGCAAGGTGGCGTCGCTCAAGGTTTGGCTCAAGCCGCGCAGAAAGCCGAGGTTTGCGCGATCTTCCCAGTCGGTCGGACGTTTCGCTTCAGCCCGCGGAGGCGGCGAGAAAGGCTCGTAAGCATCCGGAAACGCTGGCGCCGGCGCGGCGGCTTCTGCGGGCGGCGGGGGCGCTTGCGCGTTGAATTCAAACAAGCCTTCATCACCAATCGGCGCGCCGCAATAAGGACAGAATTGCGCCTCGACCGTCGAGATCTCACGTTGACATTTTTTGCAAGCGGGCATATGAAAGTACCTTAGCAAGTTCCAGCCATGAAGGCATTCTCACATCAGTTTCAAATCTATAAACGCAGGGATATCGTCGTTTGGTGAGATCGTCAACACGAGGGCGTTAGCGAAGATAAGCGATAATCGTCGTGGCGCCGGCGAACGCACGCTCGTTTGGCCGGCTCCGAACGCAGGCACAGCCGTTATGGACTCCGGTTTGATCAAACAACATAATGGCCATTTTCTTGCGCCGTCAATTCCCGGACTTTTGTTTTGAGCTGACTTAAATCCGAGGATTTGACGAGATAGGCATCCGCCGACCAACTGGTGAAATCACTCATGTATGTCGAATACGCAGAATTCAAAATGATCTTCAGGTTGCGATTTTCCTGCATCAGATCGCGCACGACTTCCAGGCCGTTTTCGCCGTTTAGTTTGATATCGACAATCGCAAGATCAACCTGGCGATTTCTGGTTTGCTCGCGGGCGGTGCGACCGTCCGCCGTGGCAATCACCTGATAACCCAGAGCTTCCAACTCCTGAGAATAAAGCGTGCGCAAATTTTTTTCATCCTCGACCACGAGAATCGTTTTCATATTGCCTTTCCTTGTATTCACTTCTTCCTAAAACCGGCTAATCTTGGCAATAGCTGAAGACCGCGAGTTGAGATTAGTGGCTGTCTTAAAAAGTTCGAGTCGAAAAGATAAAAAAATCATCGAGAAAAGCAAGGCATTCCTGTTTTCTTTTGTGAATCTTTTTCATATTTTGCCGCGGTATTGCTTTGCACAAGGATGCTGATTATGGTCATTTCTCAAACCGCCGCCAAGTTGATCGGCTTCACGCTGATTGCCGCCGTGCTGTTTGCCTGCGACAGGCAGCCCACCTCGCTTTATGCCGATATTCCGACGGCGATTGTCGCGCTTTCCGCCTACTCGCATAACGCGCCGAATTATCAACCCGTGCCCGATTCGCTGCAATTGCGCTTCAATAAAATACTGCGGCTGCTGCGCCTCAACGTTGTGGTGGAAGGCTGTAATCCACAGCCACAAGCGGAAATTGAAGAGGGCGGCGAACGCATCGACATCCGGCTCGATATGAACAACGCCTGCACACCCGCAACCGGTGAGTTGTTCGACGTCGATATTCACCTCAGCCCGATTCATCCGGACGTGTTTCAACTCGTGGTCGAGGCGCGCGATCTCGACAGCAATGCGCCCGGCCAGATTATCTTCAACAAGAAGATCGATGTCAGGCAATTGCCCGGCTTGTAAGCATGCAACATATCATGCTGTGTGAAAATATTTAGTTTCGTTGCCGGTGTGAACCTTTCCGGGAGCAAGACGTGCGTATTTTGAAACATGTTCACGCAACCGCCGGAACCCCGACGATCCGGCTCGTTGCAATGAAATCGGATTTATTTGCCGCCGGTGCGTATCATCTAAAGCGCGTTTTAGTCAAGTCCCTCGTCCTCAGCGTTGTACTGTCACTCACTGGCGCCGTGACGGTGTTGGCGCAATCTTCTCAGCGCTTTTCTTCATCGCTAAAGCCGGCCTCCTCGTCCTGGGCCAGTAAGACGCTGGCAAAAATGTCATTGCGCGAGAAGCTGGGCCAGCTTTTTATCTACTACCTCGATACCAACTTCAAACCGGAAAGCGATCCGCAGTGGCGGGAAGTTGAAACGTTGGTTACGGAATATCAAATTGGCGGATTGCATCTTTGGAATGGCGAGCCTTATGCCACCGCGTACATGACGAATCGCCTGCAAACGCTGAGCAAGACGCCGCTGTTGTTTACGGCGGACATGGAGCACGGCGCCGCGCGCTTTCGCGGCACGGATTTCCCAACCAACATGGCGCTTGCCGCCAGCGGCGATACGAGTATCGCATATCAAGTGGGCTGGCATACGGCGCGTGAAGCGCGCGCCCTGGGGCTGGGGATCACGTTCGCGCCTGTGGTCGATATCAACAACAACCCCGCGAATCCCATCATCAATGTGCGCGCGTTTGGCGAGGAGGCGGCAACGGTTTCGCGTTTTGCCGAGGCGTTCATTCGCGGCTGCCATGACGGCGGCTTGCTGGCGACAGCAAAACATTTTCCCGGACACGGGGACACCGAGCAGGATTCGCATATCGAACTGGCTTATGTTGGCGCCGACAGTGCACGATTGGAGGAACTCGAATTGGCGCCGTTTCGCCGCGCCATGACCGCGGGTGTGGATTTCATTATGACGGCGCACGTCAACGTGCGCGGCGTGAACATGAATCCTTATGCGCCGGCAACGCTCTCGCCCGAAATCATGACAAGGCTGTTGCGCGACCGGCTGAAATTCGAAGGCGTTTTGATTACGGATGCCATGGAAATGTGGGCGATCGAAAAAAACTATACCGAGGCATTTGCCACCGTGGCTGCGGTCAAAGCCGGGGCGGATATCATTCTTGCACAGAAGCATATTCCGCAGATGATCGAGGAACTCGAGCGGCGCGTGCGCTCCGGCGAGATTTCCAGCGGGCAAATCGATCAATCCGTGCTGCGCATGTTGCTGGCCAAATCCCGCCTGAATTTGCAGCAGCAACGCCTGGTAAATTTGGATTCTGTTGCCGCGCGCCTACGTCATCCCGAAGCCGTGCAAACGGCTGAAGTTGCCGCTCAACGTGCCATGACGTTATTGAAAAATGAACAGAATGTGCTCCCGCTTAATCGCAGCGGGCGCATCGCGGTTGTGAATATTGGAGACGAGCCGCGCGCAATAACACGAACGCCGTTTGTGCGAGAACTGCGGCGCTTCGTGAACGGTTTGGAAGTTGTGTCGCTGCACCCGCGCAGCTCTTCCGAAGAGATCAAGACCGCGCTTGCGGCGGTGCGTGCGGCAAGCGTACAAGTTCTGCCAATTTATACGGCGCTGCGCGCCTGGAAAGGCGAGGTGGGATTGCCGCGCGCCATGCAGCCGGTGGTTGACTCTTTGCTTGCGACCGGCGTGCCGGCGGCCGTTGTCAGCTTTGGCAATCCTTATTTATATCCCCAGGTCAAAGCAGCGGCAGCTTATCTTGTGGCCTATGATGCGGAAGAATTGTTGAGTCTCGCAGCCGCACGAGCCCTCACCGGCCGTGAGCCGATCACCGGTCGCTTGCCCATCAGCATTCCCGGCTATTTTGAGCGCGGCGCCGGCTTGCAATTATCTGTAAAAATGAACCAACCAGTAGCGCAAGAAATTTCCATGAAGCCGAACTTGCAATATGCTTTTCCAGAAGAAGCAGGGATGGCAGCGGTGGCGCTCGACTCGGTGCGGCTGATGATGCGGCAAGCCGTGCGTGATTCGGTGTTTCCCGGCGCGGTTTTGCTCATTGCACGCCAAGGAAAAATCGTGCTGCACGAGGCGTTCGGCAACCTTGGCTACGGCGAATATGCGCGCCCCGTGCCGTTGCACGCCATTTATGATCTGGCCTCCGTTTCCAAAGTCGTTGCCATGACAACAGCATGCATGTTGCTTTATGAACGCGGCCAGCTCGATCTGGATGAGAAGGTGCAAACCTATTTGCCGGAGTTTACCGGAAAAGACAAGGAAAAAATCACGGTGCGCCATCTGCTGACGCATTGTTCCGGCTTGGTGGCATTTCGATTGTACTATAGAGACTACAAAACCGCCGATAAAATTATCAACGTCATTCTGCGCGAAGAACTGGAATATCCCACCGCAACCAAAACCGTCTACTCCGATCTTGGCGCGATTTTGTTGGGGAAAATTGTTGAACGCATTTCCGGTAAAACGCTTGAGTTTTTTTGCCGTGACGAAATTTTTGCGCCGCTCAAAATGGGGGAGACGTTTTTCAATCCGCCGGCGGAATTTCTGCCGCGCATTGCACCGACAGAATTCGATACGTGGACCGAGGGCCGCACAGGCAAATTTTCTCACGGCGTGGTGCACGATGAAAATGCCTACCGGCTCGGCGGCGTCTCAGGCCATGCCGGACTTTTCGGCAGTGCGCGCGATCTTGCCATTTTCTTGCAAATGTTGTTGAATGGCGGCAGCTACGGCGAAACGCAACTGCTTTCGCCGAAAACGATTGAATTATTTACTTCACGGCAGAATTTGGTGGCAGGCAGCAGCCGCGCTTTGGGGTGGGATACCGCTGATGGCGGCAATTCGGCGGGCAAGTCGATGAGTGAAAGAGCATTCGGCCATACCGGTTACACCGGCACGTCAGTATGGGCCGATCCGCAAAGCGGGCTGCTGGTCGTGCTGCTCAGCAACCGCGTTCATCCCACGCGCGAAAACCGGCGCATTTTGCCGTTTCGCCCGAAGCTGCACGAGGCGGTGGTGAGGTCGATGCGTTAATCGTCAACGCTCAACGCAAGGCTTTAAGCCTGGCCGGCCAATCCCAAATCTCCGGCCACGGCTTTCATCGCTTCCAGACAATTCGCGATGTGCTCGTCCAACGTCAAGCCGAGCAAGGTTGCGCCGCGCGAAATGTCATCGCGGCTGACCTGGCGCGCGAAGGCCTTGTCTTTCATTTTTTTCTTAACCGAGCTGACTTCGACATCGAGCAAACTTTTATTCGGGCGCACCAGCGCGACGGCTGTGAGGAAGCCGCACAATTCATCCACCGCGAGAATGGTTTTTTCCATCGGCGTTTCAGGCGTCACACCGGAATAATCGGCATGCGCCAAAATCGCGCGGCTAATCGCCTCCGGCTCTCCCCTCTCGCGCAGCAATTTTACGGTTTGATAGGGATGTTCTTCTTTGGAGGGATGTTTCTCATAATCCATGTCGTGTAACAGGCCTACCACTGCCCAGGTTTCCTCGTCCTCGCCGAATTTGCGCGCATAAAAACGCATGGCCGCTTCGACGGCGAGCATGTGTTTGCGCAGGCTTTCGGAGGCTGTCCACTCGCACATCAGTTGATAGGCTTGAGCACGCGTCATGGGTACCTCAATTTAGGATTCTCGCTTAAATAACCTGCCCCTATCACAAACCGCGAATGGACGCCAATAAACGCGAATTTTGAAATTAACAAATATTCGCGTTCATTCGCGGTTTAAAAAATGAGTAGGTTACTTAAAAGGCACTCCTTGGGACTTGATCGAAATGTGATAGCCTGATCCTCATGCCGCATTTTTAGCTTTCAAACCGAAAGCGACGGCCAAGCCGTCGCTGAACGATCTTTCGCTTATTCCACGAGTACAGCCGTGCCGTTGGCAATGACGATCAAGATCGTCTCGCCTACGCCAAAAGCTTCATAATCCAAATCTACACCAACCACGGCATTCGCGCCGAGCTGTGCGGCATTGGCTTGCATATCTTTGAGCGCCAGGCCTCGCGCGGCCACCAAGTTTTTTTCATGCCGGCTCGTCCGCCCACCAACAATGCCGCGAATGCCCTTGAACAAATCATCAACCAGGTGAGAGCCGATGACGGCTTCACCCGTGACAATGCCCAAATATTTGACAATCGTTTTGCCCTGGATGGATTCCGTGGTGGTAATCGTCATCGCGCAATCTCCCAAAGAATTCATATCTGGTATGGTTCAAATCCGCACTATTCTTCTGCCCCGAACGGAGTCGCGACGAATTTCGATCACCGCAAAATCGTTTGCTCGCGGCCGGCGCCAACGGAGATGATCCGAATCGGCGTCTGCGTCAATTTCTCGATGAAGCGCAAATAATCCTGCGCGGCTGCCGGCAATTGCTCAAAGGTGCGCGCCTTGCCGGTCGGTTCGCGCCAGCCCGGCAGGGTCTCGTAAACCGGCTCACAATTCTCCAGGATGCGCATATCCGCCGGGAAATGCGCCAGCTCCCTTCCGCGATGGCGATAGGCGATGCACACCTGAATTTCGGGCAGGGAATCGAGCACATCCAGCTTGGTCAACGCCCACGCGGCAATACCGTTGACTTGCACGGCATAGTTCGCCACCAACACATCAAACCAGCCGCAGCGCCTCGGGCGGCCCGTGGTGGCGCCGTATTCTGCGCCCAAGCTGCGTAAATCGACGCCGCTATTTTCCGGAATTTCCGTGGGCAGAGGTCCCATGCCCACCCGCGTCGTATAGGCTTTGACCACACCCAGGACGGCCTCGATTTTCGTGGGGCCGATGCCGAGTCCGGTGCAGGCACCGCCGCTCGTCGGACTTGAGGAAGTAACATAAGGATACGTGCCGAAATCGAGATCGAGCAATGTGCCTTGCGCGCCTTCACACAAAACCTTTTGCCCGGTGTCAATCGCGTGGTTCAAGTGGCGCGAAACATCGGTGATAAAGGGGTCGAGCTGTTCGTCGAAATCCTGATAAGCGCGCAAGATATCCTCCGGATCCAGGGGATTTTCATCATAAAGCGCGCTCAAGATCGCGTTCTTCTCCTGCAAATTCTGTTCGATTTTTCTGCGCAACACCTCTTCATCGAGCAAATCGACGACACGAATGCCCATGCGATGCGCTTTGTCGACGTAAGCCGGGCCAATGCCGCGGCCGGTGGTGCCGATTTTTTCATGCCCGTTTGCTGATTCGCGGCTTTGATCGAGCAGTTTATGATATGGCATCACCAAATGCGCGCGATGGCTGATGAATAAGCGGCCTTGCACAGCCACGCCGCGCTGCTTGAGCAGCTTCACTTCGTCGAGAAACGCAACCGGATCAATGACCACGCCATTGCCCAGCAGGCAGACGGTGTGTTCGTGCAAAATGCCGGAGGGAATCAGGTGCAGTACGAATTTTTCGTCGCCGAGAACGACGGTGTGTCCGGCATTCGCGCCGCCTTGATAACGCGCAACGACATCGACATTTTCACTGAGCAAGTCAATGATCTTGCCTTTGCCTTCGTCGCCCCACTGGGCGCCAATAACGATTTGAACAGACATAGTAATGGGGAAATTAAAAATATGCAGGTTTGTTCACGGAGGCGCACAATGGAGAAGAATGCGCCGGGTTCGGCGCGGGCGCGCAACGAATCATCACGTGGCTGGTTTATTTGAAGCTGGCGATTGCCTGATCGACCGATTCGTACGTTTCAAAAACGGTCAACAGCTTGGTGATCATCAACAAGCTCTGAATGCGCTCCGTCACGTTGGCGAGCTTTAGTTCGCCGCCATTGTTGCGCATGGTCGTCAAGCCGCTGATCAAAATGCCCAAGCCGGAACTGTTCATCCATTCGACGCCGCCGATGTCGGCGATGATTTTGGTCTGGCCTTTGTCAATCAACTCATGCAGCTTGTCGTTGAGCAGACTCGCGTCCGGGCCGCCCATGATTTTTCCGGACAGTTCCAGGACGACGGTGTTGCCGACGTTTTTTTCTCGCACATTCATTTTCACACCTCTTTGAACTGTTCGAATGAGGCGCAAAGCCCGCCGGCAGAACCATCTTTGCCGGCGGCGCTCAATGAGTTAACGCACGCCTACCGGCTTCATCTTGATTTTTGCCGTTTGATGCTTCTTGTACCATTCCACCACCAGCGGCGCCGCGATGAAAATGGAAGAATAGGTTCCGATCAGGATGCCGATGAGCATGCAGAAGGCAAAGCCGCGGATCACTTCGCCGCCGAAATAAAGCAAAACCGCCACAACGATAAACGTGGTGCCGCCCGTCAGAATCGTGCGGCTGAGCGTTTGGTTAATGCTTAGATTGATGACTTTTTCAATGTTCATGGATTCACGGCGCAACAAGACCATGTTCTCGCGAATGCGATCATAAACCACGATCGTATCATTCAGCGAATAACCCACGAGAGTTAGAAACGCCGCAATCACCGCCAAATTGATTTCCAAATTGAGTATGGAAAATATCCCCAGCGTGATCATGACGTCGTGAAAGAGGGCGATGACCGAACCCACCGCGAAGATAAACTCAAACCGAAAGCTGATATAAATCAAAATTAACGCCAGTGAAATGATAATGGCCCAGATGGCGGAGTCGCGCAATTCCTGCCCGATTTTTGGACCGACGCTGTCGACGGATTGCAGCACGGGTTTATCGTTCGGAAAAGCCTTTTGCAAAGCCGCGAGAATACCGTCAGAGATCGAAGTTCCGCTCTCCTGTTCTTGCACGCGAATCAAAAAATCCGTGGGGTCGCCGAATTGCTTGATTTCTGCTTTGCCGAATCCCTGCGACGTCAGGGCCTGCCGTACTTCCGCGGTTTGTTGGGAATTATGAAATCTGACATTGACTTCCGTGCCGCCCAAAAAATCGATGCCGTACAACGGCCCGCCTTTCACCACGAGCGAAACGATTCCGGCCAAAATCAACGCCAGCGAAATGGATAGCGCAATTTTGAGCTTGGCAAGAAAATTAATATTGGTTTGATGAAAAAATTCCATTGCTACCGTTTCTCCTGACTAAAAAACTGACGATCAAATGCTTAATGTCGCCATGCGCCGGCGCGACGTAACGAAATCGAAGATAACGCGCGTGACCACAATCGCCGTAAACATGCTGGCGACGATTCCAATGGAGAGCGTCACCGCAAAGCCGCGAATCGGGCCGGTGCCGAATTGATAGAGCACGATGGCGGTGAGCAGCGTCGTGAGGTTGGAATCGAAGATTGCCCAGAACGCGCGACTATATCCCTGGTCGATGGCGGCGCGCACGGTCTTGCCGGCGCGCAACTCTTCGCGAATGCGCTCGAAGATCAGCACGTTGGCGTCCACCGCCATGCCGATCGTGAGAATGATACCGGCCACGCCCGGCAGCGTCAGCGTGGCGTCAAAAAACGCGAGCGCGGCCATGACGATTACAAGGTTCATCAACAAAGCCGTATTCGCAATCAAACCCGAGAGTTTATAATAAATACTCACGAACACGACGACGATGATGAGGCCGAGAATGGCGGAGAATTGCCCCTTGGCAATCGAATCCTTGCCGAGCGAGGGCCCGACAGTGCGCTCTTCGATTACTTTCATGGGAACCTGCAAAGCGCCAGCGCGCAACACGATAGCAAGATCTTGCGCTTCCTGCGCACCCATGCTGCCTCGAATCACGGCTGAACCGTTTGGAATTCTGTCTTCAATATTCGGCGCCATCATCACTTTGCCATCCAGCACAATGGCCAGGCGTTTGTTCACATTGGCGCCGGTAACGCGCGAGAAGATTCTCGCGCCTTGATCGTTCATATTCATGTTGACTTGCCAGTCACCCTGGCGCACCACGCCCGCGCCGCTGCCGATCGTCGCCTGCGCTTCCGTCAAGTAGGTGCCGGTCAATTCCGGCTCTTTCTTGAGCAAGTAAAGGCGATAATACTGATTGTCAGCGATTTGCTCGGGCTTGCCTGACCAGGCCAGCTCAGCATCCGCGGGAATGACTCTTTCCACTTCCGAGCTGTTGATGATGCGTTCTACAATTCTCTGGTTCTTGACGGGGAATCCAAAATCAGGGCCCAGCGCAGCCCCAAGCGAAAGAAACGGCCTTTCACCAAAAATTTCTTTGTCAACGGCGACAGTCGAATCCACGCCAGCCAAAGCCGCTTCCGAGGAATCCTCCCCGAGAATCGAGGATTTACCAAAAAGATCCTCGACTTTTACCTCTTCTTCTTCACGAACTTTCGCTTCTGCATCTGCAGAAGTGTCCACTTCCGCTTCGGCGAGCTGGGCGCTGTCTTGTTGCGGTGAAATATCGCGCTTAACGACGTTGTCAATTTTTGTAAAAACTTCGTTCACCACTTCAGGATCATAAACGAGTTGAAACTCAAGCAATGCGGTCTGGCCAATGATATTCTTGGCGCGCGCAACATCCGAAATGCCAGCCAGCTCGATGACCACGCGCCGGTCGCCCTGGCGCGTGATGGAAGGCTCAGACACGCCGAATTGATCGATGCGATTGCGCAAAATTTCAAGGTTGCGGTCAACCGCGTCAATCGCGTTCTTTTTGAGCGCGACGATGATGTCGGCATCGGTTTGCGAACGTTCACCAAAAAAGCGATTCAACCGCAAATCTTTCTCCGCAAAACGCCGCTGCAACACTTCGAAGAAATCGACATTGGGCTTGCCCGATTCGGTTTCCACCGCAAGCAAAATCTCATCGAATTGCGCATTTTTGTTTTTGGCCATGTCGCGGGCCATTTTGGGGAGATCGACTTCATAAACAAGGTAGGAGCCGCCTTGCAAATCCAGGCCGCGTTTTATCGCCTGGCCTTCATGCTTGGCAAGATCATCATTGACTTTCACCAACGCGGCGACTTCCTGCAAAGCAACCGGCAATTGCGCGCCCTCGCCCTGCAATGCCTGCCGCACGCGCTGTTCCAGCACGCCCTTGGTAAGCGCCTGGTTGATTTCATCGGGTTGAATATTGGTAAGCTTGGTGAGTGCGCTGATATGCGTCTCCGCCTTGCCGCGCAAGGAGGTGACGACGACCGTGGGATAAAGCTGATAAATAGCCCATAAAACCACGATCGCAATTAGAATCGTACGCACCGTGTTATTGCGCCTCATGAACGGCTCATCCTTCTCTTGGTGAGATTAAAACTCTCGACGAGTATATTCTAATAAAGATAGGCAGATAAATTTTTGAAACGGCTGCCAATATAGATGATTTGCTTCTGAAAGTCAAGCGAAAGGTCGGCTTCCAGCGGCGGCACGCAACCGCGCGACGATGCGATCGACCACCTCGCTCAGGTGATCGGAACTGCCGCTCACATACTTTTCCTCATAATTCAAACACGAGCTGCCCAGGCAGGGCTCGTCGCAAACGGCGCAACCCGGGTTCAAACCGGTTTGCCCGTATTTCCCGCGCAAGGCGAACAGTTTTTGCACCTCCTCCTGTGGCAACTGCCGCTCCCCGCCAAGCTGGCGCGCCACCAGCACGATGTGGGCATAATGCTCGACGCGCTCAAGCCTGTCATAGGCTTCCAATAATGTCTTGCCCACAGTCACAACGCCATGATTCGCCAATAAAAAGGCATCGCTGCGGTGAATATGAGGGCGCAGCGTTTCGGGCAATTCATGCGTCGAGGGCGTGCCATAGACGGCCAGTGGAATCGAGCCGAGCGTGGCGATGATTTCCGCCGCCACGCAGGCCTCGAGCGCGATCCCGGCGGTGGCAAAACCCGTGGCATGAATTGGATGGGCATGAACCACGGCGTTAATGTCAGGCCGTTCGCGGTACACGAAGAGATGCATCAACAATTCGCTCGAGGGCTTGCCGGCGCTGAGCGCGCGGCCGTCAAGGTCGACACGCACCATGCCTTCGGGCGTCATATAACCCTTGCTCACGCCGGTGGGTGTGGTCAAAAACGTGCCATCGGCCAGCCGCAGGCTGATGTTGCCATCGTTAGCTGCCACAAATCCTTTGTCGTACATCCGCCTGCCAATCTCGCAAATACTCTGTCGCAGAATTGCTTCGTCACTCATGGCGTATTTATCTCAAAATAGTGGTCGGCAAAAGTTCACCCGTGAAGGCCATTTTCAAGACTTGTTGCAATATGTATGTTTTCGAGTCTTTTTCGCAACATTTTTTTAAAAAAGATGCTAAAGGTGCAACATTTTATTTGCATTTCCGCCGCACCGATGTTATATTCGCCGCACCATTCGCAACAAGGACGGGCTCTTAAGGAAGAGTAACCCCTCACACACGGATGTGTCGTTTGCTTCGTAGGACTTTCATCGCAGTTTCTACAAAGACTTCGGACGCAAGCAGGAAAGCAATCGGTTGGAGTAAACTGCGGCGCAGATAAACGCAGTGGCGCACCTCACCTTTAGACTTCCCAACTCTCCAGCCTGAAAATTGTCCAAATTTCATTTTATTTAAAATTGATGAACGCCGTTGTTTCATCAATTGCCGGATGATGCCGTTTAATCAGGGTAGACGGGTAACTGTTGTGGCGCGACTATGATCTAAACCGAATCATCAAACAATCTTTATTTTGAGTTTTGCCGTATGAACCGCCCAATCCCGAAACTCAACTCGTTGATTGGCCTTCACCGCCCCCTCAAGTCGATCATACCTTTTATTTTCCAATTTAAATATTTCATTTCCCGATTTCATTTCACCGTTTATTCTTCAGGCCGGAGCAGGAGGTCAGGCCCTTTGCTCGTTTTGTTTTGTTGATTTTAAACAATGCCAAACCGGGTAGCTTGGCGTTGTCCATTGCGGTAGCTCGTGCGTGAGCGTGCAGCAACTTCTTGAGAATGTCATCATCAAATTTTTTGGGGAGGCCGTGAGTGTGTTGTCGTTAAGTAACAAGAGATTTTGATGAGGGCGGTTTCGAGAGGCGCTGCGACGCGAGTTTTAAGAGGCTAAAATTTGCCGGACAGCGATGGCGCAACCATGAGTGATTTGCCTCAGTGCCGTGAGGCGGCCTCGGCGGTTGTGACATCATCATTAATAATGAAAGGGTAGGATTATGGAGGAAAACTTTAACATGAGGTACGGAGGTCAAACACATGCGAGCACTTTCACGTGTTGTCGCTCGCCGGTTGCCAGGTGGCTGTTGTATGGTCTTGGCGCTGGCACTTGCCGCTTGCGTGACTTCACCGACTGAGCAACTGGAGCAAGCCGAGAAGTTACTCAGTGGGCTGGAGTCCAAAGGCGCGGAACAGTACTTGACGTATGAATTAGCAGAGGCCCGCCAGAAAATCGAAGAGGCGAAGAAGTTTATGCGCCAAGACCAGGTTGAGCTTGCGGGCGAGTATTTGTTTCGGGCCTGTCAAAAGTTGGATAGTTGCAGCATTGTTTTCGTCCAGATGCGGCGAACCGCCGAAATCGCCAGCCGCGAAGGCATCAAAAAAGTGTCGTCCGAGTTGGCGCGGCTGGAAGAGATGGTCGCGAATTTACCGCGCCTGACGTATGTCGACCAAAACCGGCATGATATCCACGTTTATCGTCTGCGCCGGTATCATAAAGACATTGCCGCATTAGCATCGCTGCTTCAAGTGCAAAACTTTCCGGAAGTTTTGCGGCGGATTTCCGAACTCGATACGCAATTGCAAAAAACGTTGGTCGGCCTGACCAATTCCGTTCGAGTGACGGCAACGCCGGTTCAAACCACGAGAAAGCAAGAGATAAAAGAACCACCGCCAGAAAGGAAGATAAATAACCTTTACGCCAACTCGCCGACGCGTTGATTCGATTGGCAATCGCGATTCCAATTCATTATTAAAGGCAACACGACGCCTCGATTTTTTGAAGTAGCCGAGGCCAGGGCGTTTTATTTTCAATACCCCCGATTAATCTCTTTTTGCCACAAGCGCTTACCTAAAATTTCCCCGCCACCGGCAGGGCAGGATTTCTTTTTTATTTTTGAAACATAGCCCTCTCACTCTTTCCCCGCGCAATTTTTTTTTGTAAATTGCGGCAATTCAAAACCGCATATTCGATCGAATCTTTTTCCATATTCAAGCCGGAAGACCCAGCCAGGTCTGTGCAACTTAGAATCGCAACGAGGAGGAGCAACCGTCATGACATCACCGCTAGCAGAGGTCACGGCGCTACACGAAAAGGCAAAATTGGCGGGACATGAACACCTCTTGCAGCATTGGCACAAGCTACCCCCCGCCGGGCAACGGCGCTTGCTTCAGCAAATCTCCGAGATTGATTTTGATCTCATCAACGACATTTACATCAACCTGATCCGGCAGAACAAGACAACACAGGCCAATCTCACTCTGGAACCGGCGGAAGTGATTTCGCTGGCGCATCAACATGCCCACCCGCAGGAATGTGCAGCCATGCGGGCGGGCGGCGCAGATTTGCTGCGGCGCGGTCAAGTCGCGGCAGTGTTAGTGGCCGGCGGGCAAGGCTCGCGCCTGGGTTTCGAGGGCCCCAAAGGCGCGTTTGTGTTCGGCGCGCTCAGCGGCAAAAGCTTGTTTCAGTTGCATGCTGAAAAAATTCTCGCCACCTCCCGGCGCTACCGTGCTGCCATCCCCTGGTACATCATGACCAGCCTGGCCAATCACGAAGAGACCAAAGCTTTTTTTGCACAACATCGTTTCTTCGGGCTGCCGGCCACTGATGTTTTTTTCTTTCAGCAGGGCATGATGCCGGCAATCGACGAAGACGGCAAGATTATTTTGGAAGCGCCGGACAGCATCTTCATGAACCCCGACGGCCACGGCGGCACCTTGCAAGCGCTGGCCAAAAGCGGGGCGCTCGCAGACATGCGCCGCCGCGGCATTACCGAAATTTTTTACTTTCAAGTCGATAATGTACTGCTGCATATTTGCGATCCCTTGTTCATCGGCTATCATGCGGCCGCGCAAGCCGAGATGAGCGCGAAGGTATGCGGCAAACGCGATCCGCATGAAAAAATCGGCGTCATTGGCAAAAAAGACGGGCGGTTGACGGTGATCGAATACAGCGATATGAGCGAGGCGGATAAAGAAATGCGCAATCCTGACGGCAGCTTGAAATACAATAGCGGCAGCATTGCGATTCACATGCTGCGCGTCGATTTTGTCTCACGGCTCACGGAAAACCGGCAACGCCTGCCCTGGCACATTGCGCACAAAAAGATTCCGTTTATCAATGCGGCGGGAGAGTTGAGCAAGCCGGAGCAACCCAACGGCTATAAGTTTGAGACGTTCATCTTTGATGCCCTGGGCGATGCCAGGCACAGCGTTGTTCTCGAAGTCAATCGGCATGCAGAGTTCAGCCCCATCAAGAATGATACCGGCGTGGATTCACCTGAAACCGCGCGCCGGGATTACTACAATCTCTATGCCGGCTGGCTGGAACAATGCGGCATAGAAGTTCCGCGCGATGGCGAAGGCCGGCCCAGAACTAAAATTGAAATCAGTCCGCTGTTTGCGCTGGAGGCGCAAGAATTGGCGAGAAAACTTCCTGCGGATTTTAAGCTGGAAGGGGAGGTGTATCTTTCTTGAATTGAAAAATAGCGTACAGACTGCGTGAAACGAAACGGCTTCACACAGCCTGCACACTTTTATGAGAAGTCAAGCAGCTTATCCCAATATTATTTTCAGACAGATCAACTGACCGGTCACTTTTGCACAATCTACCGCAAAGCGATTTTGCCGTAGTGACCGGTCAGTGATTTCGGTCTATTTCAACAAAATCATCCGCTTTGTCATCACCTCGCGCCTGCCCGATTGCCCTTCAAAAATCAAGCGCAAGAGATAAATGCCGCTACTCGCCGTCTGACCTGCATCATTGGCGCCCTGCCAGCGGATCACATGATATCCCGCCGAAAAATAATCATCATGCAGACGCATGACTTCCTGACCTTGCAGATTGTAAATGCTCGCCTGCAAGCGTCCGTCTTCCGGCAAGGCGAGATTGAGGCGTGTGTCAATGTTAAACGGATTTGGGTAGTTCTGCGATAAAGCAAAACTCTCGGGCACCGCGAGAGACAATGATACCGATCTCGGCTTGGCAAGATGATTCATCGCGATCACGCCGCTCGCGCCGCCGCCGGTTGAGATGGAAAAATCATCCACCCGCAACACCCCTTTTGTAGAAGTCCGATACCCGGCCAGTTCATAATAAAAATTGCTGTCAAGCGTGTAGCCCGTCAGCCCGAAAGGCTCGTTATAAGTATCGAACCAGGTGACGCCGTCGAGTGAAGCTTCAAAATGGATGCGCGTGTCATCGCAGCGCAGGCGCAGAAAAACCTGGCCGGTAATATTCAAGTTGCCGGTCACATCCACGCCGTCGACAGCGCCATTCTTCTTCCATTGCACATACAACAAATACGGCCCGCTCGCTTGATCGCGATAAATATAGAAACGATACCACGTCGCTTGATTGTAGATACCGGTCGTCGCCGATTGGTTGAACGTCGGGCTTAGGCCAAGCGCGCCATCATCATTCGGCTGTGTCACTTTTGCCGTGATGGTGGTGTTGCGCGCCGCAAACGCTTGCTTCGTGATCACCCAACCGCTTTCCCCGCCTAGCGAACGCAATTCGAGCTGGCCGCTGGCAACGGCGGTTTGATTGCCCGCATTTGTTCCGCGCGTCCATTTATTCGCGTCGAGGCTGCCGCTGTTGAAATCATCGGCAAACAGCGCGCTGGCAAGCGTCGTAAACGTGAAATCTCCGCTCGTCGCGAGGTTACCAGCCGCATCTTTGGACTTGACGCGATAATGATACGTCGTTCCGGCTGACAAGCCTGAAAGCGTCACGTTGTGTGTGGTGGTTAGATTCGCGTCCAGCGGCGAAGACGAACCGTAACTGTTCGTCAGGCCGTATTCCACCTGCGAATCGCTTGCTTCGTTCGTATTCCAATTGATCTGCACCGATGACGACGTGATATTGCTCGCGGCAACATTCGAAATCACCGGCGGCGTAGCGTCAGACGTTGCCGTGGTAAAAGTGAAATCTCCGCTTACCACCAAATTTCCTGCACGGTCTTTTGATTTTACGCGATAGTGATACGTCGTGTTGGCAGTCAAGCCTGAGAGAGCGACGTTGTGCGCCGTAACTCGAACACTATTCAGCGGCGAGGAAACGCCGTAATTCGTGGTCAGGCCATACTCCACTTGCGAGTCGCTGATCTCACTCGTGTTCCAGAGAATTTGCGCTGTGGCGCCGGTGAGATTGGCGGCTGTGACACTCGACAGCACCGGCTTCGTGGTGTCAGCGATCACGCCGTCAATAACAATCGTTTGGCCGGCAGTGACGTTGGCGGCAGTGACTTGAGTGCCGTCCAGAAAAGTCACGACGACATCAACTGAATCCAGCACGCCGAGGCCAAAATGCAACACCGGATCATCTTGCCCAAGATAACCGGCGCCGCTGCGGGCCTCGCGCCAGGTTACCGGCGCGCCTCTCGCCTGGCCCGCCGGATAAATTCTCGTCTTTGCGCCAAACGCGCCCGCAACACCCTGGGGTGAAACCAAGCGGACTTTCAGCCAATTGCCGTCATTGAAATTATTGCGCACGAGCCAATTACGCGAACGTTTGCAGCCTACGGCAAAATCCAAATCGCCGTCATTATCAATGTCGGCAAAGCCAATGGCGCGCGGATCATTGATTCCGGCAACTGGAATCGCCGGTCCGGCAACGAACGTTCCTGCGCCGTTGTTAAGATAACAAACGTCATCGCCGGCAAACACGATATCGAGATCGCCGTCGTTGTCAAGATCGGCAACGCCAGCCATGTAGCCGTCAGTATTGTCAAAGCTTTGATGAAAACGAAACGTGCCGTTGGCGTTGCTGAGGTAAAGATAGCCGACATTGTCGCTCGCCAGCAGCAGATCGAGACGGCCGTCATTGTCAA
>QEVD01000029.1 GCA_003576975.1 Candidatus Zhuqueibacterota bacterium
GGCTTCAGCCGCGCCAGGAGGCACCGGGAACGGTACTTGATTCTTCACCGGCGGCAGGCTGCGCAAATAGGCATACATGGCTTTGAGATCCGCGTCAGTTTTTTGCCCGATAAACTGCCACGGCATGGGCGGCAGAATATCGCGGGCATTGGGATAGCCTTGATGTTTGCCGCTGCGCAGCGTGCGGATAAAGGTATCTTCCGTCCATTCGCCAATGCCGGTGCTGGTGTCCGGCGTAAGATTGGCGGCGAAGCTCACGCCCCACGGGCCGGCCCAGGCGGTCAGCATGGGATCAGCAGACGTGATGATATGGCGTTTCTGTAAATCTGATGGCATCCAATCCGGATGAGGGTGGTCGGCCGGGTGCCCGGAGAGCAGGCGCGTCGAGTCCGGTATCGGCTCACCCTTCGCCGTAAACACTTTTGGCGAGTGGCAATCATGGCAAAGTCCGGTGGTAACCAGATATTCGCCGCGCGCCACCAGATCGATTTGCGTTTCTTCGGCAGCGGCAGGCTTTTGGTCGCAGGCCATGAACGGCGCTGCGAAAATCGTGATGACGAAAAGAAGCAAAAACTTTTTCATAGTACCTTCCTTTTGGTTTAAGTCAAACAACTTCGGAGTCGTCAAAACATCCTTCAATTTCATGGCCGCAATCAATTGTTGCGACCACAAAACCAGCAGCGGTGATAAAGATCGGTAACGTCGTGCATGCTTTTTGTGAAATCGTTGCGTCACGACTGCGCGTGAGTTATTCCACGCGTTCCCAATAATCCGTGAACTTGCCTTCGGTTTTCGTCGTGATCCAGTTTTCGTCGAATGCCATCTTCGCGTGATAAAACGGCAGTTGGAATTCCAGGTGATTGCCGTTGGCCACGAGCGGAACGCTGCGGCTCTGGCCGGATAAATCGTAATTGGTTTTCTGCGCGCCCGCGGCGTCGTTCTCAACGCCGAACAAAATGGTCTCGCTGTAGTCTGTGGCCGTCAGTTTATATGTGGACACGATGGCGTGCGAATGAAGCTTACCCTGGGCATCCTTCCACACGATGTTGAGGTTTTTGTGCGTTTTGGTAAACGTGAGTAGCCCGTTGATTTCCGGCGCGGTTTGCATCGAGCCGTCCGGCAACCGGCGCATGATTAATTTGTAGCTGCCCTCGAGGTTGGGCGCCTTGTCGGAATTCTTCGGCTCTCCGGCAAAGCTCAACGTCGCAATTGCTGCAGTCATCGCCGCGATCGTGAACTTTGAAAAGCGTTTTGTTGGCATAACTTCACTCCTTGTAATTGAAGTTGAACAACGCGAAAAATTTGCAATTTCTTATGGTCGTCGTGCAATCCTATCACAAGCAATATGCCAAACGTCATGCGTCATGCGCTGATCCAAAAAACAAAGAGTTAGTTCACAGAAAGAGGCGCCAGAAGAGGAAAACTCGAAGGCAATTTTTCGATGAAATCATCGAAAAATACAGGGATTGTTTTTTAAAGGGTTCAGGGCGATGAAATCCCAGGATTCTCGGCAGGCGAGTTTAGTTCAATCGATGATTTCTTTTCAAGCAAACCGGAGCAGAACACGAGGAGTAGTAGAGGTTTAACCGAAAAGTCTAGCCTCATCGATTATGCAAGACAAGGGGGGGACGGCCACACCCTAGCGCTGCGGCGGTCTTTAGCAACATTAAAACAACTTGCTTCGCATTCTTATGTTGATTTTATTCTTCTCTCCAGAAGTCACAAAAAAAAGCCAAAGCCTTGGGAATGAAATCTCCCATCCATTCGTTTCTATGATAGAACAATACGTTGGCGAAGTAGCAGAATCGTTAATCTGAGTTTAAGGAATCTATCATGCAACGAAACAGGCTTTATAAATTGCACGCAGCCGCATTCGTTCGCAGCATGCTCGTTGCGATGATATTGCTTGCCGTGATGAATTGCGGGCAGCGGAGCGAGGCGAACGAGGAGACGATCAATCATAAGACCGGAGAAAAACGAACCATGATAACAGTACATGTTTTCAATAAAGACGGCCAGTTGGTAGCTCTCACCATGGCCAAAGTGGTGAAAAGCGAGGCCGAGTGGCAGGCGCTGCTCACGCCTGACCAATATCGTATTACCCGCGACAAAGGAACCGAGCGTCCTTTCTGCGGCACATTGCTCGATAACAAGCAAGCAGGCGTTTATTCGTGCGTGTGTTGCGGATTGCCGCTTTTCTCGTCGGCAACCAAATTCAATTCCGGCACGGGCTGGCCGAGTTTCTTTGCTCCCCTCGCCGAGGGCAACATTGCCGAGCACAGTGATTACAGTTTGGGCATGATGCGAACGGAGATTCTCTGCGCCCGCTGCGATGCCCACCTCGGCCATGTTTTTGACGATGGGCCGCGCCCGACCGGACTGCGCTACTGCCTCAATTCCGAAGCCTTAAATTTCACGCCCCAGGCAGAGCTGAAGAAACTCGCAGATCCCGCAGCGGAAAAAATGACGGCCGTCTCTGATGGCGCCTCCAGCAAGCAAGCGAGTTCGGCAAGCTCATCGCAAGCGAGTTCGGCAGGCTCACCGCAAGCGGATACGGCAGGCGCTGCGCGTGCAACCGCTGTGTTCGCTGGCGGCTGCTTCTGGTGTACCGAGGCTGTGTTCGAGGAACTTGATGGCGTGATCGAAGCTGTTTCCGGTTACGCCGGCGGCAGCAAAGAAACCGCCGATTACAAGACGGTTTCGACCGGACGCACCGGCCATGCCGAGGCGATTGAGATCACGTATGATCCTCACAAGCTCTCCTACGAACAGCTTCTCAAAGTTTTCTTCGCGACCCACGACCCCACTACCAAAAATCGTCAGGGTAACGACGTGGGGCCGCAGTACCGTTCGGCAATTTTCTACGCCAACGAGCAAGAGAAAGAACTGGCCGCGGCCTTTATTCAGGATCTCACGGATGCCAAAGCTTTTTCAAAGCCGATCGTGACCACGTTGGAGCCGCTCACCGGTTTCTATCCGGCGGAAATCTACCACCAGAACTACGTGTGCTACAATCCCAGCCAAGCCTACGTGCGTATGGTGGCCATGCCCAAGGTTGAAAAAGTGCGGGAGAAATTTCAATCGCTGCTGAAAACAAAGTCGCCTTTGGAGACGGGCGGCAAGAGGTAGGTTGGGACTTGAGTTCTACACTGCGGTCGTTCATTCGGAAACCAATAGCGCGCCGGTATGCAACTCCGTTAGGCGTGGAAAATTTATAACAAGTGTCGTGCCCAGATGATCTTCAACTCCAAAGATGCGGCATGTAGATTTCTTCGAATTGGCGCGGGTTTTATGGTGAAAATTAAACCTGTCACTCCTGCCGGAGTCTTTAAGACAGCTTGTTAAACGTTACTACCTGAATTTTGCATTGTATTCTGGCCTATACTCGCCGGTGAATGAATCCACAGGCTAATATGTGAAAGTCGCATGAATGTGACTCTTACCCGTTGGCTGAAAGCCGTCTTCAGACGGTTTACATATCTTAGCCTGCGATTTCAATCGCAGGCAACTTTTGTGGGTGGAGTTTAAGGCTGCTCGAAGAGCTTCGATTTTCAGCTTGTCTGAAAATCGGGGTAGAAACATTTAAGGCTGCTTAAGCCGGGGAAATTGGGTGAAGTTCTATTAATTTTCGGAATTATTTTCTTCCCTGATGTTTTCAGCTGTTCCACCAGCATCATTTTCCTCGAAAGCACATATCCTTCCGGATGCGCGGGGGGGGCGCTTCCACCAGCAGGCGATAAATATAAATGGCGCTCGCCGCCTTTTTGCCAAAGTTATCCCGGCCATCCCAAACCACTGATTTAAATCCTGCCCCCTGAAATTCGTTCACCAGGGTGCGGACTTCTTTATAATTTGTTTGACTCTCAACGCCAAAATCGGTATCGTTCAACAAATTTTTATTGGAGCCTCGTGCATGAGTAATAATATTCAACCGCAACAACAAATCAACATCGAGCTGGGCGAAAAAGAGGCGGAAGGCATCTACTCCAATCTCGCCATCATCAATCACACGCCCGCAGAGTTTGTGATCGATTTCGTGCGGCTCTTTCCCGGCGCGCCGAAGGCGCGGGTGCAGGCGCGCGTCATCATGACGCCGCAACACGCCAAATCATTCGTGCGCGCGTTGCAGGAAAACATCGACAAGTATGAAGCCTCGTTTGACGAGATCAAAGTCTTTGGCGACCAGAAACCCAAGGATTTCGGTTTTAAGCCGCCGGTAGAACCCGGTGAAAATTCCAAGTAAAAAAAACCAACCAACGTATCATTTTCACCTTCAAATCTGAGGAGATTTTTTCAATGAAGCTGTTTTTTCGAGTGATGCGAGCGGGGTTGTTGAGCATGGCCCTGCTGACCTTGATCATGTGCAGCAAAAGTGAACAGCCGCAAGCCGAGCCTGCGGCAGAGCAACCGGCGGCAGAAGCGCCTGCGGAAGAAAGCAACCGCGGCACGGCAAGCGCCACTTTTGGCGCGATGGCGGTGAGCATCGACTACGGGCGGCCGCAATTGCAAGGTCGCGACATGCTGGCGCAGGCCACTGACGGCATGGTGTGGCGCATGGGTATGAACGAAGCCACCGAAATCAAGACGGATGCCAATCTGCACTTTGGCGAAACCGTGATTCCTGCCGGCAGCTATTCGTTGTGGATGAAAAAAGTGGCGGGCGACAACTGGGAGCTCATTTTCAACAAGAAAACCGGCATCTGGGGACATGAGTATCCGGCAGCGGATGACTTTGCGGCAGTTCCTCTGACCATGTCCACTGCTCAGGAATCCGTCGAGACGTTCACGGTTGAACTCGCGGCGAACAGTGAAACCGAAGGCACGTTGACCGCAAAATGGGGCACGAGTGTGCTGTCGGCAAATTTCAAAGTGAGCGCCGCTGCAGAAAATTAAGTCGCTGGCGAGCCGTTGCCGCGCCGCTCTTGTTCAAGAAGCCTGAGCGCAAATAAAAATCCCGCCGAGAAAGTGTTTCATTTTCTCGGCGGGATTTTTTTATTCTCACAAATTGCCGCAGGCACAACTCATTCCCACGGCTTGGTAAAGCGCGTCATGGTGTGAAAGTCTGTGAAGCGCGAGCTGATTTCCGATTGCTCAAGATGGCGAATGCGCCCCAGGCTGAAATCTTCCACCACAAAACTGGCGAACGTGCTGCCGTAAATGACGGCCTGCCGCAGCGTTTCATCGCTGACTTTTCCGGCGTGCGCCAAATATCCCATAAACCCGCCGGCAAAGGTATCGCCCGCGCCCGTCGGATCAAACACATTTTCGAGCGGAAACGCCGGCGCCCAAAAATATTTTCCGCCGGAAATCATGAGCGCGCCGTGTTCGCCTTTTTTGATGATGATGATCTTCGGCCCCATGTTGTGAATCTGGCGCGCGGCTTTGACGAGATTCGCTTCCGAGGCAAGCTGGCGCGCCTCCGAATCATTGACCAGCAGCACGTCGACGCGCTTTAACACGTCCCCGAGTTGTTGCGGCGTGCGTTCGATCCAATAGTTCATGGTGTCGAGCGAAACCAGCTTGGGAGTCGCCGCCATTTGATTCAACACTTCGAGCTGAAGTTCCGGCCCAATGTTGCCGAGAAAGACGAACGGGGTATCGCGATATTTGGGCGGCAACGCCGGCTGAAACGACTCGAATACGTTCAAGTGCGTGAACAAGGTATCTCGCATGTTCAGATCGAGATGATAGCGGCCGCCCCAACTGAAGCTTTTGCCGGGTTTGATTTCCAGGCCGTCAAGGTCAATGCCGCGTTGCCGGAAGAATGCAATTTCGGCTTGCGGAAAATCTTCGCCGACCACGCCGACCATGCGCACACCGGTAAAATAACTCGCCGCCACGCCGCAATAAATTGCCGTGCCGCCGATGACATCCGTGGCTTTGCCGAATGGCGTCTCCACCGTATCCAGCCCAAGCGATCCCACGACCAGAAGACTCATGCTCAATACCCTTTCGAAATGCGATCACAATTCAATCCCTGAACAACAAAATCCCACCCGCCAGGCCTGGGGGGTGGGAAATCGCGGCAAAAAGATTGTCGATTTTTTAAACACTACATGCGCTCGGGCGCACTCACGTTCAACAGGCGCAGCGCATTTGCCAGTACTGTACGCACACCTTCGACCAATTGCAGGCGGGCTTGCGTCAGTGCGGCGTCGTTTCCAACCACGCGATGTTTCTGATAAAAATGATGAAACGCCGAAGCGGTTTCCTGCAAGAAGTTTGTGACGCGATGCGGTTCCAAAAACTTTGCCGCTTTCGACACCACTTCCGGAAATTCCGCCAGCTTTTTCATGACGCCGATTTCTTCCGCTTCCTTCAACAGGCTTAAATCAGCGCCGGCTCCGCTCACGTGTGCCTGCTCAGCGGCGTAATGAAGAATATTGCACACGCGTGCATGCGCATATTGCACGTAGTACACGGGATTCTCGTCCGTTTGTTTCTTGGCGAGATCGAGATCGAAATCCATGGGCGTGTCAAGCGTGCGCATCAAAAAGAAATAGCGCGCGGCATCGACGCCGACTTCTTCGAGCAACTCGCGCATCTCGATGATTTTCCCCCGGCGTTTCGACATTTTGACCATTTCACCGCCGCTCAGCAGATTCACTTGTTGAATGATCAAGACTTCGAGGCTGCCCGAGGGATAACCGAGCGCCGTCATGGCGGCTTTCATGCGCGCCACATGGCCGTGATGATCCGGCCCCCACAAATCATAAAGCTGCGTAAAACCGCGCCGGAACTTATCCATATGATAGGCGATGTCGCCCAGAAAGTAAGTCGGTTCGCCGTCTTTCTTGACCAGCACGCGATCCTGCTCATCGCCGAAGCGCGCCGAACGAAACCACACGGCGCCGTCTTTTTCGTAGCTGCCGCCTTTTTCTTGCATCAATTGCAGGACGTCGTCTTCCCGCCGGCTGTCCAGCAAACTTTGTTCGCTGAACCAGACATCATATTGCACGCGAAACTCGGCCAACGTTTGGCGCTGCGCGGCTATCATACGTTCGAGTCCGATGCGGGTAAATTCGCGGCTGCGCTCGTCTAGCGACATAGGCACAAAGCGATCGCCGAATTCTTTATACAACGCCACGGCAAGATCTTTGACATACTCGCCGTGATAGCCGTCTTCCGGAAACGGCTCTGCGATCCGGAACAAATCCATATAGCGTGAGCTGATCGAATAGCCCAGCGCTTTCACGCGCTGGCCGGCGTCATTGATGTAATACTCGCGCGTGACTTGCGCGCCGGCAGCTTGCAATAAATTCGCCAGCACATCGCCGATGGAGGCGGCGCGCGCATTCACGACGTTCAGCGGCCCGGTAGGGTTGGCGCTCACGAATTCGATGTTAATTTTTTGATTGTGCGCCCAATTGCTTGTGCCGAAGGTTTCACGGGTTTTCAAAATTTCGGCGAGCGTGTTTTGCCAATATCGCGGGGTCAGGCGAAAATTGATGAATCCCGGGCCGTCGATGGTGATCGTGTCGATCACCGCGTCATCATATTGCAACGCCGCGGTCAATTCTTGCGCCAGGATTTTGGGCGATTTTTTCAGCGCCTTGGCCAAATTCATCGCGATCGGTGTGGCAAAATCGCCAAAGCCTTCTTGCCGGGGGCGGTTGATGACAATGGCTTCGGCGTGATCGCGCGGTTCGCCGGCGCCGGCAGGCCAGCCGAGGGTTTGCAGGGCGCGTGCGATGATTTCTTGAAGATATTTTTCTGCGTCGATTATCATATAAGATCACTGGTTGCTTGTTATCTTGACAGGCTTTTATTCATCTCGAAACTCTTCGACGTCGGCGTCGCCCCACAGGCGTTCAAGGCCGTAAAACTCGCGCACCTCGGGTTGAAAAACATGAACGACGACGTCGATATAATCGATCAAAACCCAGCGCAGATTCTCGCGGCCTTCAATGTGCCAGGGCTTGACCTGCCGCAGGGCCAGTTGTTCGACGATGTGATCGGCAATCGCCTGCACGTGGGTATCGGTGTTGCCGGTGCAGATCAAAAAAAAGTCGGTAATGCTGGTGAGCTTGCGCAAATCGAAGAGCTTGATCTCTCCGCCTTTCTTTTCCAGCGCGCACTGCGCTGCTTGCACGGCAAGCTCATGCGACGCCAGGACGTCGCGCGTGCTGCGCCCGTTTTCGCGTTCGTGCGCGCCGGGCGATTTGACTTTTTCAGGGATAGTGAACCTCCTTAGCAATCATGCAACTCTTCTGCGCTGCGCGCCAGCCGCAGCATGTGTTGCAACTCCGCCAGAACCAGCTCCGGTGTCAGCTCGCGCATGCAGCGAAAATGGCCGGCCGGGCACGCGTCATAACCAAGATGACTGCACGGACGGCAGGCCAGCGTTTGGTTTTCCAGCACGCGCGAGTGGGCGCGCTGCGGAAAAAATCCCAGCTCGCGCGTCGTCGAGCCTGCCAGCATGAGCACCGGCGTTTTAACCGCCTCGGCAATGTGCATCAAACCGGAATCATTTGCCACCAACAAGCGGCTGCGCTTGATGAAAACCGCAGAGGCCAGCAAGGAACAACGGCCGGTGAGATCGATCACCTTGCCGCCGGCAACGGCGTTGGTGATGGCGCGACCGGCCTCAGCATCTTGCGGCCCGCCCAAAATCACGAGGGCAAAATCAGAATAGTGTTTCGCAAGTTGTACCGCCAACTCTGCAAAATATTCCGCCGGCCAGCGTTTGGTGAAATAACCTGCGCCGGGCGCCAGGGCGATTAATGTTTGCTCACGAGAAATTCCATGCTGCTGCGCGGCGCGTTCGGCTTCTTGTTCGTGTTCGTGCGACCAAAACAACTCCGTGCCGACGCCATCATCGGTTATATGCAATTCCGCGGCTGCGGCCAGATAACGCTGATAGATCGGCGCGGCCTGCCGCATCGTGTTCAGCTTGAGCTTGACGTAAAGCCCGCGCCGCCAGACATGTTTTTGATAGCGATATACACGCCGGGCCCGGCAGGCATGAACCAAAAAGCGCGAGCGAAAATTCTTGTGTAGATCGATGGCAATGTCATAGCGCGCGTCGCGCAGGGCACGGCCCAATTGCCACAACCCGGGCAAGCCCTCTGCCGGTTCGATTACATGCACGGTGTCGACGTTCGGGTTATGTTCCAGCAACGGCGCAAAATCAGCCTTCACCACGAAATCGATGGCGGCGCGCGGGAAGCGCCGGCGCAAGACGCGCACCAACGGCGAAGTCAGCACGATATCGCCAATCGAACTCAAGCGCAAAATCAAAATTTTGCTGGGATCTTTCACGGCTTTATGCCGATTTCGCATTGCCGCAACACGCAAGCTCCGGAGTGAGCCCCGGCCGAGCCGTGACGGCCTTCTCCCCAAAACACCTAAGGCGACGGCCAAGCCGTCGCCGAGCATGCGTCACCCAGGAATTCACGCTATGCCTTTTTGTTTGCGAAACCATGCAATCGTGCGCGTTAAACCGTCTTCAAATTCCACCTGCGGCTGCCAGCCGAGCAACTCGCGGGCGCGCGTGATGTCCGGCTGCCGCGTTTTGGGATCATCCTCCGGCAGCGGCTTTTCCACGATTTTGCTCATGCTGCCGGTCAATCGAATAATCGCCTCCGCCAGCGCGCGAATGGTCATTTCGTGCGGATTGCCGATGTTGACCGGCTCGTGATAATCCGACATCAACAGGCGATAAATGCCTTCAATAAGATCATCGACATAGCAGAAACTGCGCGTTTGCGAGCCATCGCCGAATACGGTAATCGGCTCGTTGCGCAGCGCCTGCGGCACAAATGCGGGAATGGCGCGGCCGTCATTGGGGCGCATGCGCGGACCATAGGTGTTGAAGATGCGGACGATTTTGGTGTCCACGCCGTGGGTGCGATGATACGCCATGGTCAACGCCTCGGCAAAGCGCTTGGCCTCGTCATAAACGCCGCGCGGGCCAACGGGATTGACGTGGCCCCAGTAATCTTCGCGTTGCGGATGTTCGAGCGGATCGCCGTAGACTTCCGAAGTCGAGGCCAGCAAAAACGTCGCGCGCATGTCTTTCGCGAGGCCCAGAGCCTTGTGCGTGCCGAGCGCGCCGACTTTCAGGGTTTGAATCGGCAATTGCAAATAATCCATCGGACTCGCGGGCGAAGCAAAGTGCAACACATAATCGATCTCACCGGCCAGATAGATGTATTCGGTAACATCATGCTTGATGAATTTGAAGCGCTCGCTTTGCAAATGTTCGATATTCGCCGTGGAGCCGGTAAGCAGGTTGTCCATGGCAATCACTTCGTGGCCCTTTTTTAAGAAGTATTCACAAAGATGAGAACCCAGAAAACCCGCGCCGCCGGTGATGAGAACTCGACTCATGCTGATGTCACTCCCAGGCTGTCGTGCTAGTTGTTTGCCAAAACTTCCAGTTTCTTCTTGAAATTTTCAGTTGCGCGCCAGCGCAGCTTGCCGTTTTGTTTGAAAATTACCAGGGCCTCAAGACGCTCGACTTTTTCAGCCAGTGAGATACCGTGTTCCGGCCCCAGCACAAACACGGCCGTGGCAAAGGCATCGGCAATCATGGCGGTGGGCGCGACCACGGTCACGCCTAACATTTGCGTGGCAGCGCTGTCGTTCCACGCCGGATAACCGGATTTTGGGTCGAGAATGTGATGGTAGCGCCGGCCGTCATGTTCGAAAAACCGTTCGTAATCGCCGCTGGTCGCCACCGCACCTCCGTCCACGTTGAAGCGTGCAAAAAACTGATCAGCCTCACGCGGATGCCGGACCCAAACATGACGCCGCCCGGAGGTCAGCGCTGACGATTTCACACGCAGATCGCCGCCGGCTTCGACCAGCACGTCATGAAATCCGTGCTGCGCCAGCGTTTGCCAGCCGCGATCAATGGCATAGCCTTTTGCGATGCCGCCGAGATCGATTGCGGCATGATCTTTTGCGAAGCGTACGCGCGTCGAGGGCGCGCCCTCATTTCCCGCGTGTTCTAATTTCAAATGGTGAAAGCCGACGGCGGCAAGCTGCGCCTGAATTTTCTCTGCCGCCGGCACATGCAGGGAGTCGGTACCGAAGCCCCAGAGCTTCATCACCGGCGCAATCGTCACATCAAACGCGCCCGCGCTGCGTTCGCTGATCTCCAGCGCCGCGCGCAACACCGAATCCATCTCCGCAGAAATTGCAGCGCTGCTTGCGGCCCGGGCGCCCGCGCGATTGATCGCCGCCACTTCATTGTCCCCGCGATAGGAAGACATCATCGTATCGATGCGCGCCATCTCGGCGAAAGCCGCGTCAATGGCGGCCAAGGCTTGCGGTTGCTGCGTCGAATCCGGCAAAAAGACTTTGATCAACACCAGCGTGTCCATCAAAATCTGTGTACGCTCAACCGTGTGAATCGCGGGCTCCGGACGGCAGCTTGCAAGGAACAAAATAGCAACAGCGTGCCTCAAAAAAATCACGCCGCCTGAGTTGCGAGAGCCGCGCCGGCGAGAACTGGCAAGGCTTGTCATGCTTTTATTCGATCGCGACGATCAATTCTCCCGCAAGGTGATGAATCTCACCAGCTTGGTTAATGCATCTTTGTAGGACGAGTCGTGGTACGGCGACAGCAAGTGCAATGCTTCATCGCAGAAGCGTCTGGCCGTATCGTGGGCGTAGGCGACGCCGCCCTGGCGTTCGATGAAATTGACGATGCGCTCATAATCATTTTTGCGCGAGCGCCAGGTGGAGCCGCGGCGCACCAGGCGAATGATTTCTTTCGCTTCGGATTTCTTTGCCTGTTTGAGCGCATGCAACAACGGCAGCGTGATTTTGTTCTCGCGAATGTCGTTGCCCACCGGCTTGCCGACGGTGCCTTCTTCGCCGAGCAAATCGAGCAGATCATCGCGAATTTGAAACGCGATGCCGACCTTCTCGCCGAATTCTCCCATCGCCGCGATTTCCGCCTCGGATTGTTCGCCCGCCAGGCCGCCGAGCTGGCAGGCCGCGGAAATGAGCGAGGCGGTTTTGTCGGCAATCAAGCGGAAATAAATCGCCTCTTCCATCCAATAATCGCGGCTGCGCTCGAGTTGCAGTAACTCGCCCTGGCTCATGCGTTCAGCCGTGAGCGAGATAATGGAGAACGCCTTGGCATCGCCCAGATGCAACATCGCGAGCAGCGACTTGGAAAATAGATAATCGCCCATCAATACCGAAACCTTGTTTTTCCAAATCGAATTGATCGAGGGGAAACCGCGACGACGGTAGGTATCATCCACGACGTCATCGTGCACCAACGTGGCGGTGTGTAACAATTCGAGAATGGCCGCCGCTTTCAAGCGTTTGACGGTGGGAGGCGCGCCGTTCATGCGGCTGATCAACAGGACGATGATGGGGCGCAAGCGTTTGCCGCGATGCGAAAGAAGATAGTGAACAATCTGGTCGATGAGAAAAATGTCGGATTTGAGTAGGGATTTATATTCTTGCTCGAATGCCACCAGGTCATCTTTGATCGGCTCGATGATGTCTTTCAGCTTCAACCCGAATCCCTCTCACGTCTTGTCCGGCACTTGCCGGCGATTTTTTTTCAAAAGAGATGTTCGCAAACTCAGTATGCTCCCGCGGCAAGGCCGTGTGAACGTTCGCTCGTTAAAACAACTTGCATTTCTGCAGATGAAGATCACCATTGTAGAACCGGTGTTTTTCTAGATTATGAAAACAACAGCAAGCCAGTTCTGCTTTTGGCAGCGAATATTAAGCAATCGACGGGCGTTTGTCAATGAGAAATTTGGCGCTGCGGTTGCGCCCTCGCTTGATTTTTTGGTTAAATCGTGTTATTGTCACGCCATGCTTGAACGAACCTGCCTGGCCTGCGGCCGCAAAACGGCAAAGCGGGAATTGTTGCGTCTGAGTCGCACTCCCGAGGGCGTTTTTGTTATTGATGCGCGTCAAAAGCTGCCGGGCCGGGGCGCATATGTCTGCCCCACACGGGCTTGCGCCGAATTGCTGCAACGCAAGAAAGGGCTGCATCACGGCTTTCGCCAGCAGGTGCCGCCGGAAATCTATCAACGCATTCTGGACTTCGTGCAAGAAACCACGATGATTGGCGATAACTCATCAGACTAGGGAATCAGAATGAAGTAACGTTCCCATGTCTCAAACCGCGAATGAATGCGAATTAAAAATTGATTAGCGTACCTTCGCGTTAAGCAGCGGCAGCAGGAAACGGGTATGTTATTTAAACGGCGTTCTTAAACGGAATTTTCGGGCCACCACAGTTCTTATGAAGATTTCTTTTTCCAGAATCCGAGCCGACTGGCGGCAAAAACTTCTTTTCTTTGACAAACTCACCCTCGGCTATCTCATCCTCCTGCCGATTTTGATCCTGCTTTCCGGCAAACACGTTCATCTCTGGCCGATGATCGCAATCGTCCATCCGATACTCATCATTGGCGTGCTGGCGCTCATTTCAAATGAAGCCGTCTTGCCGGGAGCATTGCGCTGGCTGCGGGATTGGTATCCCATGCTGTTCTTCACCTTTTTCTTTGGAACCATCGGCCGCCTCGTCACACTATTTTTCCCGTTTTGGCTCGAACCTTTTCTTCTTAAAAGCGATATTTGGTTTTTCGGAGAGCATCCCTGGGAATTTTTCGCACGGCATCTCACGCCTCTCACGACGGAAATTTTTTCGTTTGCATATTGGAGCTACTATTTTTTGATTCCGCTGGCCGTGTGGGTTCCTTATCGCGCCGCGCGCGCGAGGTTTGCGAAAAAACACGCCGCCGCGCCGCCGTTTGACCGTGTGATGGCGCGCGTTTGTTTGACCATGTTCACCTGCTATGCCTGTTTTTTGCTCATGCCGGCGCGCGGCCCGCATCATGTCATGAATCTCGATCACGAGTTGCTGTTTGCCGGCGGCTGGTTTTATAATTCAATCTTATTCATTCAAGGAAAAGGCTCGGTCGTCGGCGCGGCGTTTCCCAGCTCACACGTTGCCGCAGCCTGGACGGTTTTGCTGGCATTGCGGCAAAGTTTTCGCAAGCTGTTTTGGACACTGTTGCCGCTCGTCGTCGTTCTCTCGGCTTCCACATTCGTGATTCAATATCATTATATCATTGATTCTGTGGGAGGCTTCCTGGTCGCGGCCGTGATCGAAGTGCTGATGAGTCGCCGTGAAGCGCAGCCGCAGCAACCTGCAGATGTGAAGGCCGGCATACATGAAACGCCTGCAATGATCATGGAAAAGTAACATATCGAACACTTACGTAAACGGAATTTTCAAAATCGGCTTGTCTCAGCCTGAGCCAAGCGTTCTTGCCTTTTTATCCGCCGCGGAAAAATCCCACCGTTGCCGCGAATGATTGTACGTTATAACAATTAAACGCTGTTGGCGTCCTCCTGCGCGCGCACAGACGCTTTTTCCTCATTCATTTTGCGCTTGGCATAATACTTGTCGAGTTCATTCCGTCGTTTTGTACAGCCGCGGATTCGCCGCCAAAGACTTACGAAAACGTCTTTCGACCTTGGCTGCCTAATTTTGATAAAATGTTTAAGCATTCTTTCGCCTTTGTCGCTATATAACTTGCCATGAGAATGCCGTGGAGTACGCTCGTTACGTTCGCGCATGCACCCCGCGCCCGGGGTTGCGCAATGAGGCAGCGAAACCGCACGGCGACGTCAAAATCACACGCTCCGGCGAGAGGCTTCTGGTGGCCACGCCGCAGCGCGATCCGTTCACCGATTAAGCATCGTGGGTCTTCTCGTGACTCGTTCGAAGTATCTTGGCTCTGCTCTCGCTTTGGCGCTGCTCTACGCCGTTTCTGCTTCGGCGCAAACGACCATCTATGGCGGACGCGGCTTGATGCGCGTCTTCACCGCTGAACCGATTGGCGGCAAACAATTTTTTATCAATTCTTTTTTTCAGACGTTTTTGGAATCGCCCGACCAGCGTCAGAACCTGCTTGGCAAGGATCACACGCTGTCGTTGGGGTTCACGCTCGGGCTGAGTAACAGCCTGGAATTCAACATGCAGGTGGTGCCGTATCAAGACGACCAGCAAAATGCCTGGGGTCCTCCGGGCGATACCCAACTGGGCTTGAAGATGGCGCTGCCGTTTGCAGTGGGCGGCATCTCCACCGGCTTGCGCGGCTTCGTCAATCTGCCCACGGCGAAGAATCACAATGTGCCGTATGAACCCTATTCTTCCGGAAAAGTCGGCGGCGGCATTCAAGGCCTGGCCACGATTGACATGACGGAAAGTTTTCCGTTGGTGCCCTTGAAAGCCTACTTGAATTTTGGCTATTTCGACCACACGCTCGACCGCAATTTTTTCATCGGCCATGAAGATCAATTCTTGGTCGGCGCCGGTTTGAAGTTTCCGATTCGCTCGATCACGTTTTACACCGAATACACCGGCGAGATCTTTGCCAACAACGCGCTGGTGGGTTACGCCGAAAGCTCCACCCGGGTCTCGCAGGGCATAAAAGTGCTCGGCCCGTGGAATTTGATTCTGGATTTTGCGGTGGATGTGGGGTTGGACAAGCCGGCGGCGGTGCGTCTCGATCCCCTGCAAAAAGAGTATGCCGATTGGAAGGTTATCCTGGGCATGAATTATCAAGTTACCTTCAATCGCCAGGGCGGCGTCTCCTCGACGCAGCCAGGCAGGCGCACCGAACGGCGCGCGGATCCCGAGCTGGAGCGCGTCCGCATCAAACGCGAAAGCGCCAAGGAAGATTTGGAAGACATGGAAAAATCTTTGCAGGAAAGCAACGATTCTGAGAAAAAAGAAAAACCATGAATCATTTGAGATATAATTGGCAGGGTCACATCTTGCGATTACCTATTACCCTCATGATCAGCGCGGTGTGCAGCTTCGGCGGATTTTTTTCGTCAACTGCCGCGCAGGAAAAACTGGCTTCAGAAACGCGCGTGAGCGACCGCAACATGGAAAAAGTGGCGGCCCGCATTTACCGCGACGCCTTGAAGTTTTACAACGAGCGCGCTTATTGGAAAGCGGCGCGTGAGTTCATCATTTTGTTGGATTACTATCCCTCGTTCAGCCAGGCTGACGGTGTGCTGTGCAACTTGGGCGAATGTTTATATTCGATGGATATGTTCAAATCATCGCACAAGATGTTCCGTTTCCTGGTTACGAAATTTCCACAAAGCGAGTACGTCGCGCAAGGCCTGCACGGCTTGCAGCGTATTCAATATCAGGCGGAGAATTATCCGGAAAGCATCAAGGTTTATAACGCTATTCTGTCCACCTATCCGGGAAGCAAGGTGGAGGATGGCGTGCATTATTTTGCCGGCATGGCCTATTTTCACGAGCATGATTATGATAATACAATCGCCGTGCTCGAAAAAGTCGGCTCACGCAGTGAGTTTTATGATTACAGTTTGTATACGATCGGGCTTTCTCACCTAAAAAAAAAAGCATCAACAACGCCCTGTCGGCTTTGCGTAAGCTAGTTGGCCTGCCCATCCTCCGTCCGGAACAGCGCGAGGTTAAAATTAACGCCCATTTGACGCTCGGATTCATCTACTACGAGCTTGGCTATTACCGCGAAGCGATCTCCCACCTCCGGAATCTCCCGGAGAATCACAAGGATTATCCGCAAGCGTTGCTCGTGCGCAGTTGGGCGTCGATCAAGCTGAACGATTTTCAAAGCGCGGTCATCACGCTCAACGAGCTGATCAAGAAATTCGATGACTCGGAATTCGGCGAGGAAGCGCACTTCTTGCTTGGCCAGTCGTATCTCCGGCTCGAGTTCTATGACTTCGCCGTGCAGGAGTATGATTACATCATTCGCAAATATCCGGAGGGCAACAACGTCGCCGACCGCGTCGCGTTGGTTGAACTGGGCCTGCGCGAACAGGAAAAATCGCTGGAACAGTTGAAAGTGCAGTTGCTGGTGTTGGAATCGAAACTGCTCGATTCCATCCGGCTGGACGGCGCTGGCCAGGTGCCCAAATATATTCAGGATCATTACACGCAGTTGGCGAAGTCGCGGGATGAGTTGGTGGACAGCATTCTGACCGAGCGCCGGATTTTCGAAGAAGTTTCACAAAAAGTCGATCAAGTTCGTTCAGACATTACGCGAATGGAGTCGCGGCGTCACTGGCGTGCTTATGCCGAGTATGGCAAGACGCGGGCGTTATTTTTGAAGGGAATGCCGAGATAGTTTGTCAAATGCCTTGCAACCAGAGGTTAGGCCGAGTATGAAACACGTCATTATGCGACAAAGAGCCGTGAGTTCTTGGGCATCTGCTTTCGCGTTGTCTGCCGCACTGATGCTGGCCGCGCCGGCGCTGAGCCAGGAGAAAAACGCAACGCCGGGCAAAAACCCGCCGGCGACGCCGCAGAAAAAAAACATGCCGGAACAAAAGACCGCGCCGGCAATCCCGCAAAAGCCCGCCTATTTCAAGAACGACAGCATTTATGTCGGTGATCTCAACGCGGCGATTGTCAATGCGGAAGAGCTGATCAAGAAATATCCGGACAGCGACTTTTCGCCGAGCGTGATGTTTCAATTGATCGAGCTTTACGTCAAACGCGCGACGTTCGACTATCAAAAGCAAATGGCGGCCTATGAACGCGATTTGAAGCGTTTCGATAACGGCGAGATTGCGGCCGAGCCGGCCATGCCGCGCGTGAGTTACCGCAAGGCGATCGAGATGGGATACAAGGTTTTGGAGCAATATCCCACCGCCCCGTTTAACGACAAGATCATTTACCGCCTGGCGCTCTGCCATCTCGAAGAAGGCAACCAGGAAATGGCGCGCGATTACTTCCAGCGCATGATCAAGGACTATCCCAACAGCCCGTATGTGCTCGAAGCGAATTTTCGCATCGGCGAGGCCTGTTTCGAGAAAAAAGATTATGTCACTGCGACGCAGTATTATTCGAAACTCTTCAACCAGTGGCAGAATCCCTTTTTCAGCATGGCCTTGTACAAGCTGGCCTGGTCTTATTATAATGTCAACGATTATGCCAAGGCGATCAGCACGTTTATTTATCTGATTGACGATATCAACAACATCAAAGACGCCAACAACCCCGAAGCCCTGGGCAAAACGCCGGCGGATTTGCGGCAAGAATCCATCGAATACATTGCGCAGAGCTTCGCGGAGTATGGCGGCCCGGAAAAAGCGCGGGAATTTTTGGCAAAATACAGCGGCAAAGATTACGGCATTGAGATCTTTTTGAAGCTGGCGGAAACGTATCGCGCACGCAATTTCTACGATGAAGCCATTCGGACCGTTGAGATTACGCTGGAAATGTGGCCCTTTAACGATCAAGGCCCGTTGTTGCAAAACGAAGTGGTCGAGAATTATCTCAGCAGCGAGCAGCCCGAGAAAGCCGAAGTGGCGCGCCTCGCGCTCGTGAACAATTTCGGGCCGGGCAGCGCGTGGTTGGAAAAACATCCCGAGGGCGAAATTCGCGAAAAGGCGCTGGCGCTGGCGGAGCAGCATCTGTATATCCTCGGTACGGAAGCGCAAGCCCGCGCGCAAGCGAACAAGGATTACAAAGCCTATCAGCTTGCGATTCAGCGCTATCAGGAATATGTCGCCAAATTTCCGGACATGCCGAATGCGCCCAAAATCAGCTATTATCTTGCGGAATGTTTTTATGAGACCCGGGATTTTGCCAATGCGGCCGACGCCTACAAACGCGTGATGATGGATTATCCGGAATCCGAATTCAAAGATGACGCGGCGTACAACCGCATCATCAGCCATTTTGATGAACTCGCCACGGTGAATCATCCCGACACGACTTCGTTTCTGCTGGCGAATTTTATGGGCACCGGCCGGACGGACACGCTGACTGTCTCGAACGCCGTGTCGGCCAAGCTGCTCACCGCCTGCAACGATTTTGCAGTGTTGATGAGCGCAAGCCCGCGCTATCCCGAAGTGTTGATGAAATACGGTGAGACGCTGTTCAATTTGAAAGAATTCCGCCCGGCGCAACTGGTTTACGAAAAGATAATCACAACCATGCCGAAATCGCGCTTTGGCGTGCAGGCGCACTTGCTGCATGCGCAATGTTCGATGGAAGCGCAAGACTTTTTGCTGGCGGAAAAATGGGCACGCAAAGTTGCCGAGCAATATCCCGACTCCACCGTGCAAATCGAACGCGCGCAGCGTTTGATCAGTTCAGCGAAATTCAAATTGGCGGACGGCTTCAAGGCGAAAGGCGAGCACAGCGTGGCTGCCATTGCCTTTGAGAACATCGCCGCCAGCAGCCAAGACTCGACGATCTCCGAATTGGCTTTGGCGGAATCAGCCACCGCTTTCGAGAAAGCCGGCAACAAGCTGAAGGCCGTTGAAATCTATGAAAAGTTCAATTATCGTTTTCCAAACTCGCCGCGTGTTGACGAGGCGCTGTATCGCGCCGCGTTGCTGTGCGAAGAAGACAGCAAATGGACGCGCGCGGCGCAGAACTATCTTGCGTTGGTGACGGCGCGCCCGAATTCGCCTTATGCCGGCAAAGCCATTTATGCGGCGGCGCGTTGTTATGAGAATGCCGGCTTGCAGGAAAACGCGCTCAAAACCTACGATCGCTATCTGGCCACGAATCCCGCGGAAAGCGAACAGGTGATGGAAGCGCTCTGCCGCGCCGGTGATATCTGTTTCAAGCGCCAGGATTTCAGATTGGCGGCCAGTTACTTCGGCCAAGTCGCGGAAAAATTTTTGCAGGCGCAGCGCAGCGGCCAAAGCGTCGAGCCTTATTTCCCGGCGCAAGCACAATTCATGCTGGGCGAGATTCAATTCGATACATATCGCCGCGTGAATCTCGAGCCCCCGCTCGACAAGAGTTTGCAACGCAAACAAGCGCTGTTTAAAGACGTGCAGACGGCTTACACCACAGCGGCCAAATATCAAGTCGGCGAGTGGGCGACGGCGGCGGTACATCGCATCGGTTCGGCATTCGAAGAATTTGCGCGCGCCTTTTGGGAGTCGCCGCGCCCCTCGCTGGAGGGCGATTTAAAAGTGCAATACGAGCAGAAGCTGGACGAACGCATTCGCCCCTTCAAAGAAAAAGCTTACGAAACCTACGAAGCCAATTTGCGGCAAGCGCGGGAGAATGAGATATCGAATGACTGGGTTGATCAAAGCCGCACTCGTCTACAAACGCTGGCGGCCGAGTTGGGTCGTGAATTACCGCCGGAGGAACAAGTAGCGCCTGCCACCAACGGCACACTGAATTCAACTCCCGTCGGCGATGGCGGTGCGCAGGCGCAACCGTCCGCAGCCGAGTCCGCGGTTAAACCAAATGACATAAGAACGGTCTCGCGGGCTTCAACCAAAGGCAACGAAAAGTAGTTTTGCACCAACATTTTGTCACAGAACGGAATCGGATGACAAGGAACATGTTTGACCAGCATAATAACGTGCCCGCGACAAAGCCGCGCAGCCTCGACGCAGCCCTGCTGTTGGCGCTGATGTTGAGCGTATTGGCCGGCAGTGCGCATGCACAGCAAAAAGCTGCTCCGGATACGACATCGCACGCTGCGTTGCAGGATACGACGCACATTCCTGCGGTTGACGAAGCCGCTGCCGCTTCGAGAATCTTCATGAAGAATATCGAAGTGTTGGGCACCATTGCCAAGCCGCAGGCGTTGTTCATCATTCCCGGTCGCGATCCTCAAGTTGACGGCATCGAAATCGACCGTTCCTTCTTCCGGGACATTTTTCGACCGTTGGAGAAGGATTACCATCCGCCAAATACTCGCCGCTATCTCAAAGATCAAACACTGTGGTAAATGTTGCCGGAAACGTTAACGAGTAAATTTGTCGCCACGATTGAAGTACCGCGAAGAGTTGCATGCCGGCGGTTTGCAGAAAGCGCCGGCTTTCATCTCCTCGTCTGCAAATTTTTAAATCCCAATCTCTCGTTTTAAGTCAAGGAGGTTTGAATCTGTATGGGTGCATTTGTCAATTTTTTTGCGTCCGGCGGAAGCTGGATGTGGGCGATTCTGCTCACATTGATTTTGGCCGTGGCCATAATCATCGAGCGTTTCATTGTGTTGAATTTCAAGAATCGCATTGATTCGACCGCGTTTGTCAGCAAGATTCTCGAGTTGATCCAGCGCGGCAACATCGCCAATGCCGTGGAGTTGTGCAGCATGTCGCAAGCAGCGCTGCCGCGCATCACGCGCGCCGGCCTGGAGGAATACATGAAGAATCCCAC
>QEVD01000545.1 GCA_003576975.1 Candidatus Zhuqueibacterota bacterium
CCGGTCTACGAAATCACTACTTGATTTTTGCCAATACTTTCCTATGCTTCCGGACGGCGATTGTGTACGAGTCGAAAAGCAAATAACCAGGGAGCCAACTTGAAACAAGTTTTCATCACCAAGCCCGGCGGCGTTGAAGTACTCAAAATTCAGGAACGCGACGATCCCAGACCCAAACGTGGCGAGGTCTTAATTCGTGTGAAAGCCGCAGGCATCAATTTCGCCGACATCATGGCGCGCAAGGGAATTTATCCCGATGCGCCCAAGCCGCCGTGTGTGGTCGGTTACGAGGTTTCAGGCATGATTGAAAGCGTGGGAGAGGGCGTTGAAACAACGCGTCTCGGTGCTGAAGTCGTTGCCTTAACGCGCTTCGGCGGTTACTCTGAAATGGTGCGCGTGCCAGTGGCGCAAGTTTTTGATAAGCCGACAACACTAAATTTTGAACAGGCCGCGGCGATTCCCGTCACGTATTTAACCGCGTATCAATTGCTGGTTATCATGGGTTCATTGCACGCCGGAGACTCAATCCTCATTCACAATGCCGGCGGCGGGGTGGGACTTGCGGCATTGGATATTGCCAAAAAAATCGGCGCAAGAACTTATGGCACTGCCAGCGCAAGCAAGCATGAATTCCTGCGCCAACGCGGATTCGATCATCTCATCGATTATCGCACACAAGACTGGCAAAAAGAATTGCACCGCCTAACCGACGGCCGGGGAATGGAGCTGATCATCGATCCGCTCGGCGGCAAGCACTGGAAGAAGAGTTACAAGGCTCTGCGCTCGACTGGGCGATTAGGCATGTTCGGCATCTCGACTGCCGCGGAATCGCGTGTGGGCGTGCTTGGCCTGCTTAAACTCGTCACCAAAATGCCGTGGTTCAATCCGGTTAGCCTGATGAACACCAACAAAGCCGTGTTCGGCACGAATCTCGGGCACATGTGGCATGAAGCCGAGAAAGTATCCGGTTGGATGCGGACAATCCTGGCCGGCGTACACGAAGGGTGGGTGCGGCCGCATGTTGACAAGGCTTTTCCGTTCGAGCAGGCTGCCGCGGCGCATCAATATATCGAAGAACGCAGAAGCATTGGAAAAGTGGTTTTGACGCCGTGAAGTTCATATCTCGTTGCGCGTTGCTCGCAGAGAAACCAGCAACAAGCAACCAGTATCCCACGACAAGCTGCCTTCGACAGGCTGCCTTCGACAAGCTCAGGCGGCGATCAACAGTATCCCGACATTGACATTCGTTTTAAAAAAATGTATGTTGCCCGCCATCGTTTTAAAAATTCGAATTTAGATTGCATCAATTTGACAGGAGGAATACTCACATGAAGCTTTACATTCGCCGGGGAATCATTGCAGGCGTGGCGATGCTCGTGTTTGTGGCGTGCAGCAAGCAGGAGGAAGCAAAACCGGAAGCAGATCAAACCGCGGCGCCGGCAACAGTCACAAAGGCAGTGGCCGTGTTGCAGCCCACCGCCAACAATTCGGTAACCGGCACGGTGGCCTTTACGCAAATGGAAGGCCATGTACATGTTGTCGCCGACATCTCCGGACTAACGCCCGGTGTTCATGGTTTTCATGTTCATGAAAAGGGCGATTGCAGCGCGCCGGATGCAAGCTCTGCAGGCGGGCACTACAATCCCTCCACGACGCAACATTCAGCCCCGGACTCGGCCAACCGCCACATGGGCGATCTTGGCAACATTGTGGCAGACAGCACGGGGAATGCGCATCTCGATTGGATGGATATGCATCTTGCGTTGAATGGGGAAAATTCCATCGTCGGCAAAGCCGTGATCGTACACGCGGATCCCGATGATTTCACAACACAGCCCACGGGCAACGCCGGCGCGCGCGTGGCGTGCGGCGTAATTGAAGCCAAAAACGAATAGCGCCAAACCCATCCCGCAATCCCAAAAAAGAAGGCACGCAAAAACGGGGAGTTGCAAAGGCCTCGCAGAGTTTTTCTTCGCGACGTCTTTGCAGCTTCCCGTCTTTCATGATAATCTTGTGCTGACAACTTTTGTTTTTCTGCTGTCCTTAAAAAATCCTTGCCAAAATTAACTCTGCCGATGCCAACCTTCATTCGATTAGTACCCAAACCCGCCTCGCCATCTCTGTTCGTGGTTCTCATCTTGATCGGAATCTCACTCAATTTGCGGTCCCTGCCTGCCCAGCAATTGGAACCGGTCATACAATTTGCGCCGGTGGAGCAGAACGGCCAGCTTTTGGAGTTCCCGTTTTACGGCGGTTTGGATTATTTCATCCCGCAATTTCTCGATATTGACGGCGACAATGATCTCGATCTTTTCGTCTTTTCGCCATTCCGCAAACGCATGACATTCTTAGAGAACATTGGCGACGTAACCATGCCGCGGTTTCGATTTGTGACGAGTCGCTATGCCGGTTGGGAGATTCGCAGTTGGTTTTATTTTGTTGATATCGATGCCGATGGCGATTACGATTTTTATCAGGATAACAATCTCGGCGGGCTGGCTTTTTATCGCAATGCCGGCACGACGCAAACCGCAAGCTTTGTTTTTGAAACGAACAGCGTAACCGACGTCGCGGGCGAGGCGGTGAGAATCGATTACACCAGCTTTCCGGCATTCGCGGATATTGACGCAGACGGCGATTATGATTTTTTCAGCGGCAATGTTTTGGGCTATATTGAATTTTATCAAAATGTCGGCGACCCCGATACGCCGGCATTTCTTTTTGAAACGAGTGCATGGCAAAATCTGAGAATCATTTCCGGCGGCCTCATTACGCCGGGACCGGCCGCAACCGCCGCGCACGGCGCCAACGGCATTGTGTTTGCCGATTTTGAAAACGACGGTGACGCCGATTTGTTTTATGGCGATTTTTTTCACTCCGGTGTTTATTTTCTGCGTAACGACGGGACACCTCATAATGCCACGATCGTGATTGCCGACAGCTTGTTTCCGGCCACACGGCCGGTGCATACGCTGGGCTACAACATTCCGCG
>QEVD01000546.1 GCA_003576975.1 Candidatus Zhuqueibacterota bacterium
CAGTAGAATTACGGCATGTCTTTTATAAGTTCGTGCGTCGAGAAAAAAAGCTCCTCAAAATAATACTTGTTTTGCAGGGCCATTAAACTAAAGCTGAAGAATTGCAGGGCGGCCAGCCCACCGATGCCGCCGATCCAAAACGTGTGCGGCTCATGCTGAAATGCCGCACGGAATGCGGCCCACAATTGCATCATCCCAAATCCCGCCGAGGCGAAACTAGCCTGATAGTGCGCGATGGTCTCGAATAAAATTCTTCCGAATGCACAACACGCAATCACGCCGGCGAACAGAGCGGGAAGCATTAAAGCGAACGCCGGTTTGAAAACAAACCCGGAGAACAGGCAGCGGCCGAGATGGCGTAGAATTTTCATATGCGAGACCCGCCGCGCGCCGCCGGGCTCTTGCGCTTCCCAATTCAGATGCCCGGGAATTTCGGCAATGCGGGCGTTCAAAATTTGCGCTTTGTAAATGATCTCGGTATTGATCTCCATGCCCGTGGATTTCAACTGCAGCGCGCGCACAAATCTGCCTTCATAAGCGCGCACCATGCCGGTAAGCGTGGCAAGGTTGCCGGGAGCCATGCGCGACAAGTAGCGATTGGCCTGACGGCTTAGGATTTCCCTTTCACGCGGCACATTCGAGCATTGTCCGCCCGCCATGTAGGGAGAAGCAAGGACGACATCGCACTTGCGCTCTCGCAACTTCTGCAACATCCGCGCGATGTGATCGGGAGAATAGCTTAAATCCACATCCATCGTGACGACATAATCACCGCGACACTGATGAAAGCCTGTGCGCAGCGCCTGGCCGAGGTTGAGATTGCTTTCATGGTGCAGCACGCGCACATTTTCCCTGACGCGGGCAAATGCTTCCGCCATCTCACCGGTGGCATCCCTGCTGCCGTCGTTGATCACGAGGAGTTCCCAACGATAGTCCTGTTCCAGCGATTGCAGATATGCACAAAGTCTGGTAAGGTTTTGTGTGATAATCTCCGCCTCATTGAAGGCCGGGACGATGACTGAAACCAAAGGTTTGTATCTCTTATGCGCCGTCGCGCTGGGGTCATTTTCAATTTTTTGCGCTCTGACGATGTTCATCAAATACTCCCATGTTTTGACCAAATTGCGAATCTTCCTGTCTGCATGCGATTATAGATTTGAAAGTTTGTACTTCAGCCAATTGAAAAAAACTCAGGCCGGCGCGGCAGCCGCCGTGCTCACCGCCTTTTTTGCAGGCGGCGACCGTAAATCATCTATCCTGCTGTCGCCATGACTTCGGCGGTCCCCAGCCGGAACCGGGCGCATCTTGAGTCGCAATCGTCGGAAAATCGTCTGCGCGTGCGTGTTCATGGCGACCAGTTGAAAGTGTTGTTCGAGCGTGTTGATAACGCGTTCGAACAATTCTATCTTGCGTGCGCTGCTCAAATCCATACCCGGAAAGAAGGCTAAATCCGGCGCTTCATCACCGCCGAGTAAATCGAGCGGGTGTAGGAGAAAACTCGGCTCGATTTGCGTAAAGCGGCACAACTGTAATGCCGTTTGCAGGTAAAGCGTGAGCAGGCGCTCCGAAACCCGGCTCAAATAAAGCAAATAGCTGAGGTGAAACGGAATTTTGAAAATCGGCATGGTTGTCACCGGAATTTCAAGTATCTTTCTTCCGTTCAAAAGCTGCCAATAATAAGGCGCCACCGGCCGCAAGCCGTCGCTGAATTTTCCGAAAAGTTCGCGGCGTTGTTGCTTCTCCGCTGCCGTCAGTTTGGCGGTGCGAAAATAATAGGCCCTTGCCAGCGGCCCAATATAAGTGGGCAAAGTTGACGCATCGTATAGATAACCGTTTTCCTCTAGAACTTCGAGCAGGTCGGGACTCCAGCTAAAACCCGGTCCACGAAATCCAACCGGCTTCTGGCCGGTGACGCGCACGATTTGTTCCTCAGCAGCCAGAATTTCCCGCCTGACCTGTTCTTTGGAATAGAGCTGCAGCCAAGGCTCGTGATGAAACGAGTGATTCCCGATTTCATGTCCAGCCGCCGCGAGGGCGCGTAGATAAGCGGCGTTCTTGTCGAGCGCGGCATCCTGCCCGACGACGAAGAACGTTATCTTCAAATCGAGCCGCGCCAGCGCGCGCAAAACGCTGGGAATGAAAACATCCAAATATGTTGGAAACGTTTTCCAGCCGGCGTCGCCGTGAGTTTTCAGGTACGACCATTTATTGTCGAGATCGAGCGAGAGGCTCGCGAGCGGTTTGTGGGCATTCATGGTTCGCATGCTCGTTCAGAGTGGTTTTTAGTACACAGCTTCGGCTGCACGAGGCGCCTGGGCCTGGTGATTTTTCAACATGCTGGCGACGGCGCGTTCCGCTAGTTGCACTGTTTCATTCACATTCAAGGTGCCGTTCACGATGTGCGCCGAGTTGACGATATGAAGGCCGGGTATCGAAGTCTGCTTCGGCGGCAAGTTTTGTGAATAATTCAACGTCGAAAGCGCAAACACGTGGCGCGCTCGCGAAATGCGAAACCCCAACACCTGGTCACGATTGAAATGCGGATACATGCTTTCCAAGCCCCGCAAGAACTGATTGGTGATTTCGTCATCGCTCAGCGAGAACGCCGGATCGTCCGGCGGGAGGTATTTGGGCAAATAAACCAGTGCATTGCCGCCAAACTGCTCGCGCTTTACCAGCGCGGACATTTCAATCACGGCTGTAAATGGCAGGCCGAAGTCCGTGATGTTGGTGACGTAATAATCCGCCAAAGGCTTCTTGAGCAGGACAGATGCGCAAATAATGCCGAGATATTGAATGCTGTTGAGCCGTTGCTTTTCGCTCTCAGAGAGTTGCGGACAAAGGCGCGGGACAACCGGCGCGGGCGCAGTCAACACCACTTGATCGAATAGCTCGCGACGGCCGTTTTCGAATGTCACGCTCACCTGGGCGTCAAAACCCGGCGCAAGATTCGTCACCGCATTTCCAGTCTCGATCCGCACGTTCTC
>QEVD01000547.1 GCA_003576975.1 Candidatus Zhuqueibacterota bacterium
TCCAGTCGCCCTACGGGCTCCTTCCGTTACCCCCGCTGGGGGAGAGTGTCCACGATGTCCTGGCACTAAAACTTGTCAACGATGTCTTGGCACTTGAGAGTTAGTCAATAGAATCTCAAACAGCCCCCAACGGGGCGAAATAAACTTCGATTCCAACCCAAGAGAAAACCCTTGAAACCATCGCACGATTCCTCCTCGATTTCGCCGGCGGCAACCGCCTCACCCCAACTCTCCCGGCGCCTCGGCCTGTTTGACGCGACCATGCTGGTCATGGGCGGCATCATCGGTTCCGGCATTTTTATGAATCCGTATGTCGTGGCGCAGCAGGTTCACACGCCATTTCTCATTCTCGGCGCGTGGCTGTTTGGCGGGGTAATCGCGTTGCTGGGCGCGTTTATCTATGCGGAATTGGCCGCGCGCATGCCGCAAGTCGGCGGGCAATATGCATACATCCGCGAGGCGTATCATCCCGCTGTGGCATTCATCTACGGTTGGTGTCTCCTGCTCGTCATGCAAACCGGCGGTATGGCCGCGGTGGCAGTCACCTTTGGCCGTTACTTCCTCGAACTAACCGGTTTGGCTACGGCAGATTGGATGATCGCCGCCATTGCACTGGCAGTGCTGACCATCATCAATTGCCTGGGCGTACGCGCCGGCAGCACAGTGCAGAGTGTGTTGATGGTGTTGAAAATCGCGGCGATCGTTGGCCTGGTGTTGTGCGGCTTGTTGCTGGCGGAGGAATCGCGCATGAGTCTGACGCCTGCGCTGGATCATCCGGTGAATTTCAATCTGCTCACGGCCTTTGCTGCTGCAATGATTCCGGTGTTGTTTGCCTATGGCGGCTGGCAAACCTCGAGCTTTGTGGCCGGCGAAATGCGGAATCCCGCCAGAGATTTGCCGCGCGGTTTGCTGCTCGGCGTGATGGGTGTAGTGGTTCTCTATCTTGCGGTGAACGTTGTGTGTGTGCATGTGTTGGGCGCAGAGGGCCTGGCAAACACGACCACGCCCGCTTCGCAAGTCATGCGCGCCGTGCTTGGTGAAAAAGGCGCGGCGTTGATTGCTGTCGGCATCACCATTTCCACACTCGGTTTTCTGAGCCAGGGCATTCTCACGGCGCCGCGCGTGTATTTTGCCATGGCGGAAGACGGCGTGTTTTTCAAAAGCGTGGCGCGCTTGCATCCGCGCACACATGTGCCAATCGTTGCCATTGCCTTGCAGGGAGTCACGGCAATCATCATCGCGATCTCCGGCCGCTACGAACAAATTCTCAATTACGTCGTATCTGTGGATTTTATTTTCTTCGGCTTGACCGCAACATGTCTTTTTGTTTTTCGCCGCAGAGAGAAGTCAGTGGCGCCCAATCAAAATCATGCGAAAAGTTACCGTATGCCCGGCCATCCCTGGACGACGTTATTCTTTGTTGCGGCATGCTGGCTTATCGTGATCAATACGTTTGTTGCTTACCCACAAAATACGTTGATTGGCTTGGGGATCTTGTTGGCAGGTATTCCGGTTTATTTTTTGTGGCGGAGGAGACGGTGATCATTTCTTGTTGATTTATGAAATGCTGCGTGGTTCGTGCGAGCATATTTTTACAATGAAGGCAAATGCGATATGACCCGCGTGATGGATTCGCCCTACATGCAATGGGCAAAGCTGCATTCCGGCAGTAAATACAATCTCGCTTCAAGCGGATTAACGCATTATCCACTTGGCGAGTTGGCGGTAAAATTGGATGACTTGGAGTTGAGCGGGCCGAGTTTCTATGGCTATGAGCCATTACAGCAGGCGCTCGCAAAAAAATGCCAGGTTGATCCTGCTTGTGTCGTGGCAGCCAATGGCGCATCAATGGCGAATCATCTAGCGATGGCAGTCGCATTCGCGCCCGGGGAAGAGGTTTTGTTCGAACATCCCACTTATGAATTGTTGACTTCGACAGCGCAGTTTCTCGGCGCGCAAGTAAGATATTTCAAGCGAAATTTTGCAGATGGCTTCCGCCTCGATCCGGCAGAAGTCGAACGCGCCCTCACGCGACGCACCAAGCTTATCGTTATTTCGAATATGCACAATCCCAGCGGTGTGTTCACGGATAATGACACGCTTAAACAAATTGGCGAGCTGGCGTGCGGAGTCGGGGCGAAGGTTCTGGTGGATGAAGTTTATCGTGAAGCCATGTTTGAAGCCATGCCGCCGTCGGCATTTCATTTGGGCGAGGAGTTCATTGTTACAAGCAGCCTGACAAAAGTATACGGCTTGAGCGGCTTGCGCTGCGGCTGGATTTTGGCTGGGCCAGATTTGGCGGAAAAAATGTGGCGTTTGAATGATCTCTTTGGCGTCATTCCTCCGCATGCCACCGAGCGTTTGAGCGTCATCGCGCTGGCGCAACTCGATCGTATCGCGCAACGCGCGCGCACGATCTTGCAGGTGAATCGCAACTTGCTGAATACGTTTTTCGATGCGCGAGATGATTTACAGGCCGTCAGATCCGAGTTCGGCATGATCTCATTTCCCAAACTGCTGCACGGTGACGTTGAAAGCTTGTGCTCGCGTTTGCGCGCGACTTATGAAACCACGGTTGTGCCTGGCCGCTTTTTCGATATGCCGCAGCATTTCCGCCTTGCGATTGGCGGTCCGACGGAGACCCTGCGCGCGGGTTTAGAAAGATTAGGGCATGCGCTTGATGAGGGCAGATGAACTGACGAAGGCTAGTAAATCTCGCCCGCGGTCCTTCAAAAGCAAAATAATCCCGTTTGGGCGGAGCTGAAAATTTCGCCCGCAAAAATGAAATCCCACAAGAAGATTTTTGATTCTGTGGGATTTTCAATTTAGTGGGCGAGACTTTTGAAGCTATTTAAAAAGCGTCAGATTTTAACTTGCCTGAAAACGAAGATAAAGTTTCCGGGTAATAAAAATTTTGCGTTTTCTGTTGATTCGCGCGCATTCGCGCTTGGGACATTCTTCACGGCT
>QEVD01000030.1 GCA_003576975.1 Candidatus Zhuqueibacterota bacterium
CAAGCACAATTGTCAAAGAACAAAAAGCAAAAGAATCAAATACAACTTGTAAAACTCTCAGCCAATCAGATCGGAATCAAAGACACTTTTAATATACAAGTGATATGCGTCACAGCGTGCCTCCAGTGAATCTTGAAAATTTTTCTGTAATTCCAGTAGCTGCATGCATCGACAGCGTCAAGAACTCCAGATTTGTTCTTCATTTGAATGCCGTTCGCGTCGCCGCCCTCGGCGTTCACACGTATGGTCTGAAGATGAGCCCTCAGTATTACGAAAGCCTCGAAATATTCTGGCAGCGAATACTTATGGACGCCGGCGCGGAACTCGTTGCATTTCAACCCGACCGAGATTGGGCGTTGAACAGTCAGTAGGCGACATCGGAGTAAATCCTTTACCTTTGACCGGATTTCTGAGCGGTCGACATGCTTTAAGCGCCCGGACTCCGGGATTTAGTAGTTTTCATGACACACTTCGATCCAAGCTTTTTTCATTATCACAAGGAGGCATTATGGTCTGTATTTCACGATTTAAGAAGAGCCAAAATGCAAAAACATCCAACTTGACAGATGACCCTTTTGATCTCGACAGGGCATTGTTGCGGGTGACAGCGCATGACGTCTGGCGCATACGCGATGCCTGTGAAGGCACGGTGATTTTTGGCGGCACCGGCTCGGGCAAGACCAGTGGTAGCGGCGAGACTATCGCAAAAGCCTTCCTTGCCGCCGGATTCGGGGGGTTGGTGTTAACGGCCAAAAACGACGAATGTGCACTCTGGCAACGTTACGCAAGGGAAACCGGGCGTGCCGATGATTTGATCTTGTTCTCACCAGAAGAGCCGCGGAGGTTCAATTTTATGAACTACGAGCTCACCCGGCCTGGCCGGGGGGCGGGGATTACTCAAAACCTGGTCAATGCGCTTTCCACGGCTCTGGAAATCGCCGAGCGCCGGAATCGCAGCTCGAGTGATGGCTACTGGCAGCGCACCACGCAGCAGCTTTTGCGCAATGCGATTGATCTGCTCGCCATTGCTACCGGTTCGGTTTCTCTGCCAGACCTTTATCGAATCATAACTTCGGCGCCGGCAAGCATTGCACAGTCCCATGAATTCGCCTGGCAGGCACATTCTTTTTGTTTCGAATGTATTCGCCAGGGCGACAACGTAGCAGAAAGCCCGATCCAGGCACATGATTTCGAGCTTGCCGCCGAATACTGGCTCCGGGAATTTCCCGGGATCGCAGAAAAAACACGTTCCATTATAATTAGCTCATTCACGAGCATGGCCGATTGCTTTCTGCGCGGTATCCTGCGTGAGCTCTTTTGCACCGAACTTTCGATTGTGCCGGAAGTGTGCTTGGATGGCGGCATCATCATCCTCAACCTGCCGGTGAAGGAATTTGGCCAGCAGGGACAGTTTGCACAGGTAGTATTCAAACATCTTTGGCAGCAGGCCATGGAGCGGCGAAACGTTCTCGAAAATCCACGCCCAGTTTTTCTCTGGGCAGATGAGAGCCAGCTGTTCTTTGTTTCGAATGATCGTGAATTCCAAAGCACAGCAAGGAGCGCGCGTGTGTGCACGGTCTATCTGACGCAGAATCTGCCGAGCTATTACGCCGCGTTGGGCGGAGAAAGCATGGCGCGTTCGGAAACCGATGCTTTTTTAGGGAATCTGCAGACCAAAATCTTCCATTGCAACAGCGACCGCATGACCAATGAATGGGCGGCGGATTTGTGTGCCCGCAGCTATCAATACCGGCATAATTTCGGCGCGGCCGGCACGGAGCGCCGGTCGTCGCAGTCTGCCGGTGTGAGCGAATCACTGGACTATGAGATTTTGCCGCGCGAGTTTTCGCGCCTGCGCACGGGCGGCCCGGACAATGCCAGCATCGTTGACGCGATCGTGTACCAAAGCGGCCGCACGTGGAAGGCAAGCCGCAAATCGTTCGTGCGGGCACAATTTCTACAGAAAGGATTTTGAAGATGCTGAAATTCGTCTGGCAGTTGACGCGGCGCGCGTTATTCGGATTCTTGTGGGCGATCCCGGAAAAGTTCACCATGAGCGTTGAAGTCTTGATTCGCCGACGATTCGGGGAGCGATATCTCACCTGGGGTAAGATCTTTTCTTCGGCTTTTGGCGTGGCAATCACGATGCTGGTGATTCAAATGTTCTATGCTTTCGGACGCCTTGATCGTCAATACCATGCAGCACATTCGAGCAGTGCGCAGTCGATTTGGATTTTAGTATTCTGGGGTATTGTCATCTGGCACAAGGGCGTCATGCTCTGGCGCAGGCTTCGCCGCGAAAAATGGTTCAGCGTTTCGCCAGGAGACGCCTGGCCAGTCTGGCGCCTACTCGGGCTCGGCGAATTAGCAGTGTTTCGCTTCATCGAGCCGCTCTTCCTTTGCGGATTGGCGCTCGTTCATCTTTCGATTGACGTATTCATTGCCATTTGGCTTGGATTCGGCAGCATATGCCTTTTCTTTAAACGACAATTTCAATATTTCGCCGAACGCAATGTTATCTTCGACATGATTGACTCGCGGACTCGTTCGGAGCGGATGCGTGAAGCGCTTTCCGGAGACGAGCAGGTGCGCAAGTCGCCCGATTTTGTGGTCACGCCCGTGGCCACGGTCATGACGCCAGAAGCGCGTGACGAACTCAAACGGCGGTATGGCAATCCTGTCGAGCAATCAACATCCGCCAAGACCGATGACGCGACGGAGTGAGCATGCTGCGAATCATTCCAAACATGAGCGTTGCCGGCGCGAAGAGCTACTATACCGAAGGTTTGAGCCGGGAAGATTACTACATCGAACGACAGGAAATTGTCGGAAAATGGGGCGGCAAGGCAGCTGCCATGCTCGGACTCAGCGGCGAAGTTGGCAAGGATGATTTTCATGCGCTCTGTGAGAATCGCCATCCAAAAACCAAAGCGCAATTGAATGTGCGCAATTATGCGTATCGGCGTGTGGGCTACGATTTTAGCTTTCACGTTCCCAAGAGCGTGTCCGTGCTATACGCGCTCTACAATGACCGTGAAATTTTCGATGCATTTCGCGCCTCAGTGCATGAAACCATGCAGGAAATCGAGACAGAAATGAAAACCCGCGTGCGGCGCGATTATCGCGATGAAGACCGCCTCACAGGAAGAGCAGTCTGGGCTGAGTTTGTGCATACCACGGCTAGGCCGGTGGATGGAATTCCGGATCCCCACCTGCATGCCCATGTGTTTGCCTTCAACACCACATATGATGCTGTTGAAGCCCGCTTTAAAGCGGGACAGTTTGGCGATATCAAGCGAGATGCCCCTTATTATGAAGCCGGATTTCACGCCCGGCTTGCCAAACGCTTGGTTGAGCTGGGATACGGGGTTGAAAAGAACGAAAAAGCCTGGGAAATCAGCGGGGTGCCACAGTCGATCATTCAAAAGTTCTCACGACGAACTGAACTGATCGAGCGTACCGCAGAGGAAAAGGGGATAGTGGGCGCCCGGGCCAAGGATCAACTTGGCGCAAAAACGCGAGAAAAGAAAAGAACTGATCTTGACCACCAAACGCTTGCGCGTATGTGGACAGAGCGCCTCAATGCCGATGAGCGCAAAGTCCTTGCCACGGTCAAGCAGGTGCCGAAGCATGAATCGGTAACAGCTCGAGCCGCCGTGCAGTATGCACTCGAGCACGCGTTCGAGCGGGAATCGGTCGTGAGCGAGAAGAGACTGGCAGCGGAAGCGCTGTGGCGCGGCATTGGTTCCATCAATGTTGATGATGTGCGGCAGGAAATAACCGCGGATAAAATTATTGCGCGCGAAATAGCTGGCCAGACCATGTGTACAACCAATGCGGTGCTCAGCGAAGAGCGTTGGATGACGCTGTTTGCTGCATCTGGTCGTGGCCAATGCCGGGCGCTAGCTACCGCACCATTTCAGCACGTGAACAAGCAACTTTCAGAAGAACAAGTGGCTGTGATCAACCATGTGCTCTCATCTCAAGACCGCGTCATCGGCATTCGCGGCGCTGCCGGCGTCGGCAAGACGGCTTTAATGATGGAAGCCGTACGCGCCATCGAAGCGCATGGCACCAAAGTGTTCACGTTCGCGCCCTCTGCTGAGGCCTCGCGTGGTGTTCTGCGGGAGGCAGGATTCGAAAATGCGGAGACCGTGGCTGCGCTACTCCAAAGCAGAGAAATGCAGCAGCAGATTCGTTGTCAGGTTATTTGGATTGATGAAGCAGGTCTGTTGAGCACGCGTGACATGAAACAAATATTTGAAGTTGCGCAGGTTTGCCAGGCACGGGTGATATTGTCTGGCGATACCCAACAACACCACAGCGTCCAGCGCGGCGATGCTCAACGCATTTTAGAGCGCTACGCCGGAATCAAGTTTGCCCAAGTCAATACCATTCGCCGGCAGCGCGGCCAGTACCGCGAAGCAGTTAAGCTCTTGGCAAAGGGCAATGTTGAAGAAGGCTTCCGAATGCTGGAACAGTTGGGGTCGATCAAGGAGATCGGTGACAACGGCCGGTACCGCACATTGGCTAGCGATTACGTCCAATTGCTCAGTCAGGGCAAACAAACGCTAGTGATTTCGCCGACTCATCATGAGGGCGAGCTCGTGACAACAAACATCCGGCAAGCACTGCAGGTAGAAGGGATTCTTGGCAACAGAGAACGGCGATTCCTGCAGCAACAGAGCCTCATGCTGACCGAAGCTGATCGTACGCAGGCTGACCAGTTTCACACTGGCCAGATTGTGCAATTCCATCGCCATGTCACGGGATTTGCTGCTGGCGAGAAAGTTCGGGTTGTCGGGCTGTCCGCTGCATCGGTCAAAGTCCAAAAGCCTGATGGCACAACCAGGCTGCTACCGCTTGAGCAAGCACGGCGGTTTCAAGTCTATCAGGCGCAAACCATCTCGCTTGCCAAGGGTGACCGGATTCGCGTCACCCAAAACGGATCGACCATGGACCGACAACATCGACTGCACAACGGCGCGATTTACACGGTGGCCGGCTTTACCCAGGACGGCCACATCAAGCTGACCAATGGCTGGGTGATCGACCGCAACTACGGAAATCTCGACTATGGTTATTGCCTGACTTCGCATGCGGCGCAAGGCAAGAGCGTTGACCGGGTGCTCATTGCACAGAGTTCCATCTCGCTGGGCGCGGCAAGTCGCCAGCAATTTTATGTCAGCGCCAGCCGGGCACGCGAAAGCGTGACCATCTACACCGATGATAAGCAAGAGCTAAAAGATGCGGTTTCACGCTCAGATAGCCGTATGACTGCTTTAGAATTAGAACAGCACGGCAGCAAGATTCGCTATCGCACGCAAGACTTGGTGCAACAATTAACAGCGCAAGAGACATTGCGCGATGACCGAACGAAGACCCGGGTTCTAGAAAAGTACGGCAGCGTACGAACGGTACTGCCGGGCCAGGAGCGAGACGATGAACTACAAAGAGATTCTCGATAGCACGCGCCAAGCGGCAACAGTAAGTCGCCCACAGCAGGCGTTTTCGACAGAGCGGGAACGCGCCGTAGAGCTTGATCTGTGCCTGCGCACGGGCGATCACTGGGCGTTTCCGTATTCCTACAAGACGGCGATCAAGTTCGATCTCTCGGGAACGATCGTAGTCTATTTCACCACCCACGTTATTTCCATTCGCGGACAAAATCTCAAACCGCTGTACGAAGGTTTGATTACGCATACCGTAAGTTGTGTCCGTGAAGTGGCAGACGAGTTTGCGGATGTTCCGGCTGAAAGTACCGTGGTTGCATCGCTCAGGGTCGATGAAGTTTGAGCGTGAACAAGATCGTTTCAGAAGACTGAAGTGCAGAGCACCGAACAGCACAACTGTGGCGTTCCACACGGCTCGAATTCCGTAGATACGCTTGAAGGAGAGTGAGACTGCCACAGACTGCCACAGGCTTCACCCCTAAAGGTCTTTAGGATTACAGGATTTTAAAGCAAAAACGCCTATGAAAAAGACATACAGCATTATCACACCCAAGACTTACAGCACCAGCGGCGCACAAAAAACAATCTGGCTTAAGGCTGGCACGATGCGAGTTATCAACAGCGGGGAAATCTATCTCGAGTGGAACGCAAACCCCAACGTCACCTACAAGGTCGTGGAGCAAAAAAGCAGGGAAGAGAACATGGACGATGCAGGACAAAATGCACGAGCGCCCTAACAGGTATACAGGGTATATATGGATATGATTCTGACGTCAAATAAAAAGAAGCGGGACATAACCGCAAAGTCGCAAAACTTAATAAGCTATGTAGGCCTCGCTTCTGTATTCTCATTTTACACCAAATCGGGAATACAGGCAAGGCCCGGCAGTTACAACCCTATGACACCGGAACAATTAAAGCATGCGTTTTTACGATCCAAATTCCCATACCTTAAAATCGAGCTGGAAGCCGATGTTGACCCCTCTGGATATGGCACTTGTTCGAACTGCGGAGAAAACTATGACGATGAGCACGATATGCAAGACAGCTCTTGTTCAGACAGCTATTACGCAGACTTCAAGGGAAGATTGAAGCGTGAGCTTGATAAATTGGCTAACCATCTCAAATACCTCGAAGTTTACAAAGACGGAAGCGTTGACACCGAGTGCACCTTGACGCTCCGCGTTGACCACATCGCCGATTTGCCAGGAATCATCAAAGCATTTAAGGAAACCTGCCTCCACTTTGGCAACTATGACACAAACAACGCAGGAATGCATATCACTTTGCTTGAAGGCTATCTTTATCCGCGGACGCGAAAACTCGACTCTCTGAAAATTGCAAACTTCAAGAAGGAAGTGAGCAAATTGCTATTTGGCCTCGTGTATTTGGGCAGCGCAGGAGACGAAACGCGCGGGTTCGGCTTCCGCGAGCTGCTCGTTTCATCTGATCACAAGCATACGGCGATATATACGCATCAAGACACCTGTATTGAGTATCGCCTTTTCGATCCGTGCTACAACGATCCAAATCGAATATTCGAATTTCTCCGCGTTATCGTGAAAACACTCAAATACTATACCGCCGATCCGACTAAGACGGTCAAGATCGGCGAAGCTCTCACTCTCGAGAAATCTGATGGTCTGTTACGGAAGCAATGCGCCGGATTCCATAGACCCCTGACCTCCGTGTTCAGCACAAGAGCAGGCAGAGCGCGACTCTGGCAAGAGCTTGACTATCTGCTCTCGGAAAAAGGTCGAAGAGTTCTGAATGACATCAAGTCCTTAAATCCAGCCATGTTATCGCCAGAGCTTTTTACGGCGATCAAGCAGTTCTGAAAAGTATGTGCGGAATCATCTATGCGAAAAATTTGAAGGACAAAACGCCGGTGAACAGCCTGATCAAATTGATGTACCTGAACCAGAAAGCGCGTGGCATGGAAGGCTATGGCTTTGTTGGACTCGACAAGCACAATGTTGCTACCCACCGAGCGTTGGATGAAAAAGGCTTGCTCGCGCAGCTTGAAGCAAACGTGTATGACGAGATACTCTTGCATCATCGCTTGCCGACCAGCACGAAAAATACCCTGCCTGGCACGCACCCATTCGTCCTCAGCATTGACCGCAGGAGACTCTATTTCACCCACAACGGCATAATCTGGAACGACGACGAACTTAGGACACAGCACGGCAAGCAGGGCATAACCTATCAAAGTATTGAAAAAGGAACGAGTAAAAGCAATGACTCAGAAGCCTTGGCCTGGGAATTTGCCCTTTACCTCACCAAGCGCAAAACCACGATTGACGCGTTCGGCACAGCTGCTTTTGTCTGTCTTGAAACCAACAAAGAGACGAACAAAGCAACCAGGCTTTACTTCTACCGAGACGAAAGCTCGGAACTGCGGTTTTATCGGGACAAAGCCATGATCATTCTGTCAAGCGAAGGAAAGTGGGGCGCGACAGTTACTGCCGACCAGCTTTACTACTATGACTACCAGAGCAGGAATTTTGTGAATGCTGGGGATTTCAAAATCGCTTCGCCGTTTGGCCAGTCACGGCTAGAACCATACAGTTTTTTCCCATACCGAACTTATGGGTATGACACGGACACCAGAGACGAAATCATACACCTGACGGCAGAACGTGACCACCTGATTGTGACCGGCAATTATCAGCGAGCCACTGAGCTCGATGATGAAATATGGTTTCTCGAACACCAGGGACAAGATTTTGATTGAACTGAATAGACGAAAGCTGTTCCTCAATGCCAGACAACGGTACAACAAGCATGGGAAAATGTTAAGCAAACGTATCGTAAACTTGGCATGAACGCGGACGCGGCTTGGGGATATTCAACTCGAAAAGTGATTGTGGTATAATTGGGTTGGATTGGAGAACTATCAACAGCAAAACACAGACATCTCCCCTTTGCGGTACCTCGGATATGTCGCTCCAAAAACCGATGACGAATTTTGCCAAGCAGCGCTGCTTTAGCTTTCTTCGGCCAAAACAGACGGCGTCCTGAGAAAAATGAACCTGGATTACGGATAGCAGGAGAAGTGAACAGATGGTCTTTGCGGACAGATAGGGATCGCCAAATCGAGATGAGTCGGCTAACTGAATATACTTTCCGTGCCGCCGCCGTGGGCTTGACGCTTATCAGTGTCACTGCCGGGTTTGAGTTTTACCACGCACTTTTTGGCATAGCCACAGCGATGCTTTGTTGCATCGTCTTCGAAGCTCTCAGGCTAGCATGCCTGTGGTCATTAGTGGCTCATGGGTGGTCGGTGAAGGCGCTGGCCATACCTATCTATGGTTTGGTAACCATAACGTGCGTTTTTGCGTCCCTCACCAGTTTTCAGGCCGGCATCATCAAGCGCCATGCGGAAGAAATGAACCCGTTTGAAAGCGAAATCGCACGTCGTATCGCTCTCATCAAACGAACATACGCTACCGAGAAAACGCGCGAGATCGAGGACCTGGATCAGCAACTCGACCGGTGCAATCGCGGCCTGGCATTGAACCCGGATTCCAAATTTTGGAGAAATCGCGCTGAGCAATTGACCAATAAACGCGACCGCCTTGGGCAGGAACGCGACCTATTCTTGCACACGACCCCGGCGCAGGACAAAGCGGCCTGGATCGAGCGCAATGCTGCCATGCTTGATCTTGAGCTGGAGCCCCTCGATTCTTCCCCGCACGGCTCCAAGACAACAACCGCGGCCATCCAAGAGTTGTGGAACGTGACTGAATTGCGAGCCAAGAAAATCGTGAGCATTCTCATCGTGATCAGTGTGGAGGCCGGTATCGTTCTGCTTTCCTTGTTGGCTGGTGCTCCCAAAAGAGAGAATCGGAACAACCCTGAAACGCAGCTCAACAATCAAAACGGCAATCTTGAACTATTGAAAACGCTGCGGACAAGATTTGGCCAGGCGGACATCCAAGGCTTCCTGAAGAGGGCCGCTGAAATCTGGGGAGCTCACGAGCGGCTTCCGTATACGCGGGAGCTGGGGAAAAAACAACGGGAGTTCAGGAAATTCTTCGCGGATCGTGAGGCAGGCGAGCAGGAGCTGCTCGCGCTGATTAAGCAATGTGATGCGGAACGGGAAGATTCAAGGCAGCAATGAGTACGGATCATGGATGCCAAACTAAAAATAGAGCCTCGCTTGTTCTCCGTTAAGGAACTCGCCCGATACATGAGTCTTTCGGTGTCGAGTGTGTACGCAATGGTGGAGAAAAAACAAATTCCGTTCAAACGCTTCGGCAAGAAAACCATCCGCTTTGACCGAAAAGAAATCGACGCCTGGATCGACGGGCACTATAACAAGAGTTACGGTGTGGGTTAAAAAGTGTTGCAAGATCGAGATTCTTTTTCTATATTTTCAAATTGCCAGAAAGGAGGCTACCGTGGGAATCTATCGTAGACACGGCAGTCCTTACTGGTACTATTCTTTCACGGTGCATGGCCGGCGGATCAGCGGAAGCACCAAAGCGCTGAACAAAACCCTGGCCAGGCAGATCGCCGAGGCGAAAAAGATTGATCTGTTGCGGGATCAGGTCAACCTGAAAGTCAAGCGGCGAATGCCGCTTCAGGAACTTGCATCCGAATTCCTGGACTGGTCGAAAGCTCACAAGCGGAGCTACAAACGAGACGTGGTTCTTGCTGGGCACCTTACGACATTCATGGGCTCGAAAGACATTGTGGACATTTCAAGTCTTGATGTCGAGGAGTACAAAAAGAAACGCGTCAAGGAAGTAAAGGGCTCGACCGTCAACCGCGAGGTCGCGTGTTTGAAAAGAATGTTCAACCTCGCGATCAAGTGGGGATATCTTGATTCCAATTCGGTCAAGGGTGTGGCGTTCTTCAAAGAACCCAGGAAGAATTTCCGCTGGTTTCCCGAGGAAGAGATAGAAAAGTTCCTCGAGGTAAGCAGCAGCCGGATGAAGGCAATTTTTCTCGTCGGGATCAACACGGGATTGAGGATCAGCGAGCTACTCTCGCTCAAGTGGCCCCAGGTCGATTTCATTAACGGCTACATCACGGTTGAGGAATCGAAGACCGATGAATACCGTAAAGTGAAAATGAACCCAGTGGTGATTAGCGTGCTCGAGACTCTTGAACGGAAAAGTCCGCATGTGTTTGCCAACGCAGAGGGCAAGCCGTTTTACCGGATTAACAAGGCGTTTAAGAATACATGCAAGCGCGCGGGGATCGCGCCGGCATCTCCGCATGCCATGCGACACACATTTGCCAGCCACTTGATGAAGCTGGGTGTTGATCCCTACACGGTCATGGAACTGGGCGGTTGGAAATCGCTCGACATGGTGATGCGTTACACGCATCTCGCGCCGGATCATCGGCAAATGGCGGTCAACAAGCTTGCTGGAATCGAATGCCTGAAAAATGCTGCAAAATCACTACAGTGTTCGAATGGCGAACCAGAATCCGGACAGCGCAAATTGATAAAAATCAATTCCGCCCCTATAGCTCAGTAATGGATAGAGCAGAGGTTTCCTAAACCTTGTGTCGCAGGTTCGAATCCTGCTAGGGGCACTCTGATCTAATCTGGCAAAGAACGACGTCATTCATAATCCTGAAGTGAACGAACCTCTCAAGGATCAAAAAGCGATGTTAAAACCTCAAAAGAAATTGAGCAAACGGGAATTAAAGCAAGACAAGCTTGTGATCGCGTGGTTCAAGGCCACCGATTATCTCACCCATCACGTCCGTGAAATTCTGATCGGGCTGGGCGCGCTTGCCGCTCTGATCGCGATTATTGTTTGGTATAACTACGACACCCAGCAGAAGGAGCAAGAGGCTTCAGTATTGCTGGCGCACGGCAAAAGCGCTTACGAGTCTCAACTCTACAGCGCCGCGATAGATTCGCTCGTAAAACTCGTGAACAACCACGGTGGAACGCCGAGCGCGGCGACCGGCACGATTTATCTCGCGAATGCATTCATGCAAAAGAAGGAATTCGAGTTTGCCGAGAAATATTACAAGGCTTATCTGGATGATTACGGCAGCGACCCCATTTTGAGTGCCGCGGCGGCAGCCGGCATTGCCGCCACGTTTGATGAACGCGGCAATTATGCCGAGGCCGCGAAGCTTTACGAAAAGACGGCGAAAGATTATCATAACAGTTATCGCGTTCCCGAGTTGTTGATGCATGCGGCGCGTTGTTACCAGCTTGCCAACCAGGCGGAGGCCGCGCACAGGGTATTGGCGCAGTTGCTGGAAAAACACCCGAAATCGAAGTTTGAGGAAGACGCGAAAATGCTACAGGCTGAGTTGCGCTCCTGAGCTGAGTCAAAGCCCTGCCCAGAAAAAGCGCTTGCTATTGGGACAAGTGATCACTATATTTGACGCGGTTTCGAAGTGGGTTCAAAAGACCCACTTTTTTGTTGTTGGGGGTAGTTGAATCGAATTCAGGGCATCGTTCATGGAGCATTTGCGTGAGCGCTTGCTGCCGATCATTACACCGATTGTGACACAGCAGTTCGGTGTTGATCTGATCGAGGTTGAGCTGAAGGGCAGCAAGGCGAATATGGTCGTCCGCATCATCGTGGATGCTGACGGCGGCGTCAAACTTGAAACGTGCGCGGCTGTGAACCGCGCAATTGGCGATGCGCTAGACACGACAGATGTCATGCCCGGCCGGTATCGCTTGGAAGTCTCATCGCCTGGCATTGACCGCCCGTTGCGAACGCCGCGGGATTTTCAACGAAATCTGGGGCGGGCCGTCCACCTGCGGTATCACGATAAAAATGAAACCAAAGAAACAGAAGGTGTGATCGAGCGAGTGAGCGACGCGGGCGTGTCGCTAGAAACAACCCCGGGTACACTCACGATTCCCTTCCCGGCAATCGACTATGGCAAAGTGATCATTAAGTGGTAATCAATTAGGATGGTAGCACCATGAAAAGCGAAATTGCGGAAGCCTTCTCGCAATTGATCAAAGAGAAGAATATCGACAAGGAACAGTTGACGGAGATCGTGCATTCCACCGTGATGGGAATGATTAAGAAGAAATACGGCACGACCGACAATTTCGACGTCTACGTCAGCTTGGATAAAGGCGAGATCGAGGTTCATCAAACCAAAGTCATCGTCGAAAATGTTACCGACGAGGTGCGCGAAATCGATGTCGAGACGGCGCGCATGACCGAGCCGGATCTTGAGCCGGGCGATGAATTTCTCGTCATCATCGATCCTGTAACCTTTGGCAGGCGTTTGATCACCTCGGCCAAGCAAAATCTCAATCAACGCATACGCGATGAAGAGAAGCGGGCGATTTCGGACGAGTTTGAAACGCGCCTCGGCGAGATTGTGATGGGCGATATTCGCCAGATCAGCCGCGGCGACGTTTTTGTTAATGTTGATCGTACAGAAGTCGTCCTTCCCAAAAAAGAGCAGATTGAAAACGAACGCTATCGCCGCGGCGATAATATCCGCGCTCTGGTGAAGGAGGTGCGGCGCACCAGCCGCGGCCCCGAAATCATCGTCTCACGCAGCGATCCTAAATTTTTAGTGCGATTATTCGAGCTGGAAGTGCCGGAAATTTACGACGGCATCATTGAAATCAAAGCGGTGGCGCGCCAGCCTGGCGAACGCTCGAAAATTGCGGTGTCGTCAAACGACAAGCGCATCGATGCTGTGGGCGCCTGTGTGGGCATGAAAGGTATTCGCATTCAATCCGTCAGCAAAGAGTTGAATAACGAAAAAGTCGACGTTATTCCGTGGAGTTATGACAAAGAAGTGTTTATTACGCGCGCGTTAAGCCCGGCCAAGCCGGTGCGCGTGCTGGTGGATGAGCCGAACAATCGCGCGGTGGCCGTGTTGCCGGATGATCAAGTGTCTCTCGGCATTGGCCGCGGCGGTCAAAATCGCCGCCTGACCAGCAAGTTAACCGGCGTCGAAATCGAGATCATGAAGGAATCCGAATATCGCAAGATGATCGAAGAGCAGCGCGGCAAGGAGACGCCGATCGATAATATTGATGGCTTGAGCCAGGCGATGTTGGGCAAATTGAAAGATGCCGGACTCGAAACGGTGAGTGATGTTTTGGAAATCGGCGAGCAGGGTTTGAGAAATATCAAAGGCATCGGCGAGAAAACCGCGCTTAAAATCTGGACCTTGGTCAACGGCGGCGAAGTCGAGGCCTCTGAAGATGCGGCTGACGCGGGGGAGGACGAAGCCGCTGAAGACAGTGAAGCCTCGGATAATGAAATCCATGGCGCAGACGAAGAAATCGCAGAAGAGGAATCCACCTCGGAAGAGGAGGAATCCGAAACAGCGGAGGTTGCAGCAGAGGAGTCTGAAGACAACGAATCACGCAACGAGCCGGCTTCCGCCAACGCGTAACACAAAAGCAACACTGGCGATAGTTTTATTGTTTTTATATTGCGCGGTGCATCAGCAGAATCACAACAGCATTTCACAAATTAGCTTCTAATTCATAGGGTATGGTAGTGACGACAAAACGTAGAGTGCATCAAGTCGCGAAGGAGTTCAATATCTCCAACGAGGCCCTCATCGGTTTTTTAACGGAGTTGGATTTTTCCGTGCAAAGCCCGATGACTGCCTTGACCGATGAGATGTATGAACAGGTTCTGCGGAAATACAAAAAGGAACCTGTCAAGAAAGATGCCGACTACGAATTCCGCAAGCAAATTCGCGACAAAAAGCTTGAGGAGGAGAAAGAGCGCGCCAAGGCGCGGCATGATTTGGAAGAACGCATGCGCGTCGCCACCAAGTTGATGGAAAAGCGCTCCCCGCGGGAATCTGCGAAAGAAAAAGAAGCGGCGACGGCCGAAACCACCGCGCGTAAACCGGTGCGGCGAAGAACAGCGGCCAAGCCGGTTGACGGCAAGCCCGTGGACGTTGGACCGGCTTCTGCTCCAGTCGAAGCACGCCTTGAACCCAAGCATGTGCCGACGTTGCAGGAAACGATCGTCTCGTTGATTCCTGAGGAAGATCTCCATCCGACCGCGCCGCACACGCACGCGGAACCGCCGGTGTCGAAGGTGACTGTCGTCACAACGCCTGCACCGACCGCGAAAGACGAAAAAGCTTCGGAAGAAACCAGCGAAGCAGCCAAGAAACGCAAGAAGCGCAGACGCCGGAAAAAGAAAGACAAGGCAGCGCCGCTCGAGGGGGAAGGCGTTGTGGCGGACGTGAAAGATCGCGCGAGAGAGAAGGCGCGTCATCCGCTCCAAACGCGTGAAGAAGAAAATCGCGGCCAGGTACGCAAGGGCAAGAAAAAGAAAAAGCGCAAAATCAGCGATCAAGAGATCGAAGAGTCGATTCGCCAGACGCTTGCGGCGATGGAGGGCGGCGGTAAGCCCAAAGCCCGGCGCCGTCGCATCCACACCGAAGATGGCGAGCTTGTGGCAGAAGATGAAAACAAGCTTAGCGTGCCGGAGTTTATCTCGGCTTCCGATCTTGCCAAGTTAATGGAAGTCGATCCCAGTGAAGTCATTCGCAAGTGCATCGCTCTCGGCATTATCGTGTCGATCAATCAGCGCTTGGACGCGGACACCATCGTCACGGTCGCCGATGAGTTCGGCTTCGATGCCGAGATTGTACAAGAATATGGCACCGAAACGCTGGAAGAGAAAGTCGAAGGTGATGATCCGCAGGATTTGGTAAGCCGGCCCCCGGTGGTGACCATCATGGGTCACGTCGATCATGGTAAAACCTCGTTGCTGGATTATATTCGTGAGAGCAATATCGTCTCGCGCGAATCCGGTGGCATCACGCAGCATATCGGCGCGTATGAAGTTGAATTCAACGGGCGCTTGATCTCGTTTCTGGACACGCCCGGCCACGAGGCGTTTACCGCCATGCGAGCGCGCGGCGCGAAAGCGACGGATGTCGTCGTGCTGGTGGTGGCGGCAGATGACGGCGTGCAACAGCAAACGCTCGAGGCCATTAGTCACGCGCGCGCGGCGGGCGTGCCAATTGTCATCGCCATCAATAAAATTGACAAACCGAACGCGAATCCGGATACCATCAAACAGCAACTTTCACAGCACGGCATTTTGGTGGAAAGTTGGGGCGGTAAATATCAATCAGCCGAGCTTTCTGCCAAAACCGGCGTTGGCGTCGATCATTTGTTGGAATTGGTTTTGTTGGAAGCCGATATTCTCGACCTCAAAGCCAATCCCAAACGCCACGCCCGCGGCGTTGTGATTGAGGCCGAATTGGACAAGGGCAAAGGTCCGGTGGCCACGGTCTTAGTGCAAACCGGAACGCTGCGCGTCGGCGATCCTTACATTGCCGGCCATTTTCACGGAAAGGTGCGCGCGATGTATGACGAACAAGGTCGCCGCTTGCACGAAGCGCCACCTTCGAAACCGGTGCGCGTCGTTGGCTTTTCCGGTGTGCCAAGCGCAGGGGATACATTGGTCGTGATGAATTCCGAACTCGAAGCGCGGGAAATCAGTCTCAAGCGCCAGCAGCTCAAGCGGGCGCAAGAATTCCGCAAGACGCAACATATCACGCTCGACCAGCTTTCGAAGAAAATCAAAGAAGGCGAAGTGAAGGAATTGCGCGCGATCGTCAAGGCCGATTTTGATGGCTCGGTTGAAGCATTGAGCGATTCCTTGCTCAAGCTCTCCACCAATGAAGTGGCGGTCAACGTCATTCACAAAGGCGTGGGCGGCATTTCGGAAACGGATGTGTTGCTGGCGGCGGCCTCGGATGCCGTGATCTTCGGTTTTCATGTGCGCGCAACGCAACAAGCGCGCGAGATTGCCGAACGCGAGAGCGTCGATATTCGCAGCTATAAAATTATCTACGACGCCGTTAATGACGTCAAGGCCGCGCTCGAAGGCATGCTGGAGCCGGAAATTTCCGAAGAGATTACCAGCTCGATTGCCGTGCGCGAAACCTTCAAAGTGCCGAAAGCCGGAACCGTCGCCGGTTGTTACGTGCAAACCGGCAAGGTGCATCGCAGCGATAACGTCAAGCTTTATCGCAACGACAAGCTGATTTTCGAAGGCAAGATTGCTTCGTTGAAACGCTTCAAAGACGACGTTCGTGAAGTTGCCGCCGGTTTTGAATGCGGCATCAAATTGGAAGGTTATGATGACATTCATGTCGGCGATGTTTTGGAAAGCTTCCAGATCGTAAAAACAAAACGTACACTGGCGGCAGCCGCTTGATTGAGTCCTGGCGAAATATGGCGTCAAAAATGTTTGTGGGCGTTTGTCAAATTGAAATCATGCTGCCCGACAGCGATTCTCTCAAAGCCAAGCGGTTTGTGCTCAGCAGCATCAAAACCAAGATTCAGAACAAATTCAACGTCTCGGTTGCGGAAGTCGGCAACAACGACTTATGGCAGCGCGGGCTGCTCGGCCTGGCCTTGGTGACCAACGAGCAAAAGTTCGTTGACCAAACGTTCAATAAAATACTCGAATTGCTGTATCAGGAAGATCGTCTGGAAGTGCTCGGCCATACGATTGAAGTGTATTGAAGCGCCGGGCGCTGTTTCACATCCGATAGAAAGATTATGGCACACAAACGCGCAACTCGAGTCGCTTCGTTGCTGCGTGAAATCCTCAGTGAGATTATTTCCACCCAGTTGAAGGACCCGGCCGTGGGGCGGATCACGATCTCCCGGGTCGCCCTTTCCGATGATTTACGAAACGCACGCGTGTATTTCAGTATGCTGGGAACGGACGCCGAACGGCAGAAGACGCTCGAAGGATTGTCACGCGCCGCCGGATTCTTGCGCACCGAAACCGGCCGCCGCATGGATTTGCGCCGCGCGCCGGATTTGCAATTTGTTTACGACGACACACTGGATTATGCCGATCGTATCGAGCAATTGCTGAAGCAGGCCTTTCCAACAAATCCGCCGGAAGCGACGTAGTTGTGGAACGTTCTCGAAGGTAGCTGGGATTGTCGTGATGACTGCGTTGCCGTCAAATGCCACTGTGCCCGTCATTTCAAAAGCCGAGCTTGCCGCCGGCATGATTTGGAATATCAACAAGCCTGCCGGCTGGACGTCGTTCGATGTGGTGAATAAACTGCGCTACGCTACGCGCATCAAAAAAGTCGGGCACGCCGGCACCCTGGATCCCTTTGCCACCGGTGTTTTGTTGATTTGTTTTGCCGGCGCCACCAAACAAGTCGAGCAATTGATGACGCTTGACAAGGAATATGAGGGCGTACTCGAACTCGGCGCGGAAACGGATACTCATGACGTTGCGGGTAAGATTGTCGCAACCAGGCCGGTGCCGGAGTTTTCGCGGCAACAGCTTGAAGAGGTGATGGCGCGTTACCGTGGATCCCTCATGCAGCAGCCGCCGGCGTTTTCCGCTTTGAAGCAAGGCGGTCAGCGGCTGTATAAGCTGGCGCGCGCCGGCAAAAGCCTGGTGCTTGAACCGCGGCCGGTGACTGTTCATTTTCTAGATATCATTGCCGTGCAGCTTCCGGAAGTGACAATCCGGCTGGCCTGCTCGCGCGGCACTTACGTGCGCAGTCTCGCGCGCGATATTGGAAACGATCTCGGTTGCGGCGCATATCTCAAAACCCTGCGACGCACACGCATCGGACCGTATACGCTTGCTCAAAGCTTGACAGTTGAGGACTTCATCAAACGATTGACGGATTGAATATGCCAACAGTGGAATGCTTTGGCATCGAGCAGGTGAAGCGGGAGGCCCGCAGCGTGGTGACTGTGGGATCGTTCGACGGCCTGCACCGCGGACATCGACTCATTCTGGCGGCCTTGCAAGAAGAAGCGCGGGCAAGAGCCGGCAGCACAACCGTGGTTACGTTTGAGCCGCATCCGCAGCTTGTGCTCAAAAAAAGCGGCCAGCCGCCGCTGCAAATTTTAACCAGCGCCGAAGAAAAAGTCGCGTTGCTGCGTGAGATTGGCATTGATCGCGTCGTGGTGATTCCGTTCACGCTGGAGTTTTCACAGACGCCGTCCGCGACATTCGTACGCGATATTCTCTATCATAAAATTGGAATGCAGGCGATCGTCATTGGCCATGATCACGGCTTCGGCAAGAACCGTGAAGGCGACGTCGCCACGTTGACGGCTCTCGGGCGGGAACTGGGATTTGCCGTGCGGGAATTGCCGCCGTATCAAACCGGCGATACGGTTGTCAGCAGCACACAGATTCGCCAGGCGTTGCTGCGCGGCGAAATGGCACAGGCAAACGACTGGCTGGCAAGCAGCTATCAACTCGCTTGCAAAGTCGTGGCGGGCGAGGGCCGCGGCAAACACATCGGCTTTCCGACTGCGAATTTACAGCCGCTGAACCCCGACAAGCTGATTCCGGCAAACGGTGTTTATGCCGTCGTCGCAGAATTGTCCGGAGAAAAATTCGGCGGCATGATGAATATCGGTGTACGCCCGACGTTTGCAGGCACGGCGCGCACCCTGGAAGTGCATCTGCTGGATTTTGATCGCAACATTTACGGGCAGCGGCTGGATTTGCATTTCATCGCGCGCTTGCGTGACGAGAAAAAATTTGACGCTATCCCGGACCTGATTGCTCAGTTGCGCGCCGACCGCGAGGCCAGCCTGCGCGTTGTGCAAGCCGAGCTTGGCGGGCCGTAACACAAATATCACAACACGCCCCTTGCGGTTGAATTAAAATTTTGCCATTTTAACAACGATCAAGCGAATCAATATCAAAAGCTAACCCCTTGAGGAGAATGTTGCAATGTCATTAACCAATGCACAAAAAGCAGAAATCGTGCAAAAGTTCGGCGCCAGCGCCAGCGATTCCGGCAAAGCCGAAGTTCAGATTGCCCTGTTGACGACCAACATCAATAATTTGACGACCCATCTTGAAACCAATAAGAAGGATCATCATTCGCGTTTGGGCCTGTTGAAGATGGTGGGCAAGCGCCGCCGGCTGCTGAATTATCTCGCCAATTCGAATATCGAACGCTATCGCAAAATCATCAGTGATCTCGGCCTGCGCCGCTAAACATATGAACTTATGATGCCCGATGTTGCAGTTGTACAAAAGACGACATGAGCCGGCTGATGTACACTGAAGCGAACTGGGTGAATTCAAACAAGAGGAGTTTTCCGCATGGTTTGTCGCAAGGAAACTGAATTAAACGGGAAAGTGTTCGCGATTGAAACCGGTCGCGTCGCACGGCAGGCCGATGGCGCGTGCTGGGTGCAGCTTGGCGACACGATTGTCATGGCGACCGTCGTTGGCGCTGAAGAAGCCGTCGAAGGCCAGGATTTTTTTCCGCTCTCCGTTGATTATCGTGAAAAGGCATTTGCTGCTGGAAAAATTCCCGGCGGCTTTTTCAAGCGCGAGGGCAAGCCCTCGGAGAATGAAGTACTCTCTGCGCGCTTGATCGATCGCGGCGTCCGGCCGCTCTTTGCTGAAGATTATAAGTGTGAAGTGCAAGTGATGGTGTCGGTGCTCTCCGCCGATAAAGCGAATGATCCCGACGTGCTCGGCATTTCCGCGGCTTCCATGGCGATTTTGTTGTCCGGCATTCCGTGGGAAGGCCCGATTGCGGGCGTGCGGGTTGCCCGCCTCGACGGCAAGCTCGTTGCCAATCCCACGCATGAAGAGCTGGCGCAAAGCGATCTCGATCTCGTGATTGCCGCCACCGAAGATTCGATACTCATGGTTGAAGGCGAAGCGCAGGAAATCAGCGAAGCTGAAATGGTGGAAGCGCTGGCGTTTGGGCAGAACGTTGCAGCTCAGCTTATTCAAGTGCAAAAAGCCGTTGCTGCAGAAGCCTCCAAGCCCAAGCGCGAATTTACGCCGCCGGCGTTGCCCGATGGCCTGGAAGCGCGCCTCAAAGACATGATCGTGCCGCCGCTCGGCGAGTTGCTGCTGGAAACGGATAAGCAAACGCGCCGCAACGGCATGAAAGAGCTTTATAAGAACACTCTCGCAACTTTGCAGCCTGATTACCCGGAAAGTGAAATCATCGCACAAGAGCTTATTCACAAAATTGAAAAACAACTTGTGCGCAAAATGATCATCGAGAAGGGACGCCGCCTCGATGGCCGCGGGCCGCAGGACGTTCGCCAGATTACTTGCGAAGTGGGCGTGTTGCCGCGTGTGCATGGCACCAGTCTGTTCACGCGCGGTCAAACCCAGGTACTCGCCGCGGTGACTCTGGGTACCAAGGTCGATGAACAAAAGATGGACGAGCTGGAAGGCGAGTTTTACAAAAGCTACATGCTGCATTATAATTTCCCGCCATTCAGCGTCGGCGAAATTCGACCGTTCCGTGGGCCGGGCCGCCGTGAGATTGGTCACGGGAATTTGGCCGAGCGCTCGCTCAAGCCTGTGATGCCAAATGAAGGCACATTTCCCTACACCGTGCGCGTGGTGGCGGATGTGCTCGAATCGAACGGCTCTTCCTCGATGGCGACGGTGTGCTCCGGTTCGTTGGCGCTGATGGATGCCGGCGTGCCGATTAAAGAAGCCGTAGCCGGCATCGCGATGGGTTTGATCAAAGAAAACGGCAACACTGTGGTGTTGACGGATATTCTCGGCGACGAAGATCATCTCGGCGACATGGATTTCAAAGTTGCCGGAACGTCAGATGGACATCAAAATCAAAGGCATGTCTGCGGCGATCATGGCCGAAGCGCTGGAACGCGCCCGCATCGCGCGCCTGCACATTCTTGGCATCATGAATGCGACGCTGAGCGCTTCACGGCCCGAGCTCTCACCGTATGCACCGCGCATCCTGACGGTCAAAGTTCCGACCGACAGCATCGGCTTGATTATCGGCCCGGGCGGCAAAACAATTCGCGATATCACCGAACGCACGGGCACCACGATTGACATTGATGACAGCGGCGTTGTCACGATTGCGGGCGTCGATCCCGAGGCTTGCAACAAAGCCAAGGCCATTATTCAGGGCATGGTGGCGGAGCCCGAGGTGGGCGCCGTCTATCAAGGCACGGTGAAGGGCATTAAGGAATTCGGCGCGTTTGTCGAAATTATGCCGGGCCGCGAAGGTTTGCTGCATATCTCGCAAATCGATCATCGCCGCATCGCGCGCGTGGAAGATGTGTTGAAGCTCGGTGATGAAGTCACGGTGAAGCTGATCGAAGTTGCACCGGATGGAAAATTGCGGCTCAGCCGCAAGGCTTTGTTGCCGTCGTCGTGATGTTTATGCCCAAACCAGGTATCATCAAAAAGAAGAGAGTGGAACTTTCCACCGCTGCTTGATTCTCGCTGCTGTTTGCCGCATTGCTGATCGCTCTTGAGGATTGAGCATGCGATACTCTTGTGAAATGGCGCTCACAAGCTCACCTAGCTCAGGGAGGATGGAAATGGTTATCGGCGTTCTCAAAGAGATCAAACCGAACGAGAATCGGGTGGCGTTGATTCCAGTGGGGGTGGAGTTGCTGAAAGCGAATGGTCACGAGGTTTTGGTGGAGAAGGATGCCGGTCGGGGCAGCGGATTTCAGGACGAGGATTATCGTCGCGCCGGCGCAACGATTATTGCAAACCCCGCGCAAATCTATCGCGATGCCGGCATGATCATGAAAGTGAAAGAGCCGCTGGCCTCGGAGTATCCCATGCTGCGCGAGGGCCAGATCATTTTCACTTATTTCCATTTTGCCGCCTCGCGCGAGTTAACGGAAGCCGTGATCAAATCGAAATGCGTCGCGATTGCCTACGAGACCGTGCAAACCGAGAACAAGGCCCTGCCGCTGTTGATCCCCATGAGTGAAGTTGCGGGCCGCTTGTCGATTCAAGCGGGCGCGAAATGCTTGGAGAAATTGCAGGGCGGCGTTGGCATTTTGCTCGGCGGCGTGCCGGGCGTTGAGCCGGCCAATGTTGCGATTATCGGCGGCGGCGTAGTCGGCACCAATGCCGCAAAGATCGCTGCGGGCTTCGGCGCGCATGTGACCATTCTCGATTTGAGTCTCGATCGGTTGCGCTATCTCGATGATGTCATGCCGAAGAACGTGCAAACCGTAATGTCGAATCCCGCCAACATCCGCAAAGCCATTGCGGATGCGGATCTGGTTGTTGGCGGTGTGCTCATTCCGGGCGCGAAAGCCCCGCATCTCATCACCCGTGAAATGCTCTCGGGCATGAAAAAAGGCTCGGTAATCGTCGATGTTGCGGTCGATCAGGGCGGCTGCGTGGAAACGATTCACCCCACAACACATGACAAGCCCACCTACGAAGTCGATGGCATTGTGCATTACGGTGTGTCGAATATGCCGGGTGCCGTGCCCATGACCTCGACCTTTGCGCTGACCAATGCCACGTTGCCCTACGCGATCCAGCTCGCCAATCGTGGCTATCCCGACGGCGTGCGCAAATCCCAGGCGCTGGCTTACGGCGTCAATGTCGTTCATGGCATGGTGACGTATAAAGGCGTGGCCGAAGCATTCGACCTCCCCTATACGCCGCTGGAAAAAGCCCTGGCGTAAGCGCGATTACAACCGCGACTGGGGCCGCTGCACAGAATGGAAATCTTATGCTCGTATTCGCAACACGAGCTTGATCCATTTGTCGCAATTTCCAACAAATATCCGATCCGGCCGGCTCTCAATGCGATTGCCCGTCAAAGCCTCGAACAGTCCTGAGCAAAGTGATCGTGATTGAATTTTGGTAAAAATGGAAAAGGCGCAGGCCAATCGGCTACGCCTTTTTTTATGAAAGGAAATTTCCGGGCAGGAGGCTTGTGTTTTGCCGTCACCTTGCAAATCACAAGCTCTCAATTGGAAGCGTTCATCGCGATTATCTTTTTCGCTTCGGGATAGGAAAGCGCGCGCTCGATGTTGTTCGTGGAGAATTTCACGATTTCTTCGCTCAATTTGAACGCCTGCGCCTTGTCGCCCACTTTCAAGCTGGCGCGGGCGAGCAGCAATTTGTGAAACGGATCGTCGAGGTTGCTTTGCTTCAAATGCTCAACGGCCGCTTTAGAGTCGCCGCTTTCCAGCTTGAGGTATCCGGCCAGGTAGTGATACGCCGGCCAGTACTGCTCGCCTTCCTTGCCGCCGTCTTCAATCATCTTTTTGACGCCTTCGGCAATCTTCCAGGCTTCTTCGTGCTTGCCGATTTTGGCGAGCGACCGTGCGCGGCCGTGGTGCAAGCGGCCCAGCCACACCAGCTTTTGAATGCTGTCGACCTGGGTGGCGGAAGTGGGCGGCACGGATTTGTAGCCAATCTCGTAGCAGCGCAACGCTTCTGCGGCGCGGCCAAATTCCAAATTGATGCGGCCCTTGTGATTCCAAATCCACACCGGCGGGAAGCCCTGCGCGGCGCCGTTGCGATTGTAGCGGTCCAAATATTCATCGAGGATTTGCAGCGCGTGATCCGGTTTGCCTTCATAAAGATCGGCCCAAATTTGCCCGAAAAATGGCCCAAATGGTGAGGCATCCGGATCGACCTTGTCGGCCACTTGTTTGTAGTGCATGCGCGCTTTGTCGTATTTTTCTTGCAGCAAATAGCAATCGCCGATAAAACTCCACGCGCGGGGCAGGCTCGCGTCGATTCTGTTGGCCGCTTCAAATGCGGCAATGGCCTCGCTTAAATTGCCCATGCGCCGATGCACGTTGCCGAGCATCATGTAAACCATGCGGTCTTCCGGCAGCATTTTGCTGAGTTTTTGAAACGCCTCGAGCGCTTTGCCGTCCTCATTTTTATAAAAATGGGTCATGCCTTGCAGGTAAAGCTGCTCGCCGGTGGAGGCTTGGGGCGCCAGGGCGGCAAATTTATCCAGATGCTTTTGGCGCTGCTGCGGGCCAAGCGTCGCCGCCATCAGCATATGCCCCATGGCAAAGTTGGAATCGGCGGCAACGGTTTTTTGCGCCGCCGTCGTAAACGCCCCGAATTGGAAAGATTCCAGCGCGTTGATCGCCTGCACGAAATTTTCCTTTGCCTCCGGCGAAGCGGTGGTCAAGGTCAATTGTTTTTGGGCATAGCCAGACGAGAGCAGCAGCACGATGGCAATCGCGCTGCGCGTCAGATTGCCAACGAAACATTTACAGTCACGCATGTTTTGTCTCCTCGTTCATTGTTTAATTGGTTTCAACATCGCGTCGCTTGGGCAAACATGAGGATGTTCCCGGCGCGAGAATGAAGACATTACGTCCGGTAAAACGTTGCAGAATTTTACCCGAATGGTAAACGTGGCAGGCTCCGCCTCGGCATGATTCTGCACGATTTGATTTGTAAAAACGGCTTTGGAATACCAGTCTGGAATTTCTATTTTCCGCAATGACTCAACCGGCAGCCATTCAGCAAAATAACCTCGAACCGTTCTCTCCCGCGCCCTGGGCACCGGGCGGTGATTTGCAGACACTAGCTGGATATTTACTCCCGGGCTCAAAAGGATTATCGCATACCCGTCTCCATAAAATTCCCGTTTCCTTTGGCGACACGCTGGTAGCCTGTGAAAATCGAATGCACGAAGCAAAAGCCGCCGGCGTGCTTTTGCTGCTGCACGGCCTCGGTGGGCAGGCGGATTCGCCCTACATGCTGCGCCTCGCCAAAAAATTTCTGGATAAAAATTGGATCACCTTTCGTTTGAATCATCGCGGCGCAGGACAGGGCAGGGGGCTGGCGCGGCAACTTTATCACGCGGGCCGCAGCGAGGATTTAGCGCCGGTGCTTCGCCTTATTGCTGAAAATTATCCCGAAAAGCCGGTGATCGCGATTGGATTTTCGTTGAGCGGCAATATGCTGCTCAAGCTTGTGGGCGAGCAACCGGAGGCGATGCCGCAAAATTTGTGCGGCGCGCTGGCCGTGAGCGCTCCAATCAAGCTGGCAGCGGGCGCAGCGGCCATCAGTCGCAAGCGCAATTGGCTTTATGATCGCCGCTTCATCCGCTTGCTCCAAAATACGCTGCACGAGCGCGAAACCGATTTTCCGGATTTCCCGCCTCTTGAGTTGCCGCGAAACCTCAATCTTTATGGCTTCGATCAAATCGTGACCGCGCCTTTGGGTGGCTTTGCCTCGGCGGAAGATTATTATCAAAAATGCAGCGCGCAGCAATTTCTCGGGAACATTCGTGTGCCGGCAGTTCTACTCGCCGCCGCGAATGATCCCTTCGTGCCGCACGAGATTTTCGCGGAGTTGCCCGATAATCCTTGGCTGCAATGCCATCTTACGCGTAGCGGCGGCCACATGGGCTTTATTTCCGCCAAACGCACGCCCTTTGGCGATCACCGCTGGATGGATTATGCGCTTTGGCATTACGCCAACGCCCTGGTCCGACAGTATGCCCAAGCTTTCAAGCAAATGGCTTGATTTTATCTGCTGCAATTCTAAATTGAACTGCTCAAGCTACGGATCAACACAGATGTTCACGGATTTTTTGTTTCAACTTCATCCGTGTCAATCCGTGTTCATCCGTGGCTAAAGAATAATTCAACATTTCTACCAAGAGTAAAAGCGTAGCCACCGATGGCACAGATTTTCGCTAATTTTTTATTTTGACTTTTCTGTGCGAATCCGCGTCATCCGTGGTTGAAAATTTCGGCCCACTCGTGAGTTCGACCTCCAAAGACGATTCTGTAAAACTGGAAGACGTGAGCACGCCGTTGATGCGCCAGTATCTCGCCATCAAAGCGCAGCATCAGGATGCCGTGCTCTTTTTTCGCATGGGCGATTTTTATGAAATGTTCTTCGATGATGCGAAAATCGCGAGCGAAGTGCTAGGCATCACCTTGACCTCGCGCGCGCACGGCAAATCATCGGAGGTGCCGCTTGCCGGCTTTCCGCATCATGCGCTCGATACGTATCTCACCAAAATGGTGCGCGCCGGCCACCGCGTGGCGATTTGTGAGCAGGTCGAGAATCCCAAACTCGCCAAGATCGTGGTCAAGCGCGAAGTCACGGAAGTGGTCACGCCCGGCACCGCGCTCAACGACAATCTGCTTGCCAGCCGCCGCAATAATTTTTTGCTCGCGGTTTATGTACAAAAGAAAACCGCGGGCATCGCGCAAATCGATTTTTCCACCGGCGAATTCTTGCTCGATGAATTTCCTGCCGACAAACTTATCGAAATCGTGCAGGACATCGAGCCCGCGGAAATTCTCGTGGCCGACGAGCACGAAGACTGGCTGCGTGAGCGTTTTGGCAAGAATTTTCAAACGCTGGTCACGCGCCGCGAGGCTTGGCATTTTTCCTTTGATCATGCCTACGAGACCCTCACGCGCCATTTCAAAACCCTCACGCTCAAAGGCTTTGGCTGCGATGATCTCATCTGCGGCATTTGCGCCGCCGGCGGCGCGTTATCCTATCTCAAAGAAACGCAAAAAACCGAACTGGCGCATCTCACGCAACTGGCGCGGCGCGGCAACAGCGAGTTTGTGAGCCTTGATCCCTCGACGCGGCGCAATCTCGAATTGGTGCGCGCCATGCGCGGCGAGAACCAACACGCCACGCTGCTGGGCGTGCTCGACCAAACCCGCACCGCCATGGGCGGCCGGAAAATGGTGCAATGGATTTTGCATCCGTTGCGCCATGCGCAAAGCATTCGTGAACGCCACGACGCCGTGGCCGAGCTGCTCGCGGATCCACAACAGCGCGATAAACTCTCCGGGCGCATTCGCGGCATCGGCGACTTGGAGCGGCTGGTCGCGAAAGTCAGCCTAGCCCGCGCCAATGCACGCGAATTGGCGACGGTGCGGCATGTGCAGGACAGCATTCCCGAGTTGAAAAGCCTGCTGCAAAAATATGAAAGCAAGCTGCTGCATCAAAGCGGCAACACACTCGATCCGCTCACGGATCTAAACGAAGAACTGCGTCGCGCGCTGGTGGATGATCCGCCGCTGTCTGTCACTGAAGGTAATATCATCCGTCCGGGCTATTCCGCGGAGTTGGACGAGTTTCGCCAACTCGCTACGCACGGCAAAGATTGGATCGCCAATTTGCAAAAAACCGAGCGCGAGCGCACTGGCATCGGCTCGTTGAAAGTCGGATACACCAAAGTTTTCGGATATTATCTCGAAGTCACCAATCCCAATCTCGCCAAAGTGCCGGATTCGTACATTCGCAAACAGACGCTTGTGAATGCTGAGCGCTTCATCACGCCGGAATTGAAAGAATATGAAGAACGCATTTTGCAGGCGGAAGAAAAGCTGGTGGCGTTGGAATATGAATTGTTTGACAAGCTGCGCCAAAAAGTGGCAACGCATGCCGCCGCCTTGCAAGAAAACGCGCGCGCCATTGCCACCGTAGATTGCCTGCTCGCCTTCGCCGAGGTGGCGCATCAACAAAATTATGTGCGCCCGATGATCGACGACAGCGCGCGCCTCGATATCAAACAAGGCCGCCATCCCGTCGTGGAAAAACTGCTGCCGTTCGGCGAGAGTTTTGTGCCGAACGACACCTATCTTGACGATGAAGGCCATCAAATTCTGATCATCACAGGACCGAACATGGCGGGCAAATCAACCTATTTGCGGCAGGTGGCGTTGATTGTGTTGATGGCACAAATCGGTTCGTTCGTGCCTGCTGCCGGGGCACACATTGGCATGGTCGATAAAATTTTCACCCGCGTCGGCGCTTCGGATAATCTGGCAGGAGGGGAGAGCACGTTTTTGGTGGAGATGAACGAGACCGCGAATATTTTGAACAATGCCACCTCGCGCAGTCTCATTTTGCTGGATGAAATCGGCCGCGGCACCAGCACTTATGACGGCCTGTCCATCGCCTGGGCGGTAGTCGAGTATCTGCACGAAAATACCAAAATCGCGGCGCGCACGCTGTTTGCCACGCATTATCATGAGTTGATCGAATTGGAACGGCTGTTCCCGCGCGTGAAAAATTACAACGTGTTGGTGAAAGAGTGGGGCGATCAAGTGGTGTTTCTGCGGCGCATTGTCGAGGGCGGCTGCGATCACAGTTACGGCATTCAAGTGGCGCAACTGGCCGGCCTGCCGGCGAAAGTGATTCAACGCGCCAAACAAGTGCTGGCCACTCTCGAGCAACAGGCGCTTGAGCGCACGAATATTACTGATGGCAGCAGCACAGATGCCGGCCATTTGCAGTTGGATATCTTCTCGCAACAAGATCACCGCATGCGTGAAGCCATTATGAAGCTTGACTTGAACAACCTGACACCTCTGGAAGCTTTGCAGCAATTGGCGCATTTACAGAAATTGGCAATAGAGTGAAACTCTGTTGCCTGGAAGTGAGTTAGCAATCTGCTTGTGAATGAAATCAAAACATCGTAAAATCCTGCAAGCGGTTTTTGCAGACCCGGTTCGCTCTAATATTTTGTGGGCGGATATTGAAAACCTACTTAAAGCTCTGGGTGCTGAGGTCAGCGAAGGCGAAGGTTCGAGAGTTCGAATTGCATTGAATAACGTTCGAGCTGTTTTTCATCGCCCGCATCCTCGCAAAGAGACTGATAAAGGTGCAGTAAAGTCGGTGCGACGTTTTTTAGCTGAAGCAGGAGAGCAGCCATGATGCGATACCACGGTTATCTTGCTCGTGTGGAGTATGACGACGAAGCAAAAATTTTTCACGGCGAAGTCATTAATACCCGTGACGTCATCACGTTTCAGGGAAAATCGGTGGAAGAGCTTAGAAAAGCATTTGGAGATTCCGTAGAGGATTATTTGGCCTTTTGCCGGGAGCGAGGTGAAGAGCCGGACAAACCTTTCAGCGGTCGCTTCACCGTTAGCCTATCTCCGGATCAACACAAAAGAGTCATCATGGCTGCTGAAAAAGCCGGGAAGAATCTTGATTCGTGGATTGCGGACACACTTCTTCAAGCAGCACAATAACGATTCATCGTCTAGCCCAGAATAAAACAAGTGATTCTCGCAACAACATGAGAGCAACATGATCTCCACCAAAAAAAATTTCCCAGTTGTTTTAGGACTATTCCTCGCCGGCACCGCCTTTGCCGGTGAAACCCGCACCGCCAAATATGCCAACGAATTTCTCAGCCTGGGCGTGGGCGGCCGCGCGCTCGGCATGGGCGGCGCCTATGCCGCGCTCGCCACGGACGTCACCGCTGGCTATTGGAATCCCGCCGGACTTGTGAATCTCGAATATCCGCAAATCATGCTCATGCACACCGAGCAATTCGACCGCACGATCAAATACGATTACGGCAGCCTCGCCATTCCCTTCGGCGCCAACCGCAGCCTGGGCCTCAGCCTGATCCGCCTGGGCGTCGACGACATTCCGGTGACACGGCTGCAAAACCCCGCGCTGCCGCTGGGTGCGGTTTATGTCGATGACGGCGGCGTCACCCGCATCAATCGGCCCTACATTTTTCGCACGATTTCCGATGCCGAATACGCCCTGTTCCTGAGTTACGGCGTCAAGCGCAGCGAACGTTTTAGTTTTGGTGTAAATGCCAAAGTGCTGCGCAAAAGCGTGGGTGACAATTCCGCCTGGGGACTGGGTTTCGACGTGGCAGCATTGTGCAATCCCGTCGGCAATTTACGGCTCGGCCTGAATTTTCAAGATATCACCACTACCGTGCTGGCTTGGAACCAGGGCACGCGCGAGATTATTGTTCCCACCTTAAAAGCCGGACTTGCGTATCCCGTGGCCATTCCCATGCTCAACGGCTACATGTCTCCGGCGCTTGATTTCGATATTCGCTTTGAAGGCCGAGATTATGCTGCCCAGCTTGCTGCCGGTCCGGTGAGTGTTGATACGCATCTGGGCTGGGAATACCAATATCAAGAAGTGTTCTCCTTGCGCCTGGGCTCAGACACTGGCCGCTTCGCCGCCGGCGCCGGCATCAACCTGCCCAAGCTGCAAGTTGATTATGCCTTCATCGGCCACGAAGATTTGGGCGAGACCCACCGCGTGTCGGCACGATTTACGATTGAAGCGGCGAAGTATCGCCGGGGGAAGTGAGTTCTTTTGCGGCTGCTTAGACGCTTAACAAGATGCACTCTTTGCCAATTTTTGAAACCCCACGAATGGATTCGTAATTTCGTGGGGTTATTTGTTTGAGGTCAGAAGAAATCACTCATCTGCGCGACCGTGGATCAAACCGGCGCGGTTGTTGGGTATGATGATTATGATCCGTGGGGCTATGCTTTAAGCCAGCGAACCCAGCCAACGCCGTGGAGTGTTACGCAGGGCGTGGCAGAGAACAAATTTACCGGCAAGGAGAGAGACGAAGAGCACAGCCTGAATTGGGATTTCTTTGGAGCGAGGTATTATGATGCGGAGATCGGACGATGGATGGTGAGGGATCCGCTGGAGGAAAAGTACCCGGCCAGGAGCCCATATCATTACGCTGCAAACAATCCGAACCGTATTATAGATCCTGATGGCCAAGGTTGGGGTGATGTCGTTGCAGGTGTTGTCGATGCCGTGGTGAGTAATTCAACGCCTCATCAGAGAATTGAGACTAATCAGTATCAAGGGGACCAATTACTACTCGGAGCACTAAATACATTAATTTTTAATTGCCGCATACTGAACGTTCTTTTCAAGAAAGTAATTCCGGACAATATGAGGTTGGTGTTGACG
>QEVD01000548.1 GCA_003576975.1 Candidatus Zhuqueibacterota bacterium
CAGGAGCGCACCGCGGTTTACACCAACCTCGATCCCGGCGAGTACGTGTTTCGCGCCAAAGGCACGAACTACGACGGCGTGTGGAATGAAGCCGGCGCTGCCTTGCGCATTGTGATTACGCCGCCGTGGTATCAGACCGCGTGGGCGTATGGGTTTTATGGTCTGCTGTTCCTCGCCGGAGTTGTTGCAGCCGATCGCGTGCAGCGCCGGCGGCTGATCCGCAAAGAACGGGAGCGCACCATGCAACGCGAGCTGGAGCAGGCGCGAGAAATCGAGAAAGCTCATCATGCGCTACAATCCGCTCACGAACACCTCAAAGCCACGCAGCAACAGCTCGTCACACAGGAAAAACTCGCTTCGCTCGGCCAGCTCACCGCCGGCATCGCCCATGAAATCAAGAACCCGCTGAATTTTGTGAATAATTTTGCCGCGCTGTCGGTGGATTTGGCGGGGGAGCTGCGCGACGAGTTATTCAACAACGGCGTGGCATTCGAGTCCACCAAACGCGCCGCGATTGAAAGTCTGCTGGCGGACATTCAACAGAACGCGGAGAAGATCAATCACCACGGCAAACGCGCGGATGGCATTGTGAAGAGCATGATGCAGCACGCGCGCGGCTCATCCGGCCAGCGCGAGCCGGCGGACATCAACCAATTGCTGGACGAGGCCGTGAATCTGGTTTATCACGGCATGCGCGCGAATGATCCCTCGTTCAACGTCACGATTGAACGGGAATACGACGAGAGCATCGGCAAAATTGAAGTCGTGCCGCAAGATATCACCCGCGTGTTTTTGAATATGGTGAATAACGCCTGTTACGCGGCCTCTCAAAAGCAAAAGGCAAACAGCAAAGGGCAAAAAGCAAATGAGGGTGGTTTTTCACCGATGATTGCGGTGGCCACGAAGAACTTGCGCGACGGCATCGAAATCCGGATTCGCGACAACGGCAACGGAATTCCTGTTGACATTCGTGAAAAAATTTTTAATCCATTTTTCACGACGAAGCCGACGGGACAGGGAACGGGATTGGGATTATCGATCAGTTACGATATTATCGTGCAGCAACACAAAGGGGAGATCAAAGTGGAAACGGAGGAGGGAAAGTTCACGGAGTTTGTGGTGAGGTTGCCGAAGAATTGATACTGCGCTCGCCAACGCCGGAGGCGTGAAATGTTTATAGGCATGCGCCATCACGAAAAATTAAAAACGCCATCGGCGTGACATGTTCATCGTCTTTGAAATATGATGCAACGCCAACATGCCGCCCGGCAACATGTCACCCCGACGGGGTTGGCGCTTTGTTCGATGCTTGATTCTATAAACATTTCATCCCTAACGGGATTTTGCCCAAACACTTGGTCTGTAAAAATCAAACCCAACTCATTGTCGTTTTGAAAGCGACTCAATAACCGGAGACTCAAAATGTCCATCCAATCAGCGGTCGGCTACAGCGAAAATATCGAAGAATCCTACGAAGCCGGTCTTGAAATCGGCGGTATGATTCTCGAAAAGATTGCGCTGCAAGCAAATTCACTCGGCATTTTGTTCTGCCACATTGAATTTGATTTCGCTGAACTATTGAAAGGCATTCGAGAAAAACTCGATATTCCCATTTTCGGATGCACGACCGCCGGGGAGGCCAACAGCAACGGCTACTTCGAAGAGTCCGCGTCACTGCTGGTCGTTACCTCCGACGACCTCAAGATCGGCATGGGGGTCGGAGAGAATTTGAGCCAAGCCCCGGAAGCCGCGGTGCTGGCCGCCTACACCTCCGCGCGCAGCATGTTGGGAGAGGATAAACCGCGGCTGGCCGTGACGCTTCCGGACACGGGCTTGACCGCGTCCGCCGAAAAAGTTTTAAACATATTAAAGGCGCATCTCGACCAAGAAGTGCCGCTGGTGGGCGGACTGCCCGCCGATAATCTTCAATTCAAGAGAACGTATCAATTCTGCAAAAACGGCATTTATTCGGATTCCATCCCGTTGCTGTTGCTCGCCGGAAATATCGAACCGCTGGTGATCACCCGGAGCGGCTGGATTCCCATTGGCAAAAAGGTAACCGCCACGAAAACAGCCGGGAATGTCTTGTATGAGATCGATCATCAACCCGCGATAAATTATTTGAAGAAATATATCCACGATATCGACGACCCCAATATCTTGGCGTCCTGCCCGCTGGTGCTCCTGGATGAAACCCCGGGTGCGGAAACCGAAAAGAATTTTGTGATTCGTACCTGCTTTCGCTACAACCAAGAAAATGGCGCCGTCATCTGTAATGGCGATATCCCGGAGAATGCGGCCGTCCAGTTGGCCCGAGGCTCCAGAGATGATATTCTGGCCGGCGTGGAAGACGCCATCACGACACTCAGGCAAAAGGCTGCGGACAAAGAAATACATGCGTTGCTCTGTTTTAGTTGCGTGGGCAGGAGGTTGATGCTGGGTCTCGATACAAAAAAAGAGCTGGAGCTTGTGGTCAATAAACTGCCGGCGTCGTGCGCGGTGAATGGATTTTACGGCACTGGAGAAATCGGCCCCATTGACAGCAGCCTGGAACACTTGAAGAAGAATAAATTTCACAACACCACGATTGTTTTGTGCGCGTTTTGAGAAATTTGAAAATTCCAGGATAAGTTCAACACGCTTGGAACCTCTGAACGGAGAACCTCGGAACCCATGAAAGGAGATTTGATATGTCCATCCAATCAGCAGTCGGCTACAGCGAAAATATCGATGAATCCTATGAAGCCGGTCTTGAAATCGGTGGCATGATTCTCGAGAAAATTGCGCTGCAAGCGAATTCCGTTGGCATTTTGTTCTGCCACATTGAATTTGATTTCGCTGAACTATTAAAAGGCATTCGAGAAAAGCTGGATATCCCCATTTTCGGCTGCACAACTTCGGGCGAAGCGAACAATGACGGCTATTTCGAAGAGTCAGCGTCATTGATGGTTA
>QEVD01000549.1 GCA_003576975.1 Candidatus Zhuqueibacterota bacterium
CAGCAATCCGGCTCGTTGCGCGACGAGATGAAACAATTGCGTGAAGACTTTCAGCAGCTTGCCGAGCAACAAGGCGACTTGCGCACAGCGCTGGAGCAACAGGGCGAGCAGATCGCGCCCGAGCAGCGCCAATCCTTCCAGGAACAGCAACGCGCCCTGCAAGAGCAAAGCGAGCAAGCCTTGCAGAATTTGCAGCGCCTGCAAGAGTCTGCGGCGGACAAATCCGAAAAGCCGGCGGTGGCGCGCGATCTGCGCAATCTCACGAATGATCTTGCGCAGCGCAAAATTCCCGAGCGCATGGATCGCGCGGCGCAGGCGCTCGCGCAAAACGAAGTGCAACGCGCGCTGGCTGAACAGCATGAAGCCCGGCAAGCCCTGCTGCGCGCGGAAAAAGCATTGCAACAAAGCCTTTCGCAACTGTCAAGCAATCCCGATGAACAATTGGATTTGGCCTTGCAAGAGGCGCAACGCGTGCGCCGCGAGTTGGAGCGCGGGCTGGCGCAAAGCCGCGAAAACAATGCGCAAGCCGGAGGTTCGCCGTTAGGCCAGGGCCGCGCCTCACAACAAAATCAAAACACGCCTTCGCAGCAAGCCGGACAACCCGGAGACAATTCTAATTCGCCGGAGCAATTGCGCCCGGAAGATATGAATTGGTGGAATCAACAATTGTGGAGTGGCGCGCGCCAACTGGAGAATGTTGGGCAATTCATGCGCAACGACTCGGCTCTGGCAGATGATTATGCCCGGCTCATGCAAAATTATCGCGGCGTGTTGCGCAGTTTTCAGGGCGGTAACCCGCAGCGCCTGAGTGAAATCGAGCGCACGCTAATCGATCCGTTGCGCCGTTTCGAGGCGGAGCTGGCGGCGCGCCTGGCAACCCTGCAACTGCGCGAGCGCTTGCTGACGATTCGCGACGAGCGCGTTCCGCCGCAATACCGCAAAATGGTGGAAGAGTATTTTGAGAGATTGGCAAAAAGCAAACAACCGGCAACCAACAACCCGTAACCCGCATGTTCGACTTCTTTTTTAAATACAGCCCCGTCGTTTATGATCAGGGACAATGGCTGCTGCGCTGGCACCCCTCACTTCTGGTGCTGCTCCTGCTCGGCGTTGTGCTTTTGGCGTTGATCGGGTTGGCTTACCGCCGCACCACCACGCCGTTGCAGCGCCATTGGCATGCAATTCTCATTGCTCTCCGGGTGCTTGCGATCGTACTGCTCGTTTTTTGTTTATTGGAGCCGGCGCTCTCCGTAACCACGGTGGTTTCACAGAAAAGCAGCGTCTTGCTGTTGCTGGATAATTCGCAAAGCATGTCGATCCCGGATGGCGAGGGCGGCCGGCGGCGAGTCGATCAGATTGCAGCCTGGGCCGGCTCGGAAACCAATGCTGCCAGCATCATCTCCCGCCTCAAGAAAAACTTCCGCGTCGAGGCGCAACAATTCAGTGCCAACGTTAGTCCGCTTGCCGATGCCAAACAACTGCGCGGCGAAGGCGAGAGCACGAACCTCGCGCAAGCGCTGGCATATGCAGCGCGGCAGGCGCAAATGGGCACGCTCTCGGGCGTCGTGCTCGTGAGCGATGGTGCGGCCTCGGCGGGCAATGATCCGCTGGAAGCTGCCCGCGATTTGGTGGCGGCCAAAGTGCCGCTTTTTACCGTGGGCGTTGGCACGAAAATCAATAATGACATTCAACTGGCGAAAGTTGATGCCGCGCGCTCCGTGCTGGAAAATTCCATGGTCGAGGTCAACACGTTGATCCAATCGCGTGGCTTCGCCGGCAGAAGCGTCGAACTGGAATTGCGCGAAGGCAACACCGTCATCAAACGACAGCCGGTGGTTTTGCAAGATCGCAGCACGCGCGCGAGCATGCAGTTTTCGCCGGGCCGGCAGGGTTTCGCCAAATACAGCGTCGCGATTGCGCAACAACCGAATGAACTGGTTGCCGCGAACAATCAAAAAAGTTTTCTGTTGGACAGCCGCAATCGCACGGCGCGCATTCTGTATGTCGAAGAATTGCATCCGTGGGAATACAAATTCATGGCACGCGCGCTGGAGGGCGATCAGACGCTGCAACTAACCTCTTTGCTTAAAACCGGACCGGAAAAATTTTTGCGTTTGGGTTTGCGCCATAGCAGCGAGCTGGCCGGCGGTTTTCCCAAAAATCGTCGCGAGTTGTTCGGCTATCAGGCCGTGGTTTTGGGCAGCGTGTCCTCGTCATTTTTCTCGCCGGAACAATTGCAGTTGGTCAGGGATTTTGTGGCCGAGCGCGGCGGCGGTTTCATGATGCTCGGCGGCCGGCATTCCTTCGGCCAGGGCGAATATCAACGCACACCCATCGCAGAATTGCTGCCGGTGGAGCTGCCCTCGTATGCCGCAACCGATGGCCGCGCGATTGCGCCGCAATTGCACGAAGAATTTCGTTTTCAACCGACGGCAGAATATCTGACCATGCCGTTATTGCAATTGCACGGCGACCCCGTGGAGAACGCGCAGATTTGGGAAAAATTACCGTTGCTGCAAGGCTATAATCCTCTCGGCTCCGCGAAGCCGGGCGCCACGATACTCGCTGTACACCCGTTGCATCGCGAGGAAGCCCCGCGCATTTTGCTGGCAACGCAGCGCTTTGGCCGCGGCCGCAGCGGCGTCTTGGCGACCAGCAGCACGTGGCGCTGGCAAATGCGCCTCGACCATCGCGATCAAACACACGAACGCTTTTGGCGGCAACTTATGCACTGGCTCAGCCTGCAATCGCCTGAGCCGGTAACCGTCGAGTTGGACCGCGAAAGCTATTCGCCGGGCGAAGACATTGCGTTGCATATCGAAGTGCGCGACAGCGCGTTCACGCCTTACGAAAATGCGAATGTATCGGTTAAAATTACAGACGCCGCCAATCAAGCGGTTACCTTAACGGCGGGCGCAGATCTTTCCGCTGACAGCCGCGCCAAGTAT
>QEVD01000031.1 GCA_003576975.1 Candidatus Zhuqueibacterota bacterium
TCAATCGTTGCATGATACAAGATAAGCATGAAACCCGCAAAAACCTCAGGCTTTTTTATAATTTTCGCACCTGAGGCTAACTATAGCTGAACAGTTACCGATGAAGTTGATGGCCTTGATCGCCACCTCGCCCATGAGCATGAACACTTCGACATTCGGAAACAGCGCCAGTTCTTTTTCCAAAAGGCGTGAGCATTCTTCGATGGTGCCGGCTTTGATGCCATATCCCGTTTTTCCGCATTTCACCGCGGTGGTGAGATACACACCCAGATCGAGAATATCTTTTATAGATTCAACCTCAGCACCAGCATCGTTGAATGCTTGCACGGTAGTTTTCTGAAAAAGAGAATTTCCTTTGGCGTAGTAATAATCTTTGGAATTCTCCGGCGCCGCCTCCGAGATCATGACGATGGAAACTTCCTCCGGCTTTACCTCGAGGTTGGGGATGATATGACACTCGTGCTTGACATCCGCGCACGGAAACTTGGTGCATCCCACGCATTTGTTGACTCGCATTTGATCACCTCCTCAAGATCGGATTCTGACGCTTCAGCGTGCCTGCATTTACCAACACTTCATGATCTCTCCAAAACACTGCAACCCGCTGCCGATCACGCCGCCGTAGCCGTGCCCGGGCTGCGTCCACGCGCCGGCGAGATACAAATTTTTAATCGGCGTGGCATTCGGCAAACGTTGCGGGCCGGAGTTGTCGAGTGTTTGATCCCAGCCGTAAATCGCGCCGCGGAAGTTGCCGGTGTAGCGCAGGTTGGTCAGCGGCGTGCCGATTTCTTTCACGGCGATGGCTTTGCGCAGGCCGGGCAACAGCGTTTGTTCCGCCTTGTCGATAAGCACGTTCGCGATGCGTTCTTTTTCGGCGCGATACGTTTCCTTCTTGTTGCTGAAATAATCCGCTTCGTACTGCTGCCAATGATCATAACCTTGCAACGTCATAATCGTAAGCGTGTTCTTGCCTTTTGGAGAATAGCCCTCTTGAAGGTTATCATACAGCATCATGCCATAGCCGCCGACTTCCACGTCGGCATTGCGCATGGCGCGATAACCCGCCTGAGCGTCGTAGCCGGTCTCATAGAAAATTTCCGTGTCTTTGATGCCGACTTGACGAAGCAAATCCTTTTTCAACCCGAGAAAGATTTGAAAGCTCGAGAGGCTGACGCTGAACTGCGCCATTTTCGCGAGATATTCGGCGAGCGCCGACTGCGGTTTCATCATCGTATGAAACGTGTCGTAGGCATTGGCATTGGATATCACGACTCTGCTTTTGTAGGATTTGCCGTCTGCCGTGGCAACGCCGACGGCAGTTTGATCGTGCACCATGATTTCGTTGACGCGCTGATTCAGCAACACTTTGCCGCCGTGCTTTTCGATGAACTGTACAAAGGCGTTGCTAATCTTCTGCGAGCGGCCGCGGGGATAAAAACCGCCACCGGTGAGATAGCCGAGGGTAGGCAACGCGTAGAAGAAGCTGGCAAGCTGCGTTGGCGGCAGACCGTAGTAAACCCACAACGCCGAGACGATGGCTTTCAATTTGGGATCGCGCAGCCGCACAGCCATCATTTGTTCCCAGGTTTTGCTGTAGCAATTGAACAGATGCGGAAATTCCGTGGGAAAACGCATCATATCCACCTGGCCTGCGGCGCGTGAAAATTTGTTGATGTCGTTGGATAAGCCTCGCATGTCGGCAAACAGCTCTTCGACGCCCGTCTTTTCTTCGGGAAAAAGACCGGCGAGCAGATCTATGTAGCCTTTGAGATTTCTCTGCGGCACGCGAATGTCATGCTCGGGAAAAATGATGCGATACAAATTGGGATGCGGCACAAATTCAACTTCGTTGATTTCCGGAAAACCGGGGATGAGATTGTGAATGCCGTTGCGCTCGTCCACGGTGGTGGAATGTAGTGACACATCAAACTCAAAACCGCCGGGGCGCGTGAAGGTTGTGGCGTAGCCGCCGGGCCGATCATGTTTCTCCAAAACCAACGGACGGAATCCTTGCCGGGCAAAGGCCGCGGCGCAACTCAACCCGCCGAGGCCGGAGCCGATGATGATGGCGTCAAATTCGGCCTCGTTTTTTTGCGCGCCAGCGCCGCGCGGCAAAACACTCCAATCCAGCGCCAGCGTGGAAACGCCGGCAACCAGAGATTTGATGAAATCTCTTCGCTTTATTAGATCAGTATTCATGATTCAACCTCACTTGGTTAGGAACAACGGAGCCCCAGCCTGATCCGTTACTGATCGGGCGAGCCCTCTTTGCAGAACCGGATGACATGGTTAAAGTCACGCGAATAGTTGGGAAGGTTGCGGAAGACATATTCATTTTCTGTTGTTTATGATGGTGTGCCTGAGGAGGGCGGTACCGCTTGAAGAATTGCCATTAGATCCAAAGATCACTCAAAATGCCAATTCATCTTGTCGCGTGCGCTTGGGGCTTGGGCCACAAGCAATGAAGCCTTATTTCTGAAACGCAATAATTAGACCAGCCACAGAGTGCGATAAGGGGAAAATTATTAAGAGCCTATAGTGCTCCAGGTGCAGGCGTGCTTTAGCGATTTTTTCGCAAGAGTGAAAGAAAACCGGGCGGGATTCTTACTTTTGAGATTACACAGAAAACCGATTAACGGCTTGCCTTGAAGCTTTGCCAGGTGAGGGCGTTGTATGTTTCGCCATTACATTTAGTCCGCAGTTGCTGCGCCAGTGGCAAGCTTACTTTGTCGCGATAACCAGCATTTCAAAGTCATCGGTAGAGAGTTCATCCGAGCGGCTGAACGCACCCAGCTTCGCTCCAAAAATATCGATGGTTTTGAAATGAAGAGATTTCAGCAGCCAGGTGACTTCAGAGGGCACATAGTATCGTTCATTGCAGTTCAGTTCCTTCTTGTTGCCCAAATCATCTTCAAATGAGGTTACGCTGTGATCCCGAAACGTCATGAGATCAAACGTATTTTGCCCGCAGGTGGCATTCCCTTCTTTCGCCTCGGCATTCAAGAAATCTTTTACCGAGTGAAAGAGTGGAAACAACCCGTTCAGAGTGGTAAAAATCAACTTGCCGCCTGGTTTCAGGGCTTTGGCGGCGTTTTGGAGAATTTGAAAATTCATCTCGTCGGTTTCCATCAACGGAAACGCGCCCTCACAGAGCATGAGGGCCAGATCGAATTCATGCACGAAGGGAAGATTTCTGGCGTCATGCTTTTCAAAAACGAGGTGCAGGTTCTGCGCCGCCGCTTTTTCTCTTGCCCGTTGCAACTGCGCTTCGGAGAGATCGATGCCGACGACCGGATATCCTCTTTTGGTCAGTTCAATGGCATGCCTGCCGGTGCCGCAAGCAATGTCCAGAATTTTTACCTTCCGGTCATATCCGATTTCTTTTTCGATGAAATCACATTCTCCCCGGGTTCCTTGCGTGAAACTCTCGTTGTCATACTTCATCCCGTAATTTTCAAACAATTCTTCATACCATTGTTTCATGTTGACCTGCCCTCGATTTGATGTACGATCGGTTATCGCCAGGAAACAGCGCACGCCTTCTCTCTATCCGCAGCACTGAGCATTTTCCATGAGCCTGGTAATTCAAAGCACAGGCATTCCCGCTGCCGCAAAACGTTGTGAGAACGTGGAGCAACTTCCGGGCATTTACATACTCATCAAAACTTCCCAAACTTAAGTGTCAGCGCACCCGCCGGGCCGGCCAAATCGCCGTCCTGAATGTCTTGGAAATCTGCGCCCGAGATGAGGCGAAAGCTGCCGCCCAAGCAGATTCGAAAAAATGTGGTGACATTCAGCTCGACATTTAACGCCGGCTCGAAAATAAAAAAGACGTCGCCGCTGAAGTCCTCGCTATAACCACCGCCTTTTTCGCGCTCATCCACCCCGCCGCCGCCGATGAGCACAAGCATGTTAAGGTGAATCAGTTTATCTGAGTTCATAATATATTCCAGCTCCAATCCACCATAACCCATCGTCAAATAAATGGGATTACCCGTAGCTGTTCGACCCTGCTCAATGCTTTCTGTGGCCAGGCCGTATGCGCCGCCGCCAATGGCAAAGGTATGATTAAGAATCCAACCGCCGCGGCCACCAACCAAAACGCTGAATTCATCTTTGATTTCGGTAAACTTCACCACCGGTGCTCCAAACCCGCCGCTTTCGATTTTACCCTTGAGCAAGGTTTCTTGCTGCGCCAAAACCGGCAATGCAGCGAAGAGCAACAAACAAATCAAAAATCTTTTCATGGCAGCAATCTCCGTACAAAATGGTTTCACACATTCCACACGCCGCGTGATTCCATCATCGCAATTTATAAAAAACATAAGGCGCGATCGTAGTCCAAATCAGCACAAGCGGCCACACGCGGCCTGCAAAAATATTATAATCGTGCAGCAACTTGCTCCACGGATGCCCGGCCACAAAATGGCCGAACAGAAACTCAAACGCAATCGTCATAGACAGCCAGATGAAGCCCACGGTCCAGGCTTGTTTGGCCGAGGCCAGCGGCCACCAGCGGCTCAATGCCCAAACGATCACACCGAACAAGATGATGCCGGTGAGCGTGGAAAGTTGATGTGCGTGTAATTCACCAAGGCTGTTCTTGTAAACGGATTCACGAATGGCGCCATTGATGATTGCGGTGACCATCAAAATGAGCCATGCCAAAGTGTAACGAAGAATCATCGATCTTCTCCTCAAGCCGGACGAGGCGGAATCAAAAAGTAAAAGCCACACGCGAAGACGCAAAGCCCCGCGAAGCTTTTCTTTGCGATAACTTTGCGGCTCTGCGTCTTTGCGTGAAGTTTTTTCCCACGATTGAACTTGTGAGAGAACCAAAACCGTTTTCATTGTTCATACCATTTCAGAATGCGCAACGCCCGCAAGGTATTCCAGCGGCTGGGCTTCCCAACTTTTTCCATCTCAAAAAATGTTTTGCCGGCGTGTTTGCTCTGCAGCACCCACCTGCCATCTGTGCGACGCTTCTTCTTGATGATGGCAATGGCTTCCTCCAAACGCGGATCGCGAGACAATTGGCTCGCTTGAAAATAATCCAACGCCCGCATGATGTCATAACGCCAACGCGGCGGAAACGAGAAGCGCGTCATCTTGGAATCGACGACGTTGCCCGTGCGGTGCGAACGAAAGAGTTTGTGGAGAAGCAGAAATTCCACGCCGCGCTCCTGGCTTTTCGCGGCCATGCGAGAATACCGGCGCTTTTCGTATTCGTGCAAGCCTTCCAAAACGCTGATCGTCGTGTGAAATGAGCTGTGCGTCGCGCCGTCATAGGATCGGCAATTCCAGCCGCCGTCCGGCATTTGCTGCGCGCAAAGATGTTCCACTAGCTTTTCGACACGTTCATCGTCAAAAAAGAAATACGCGAGAATAGAGAGCACCATGCCGGTGACGCAGGTTTCACTGTGTTGTATCGAAGCAAAAAAATTGATGCCGCCATCGTGATAGAATCCTTTATCCATGAGCAGCTTGCAGGCTTTAAGCGCCTGTGGGTTATCCGGCGGCAATCCGAATTGGCGCAGCAGAAGCATGGTATAAGTTGTCGACGTCCACTTGGGACCGTAAAGTCCGCCGCCCCACAAACCCGATGCCGCTTGGCGCACCAGTAGCCGCGCGCCCCAACCTTCCGAGGAAATCTTCTCTTGCTCTTTGAGAATCCTCGCTGTTCCGGCATTGCACAGATCGCGCAGCGTTTGCCAGCGAATCGCCGGATCACTTTCGAGCAGCCAGGTGAGAATGGGATCGTTTGTTTTCATCTCGCTTCAAGGGGCAGATAAAGGTCAATCACCAAATCCTGTTCGGGCGCCGACAGATCGTGCGGCTTTTCCAGCTCGTGCGTTTTGCGCCATTGGTATGGGCTGGCTTGCACCCAATTCCACAGCTTCATCCACTTTTCTTGAATCGTTCCTTCCGGATCGCCGATTAGCTTGCATGTGGTGACGGCATATAGCCCGCCGGGAAAATCCTTGATCACGATGTCGCCTTCCGCGGGGATTTCCGGGCCAACGCCGATCCAAAATTCGTAGCCGTACTCCTTGCGGTCTTTGGAAGGGCTGGGGTTGTTGAAGCCGAAAATGGGGTGCTGATCTCTGTCATCAAGCAACCCCATCGGTTCTGCCCATGCGCGCAATTTCTCCCATGCGTCACGCTCCGGCGTTTCACTGAAAGCGCGGACGCTTGCGACGCGCATCGACGCAAGCGTCACGACGTCAACCTTCATCATTTGATCTTCCTCGCCGTTTGCTCCACGCCGCCTTGCTTCAAAATCAGACTGGCGACTTTGCCGGCTGTGTCTTTGACAAACTTGATGTCGGCCTTCACTACTTGCAAGAAGAACTCGGTTTCCGAACGTGGAAAAATTTCAAATTTCGGCTGGCCGGTTAACTGCACAAACAATTGCGCGCCTTCCTTGGTCACGGTGATGATCACACCGGGCGCGAGCTCATATTCGCCGACATACGCGACATAAACCGCCGGGTCAATCTGCGCTGGAGTTTCCTCTTTGAGTCGCGGCACCGTGAGCGTTTGTCCGCCTTGCCTATGGATGCCGTGAATGACCTCGCCCTTTTCATTTTTCACGAAAGTGATTTGTGCATCAACCACTTTCCAGAAAAATTCGGTTTCAGAACGGGGAAAGATTTCAAACTGCGGCTGGCCGGTCAATTGCGCGAGCAGCTTGTTGCCGTCACGGGTGATGGTTAGAATCGCGCCGCCGGGATATTCATACTTTCCCAGATAAGCGTCATACAGTTTAGGATCGACTGCGGCAGTCGCATAAGATTCCTGGCTCTTCATTTTCTCCCACAAATAAATCTGCGCAATCTCACGCGTGAGGCCGCCGGGATTCAGATCGCGTGACGGTGCGCAATTCGTCAACACGCTGACAGTCATGTTATGCTCAGGATAACGCGCCAGGCTGGTAACGAAACCATGCAACCCGCCGCCGTGCGCGATTTCTTTAGTTCCACGAAAATCGCTGATCGACCAACCGTAGCCGTAACCGTCGCCGGCAGTTTGCGGCTTGCTGCCATCTTTAAGTGTGACCGGCGTGAATGCCGCAGCGAGATTTTTTTCACTCAGCACTTTGCCATTGAACACCGCTTCGTTCCAACGATAAAGATCAGTCACCGTTGAATACAGCGCACCCGCACCGCCGGCGCGCGACATGTCCCAGTTTTGCGCCTTCTGAAACTTGCCGTCGAGGTACGAATATCCGGTTGCCTCGTGCGCGAGAATGTCGCTCCAGCGATGCACCCCCGTATCTTTCATGTTCAGTGGCTCAAAGAAAGTTTTCTTGAGATACGAAGCATACGATTCGTTCGTGAGTTTGGCCACAAGATGTCCGAGCAGAAAATAACCGGAATTGTTGTAGCGCCATTGCGTGCCGGGATCGAAATCATACTTGTCGTTTTTGAAACTCGTGATCAAGCTTTCGGGTTTGACCTCAACCGTGACGGTTTGCATGAAATCCGGCTTGCTGGTGTAGCTGTGAATGCCGGAAGTATGCGTCAGCAAATGGTGAATCGTGACTTCATTGCCGCGGGGATAATCCGGCATGAATTTCATGAGAGGATCTTGCACACTGAGCAGGCCGGCCTCCTGAAGTTTCAAAATCGCAGAGGCGGTGAATTGCTTCGTTATCGAACCGATGCGAAATTTGGTTTCCGTCGTGATGGGCACACGATGTTCGAGGTTCGCGAATCCGAACCCTTTCTGATAAATGATTTTGCTGTTTTGCGCCACCAGCACCGCGGCGCCGGGAGTTTCTCCCGTTGTTGCTTCCGTGAAAATTGCATCAACCAGTGCTTCCGGTGCGGGCATTGCGATCGTGGCATCCGCGCCTTTTTCCAGCAGCAGTTTGGCGGCGCCTTCACGGCCGTTGATTTTGGCGGCGTGCAAAGCCGTCAATCCAAATTTGGTTTTGCTGTTGGCGTCCGCGCCGTGCGCCAACAGAAGCTTGAGCGCATCAAGATTGCCGCGCTCGGTATAGGAAATCAATTTCTCTGTGAACAACGTTGGCCCAATCACGCGCGCGCAAAATCCCCACGCCTGTTCCATGTTCTGCACTTTGAGCAGGAGTTGATTTTTCCCTTTCTTGAATGAGAGCGAAAAGAGATCATCGTCCTTGACCACTGCCCGGCCAATCCAATTCTCATGCACCAGTTGGCCGTTCAACCAGACTTTGACGCCGTCGTCACTGCCCAACGCCATGAGCATGGTCTTTGCCTCCGGCGCATTGATCTCCGCCCACGCATATGCAACAACGAACTCGGAATCGCCATAGGTTTGCGTCAAATCCACAATGTCTTCGACGGCCTGTACGATACGCCACTCGTATTTTTTATCACCGACCTGCTGACTTTGGCCGGCTTTAACGGAGGTAAGCTTGGGATTGATGAATTCAACTCCAAAGGCCTTTTTCTGCGTTTCTTGATCTTCGGGTTTGGGTTTTTCTTTTGAAATCGGCAGCGGCCCCAGGACCAGCCATTTGGTCAGGAATTGGTCGGGCTGCAAGCTGGGATAAGAGACGGTCTCTTGCGAAGCCGAACGCTGCACCGGACTTTGAGCTTGTATCTGAATATTCGTCAATACAAATATCACACAGAGTACAAAGACAAAGAGAAATGCGGATTGATTGCGTTTGGGAAACATGATTCCCTTCCTTTCAGATGAGGTTTGAATAAAAAGGTTTGTTCACTCTTCGTTTTTCAATTGCCGACTTTGATGTCGATTAGCTTCTTCACGTGCTCGATATCCTTCTGAGATTTGACTTCAATGCGAATGCCACGGCCTTCCGCATATTTGCGCGCATGCCTTAGCTCATTCTTTATTGTCTGCGGCAAATCGCTAGGTTCGACAGCAGAAACTGCTTTGTCGCCGAAGACGAAAGCCAGCGGGAAACCTCCTTGCAAAGGAACGAAGAAATAGAGATTACGTTTCTTGAGCAAAACTTTCAATGTCCAACCGGACTTGGTATTGTAGAATTTCCATTCTTCCGTGAAGTCGCCGTGCTCTTGCGCGATATGTTGCTTGATCGCCTCCCAGAATGGCGATTTCTTTCCCAGCACAAGCGTCAGTTGACGATCATCCGGTTGGATTGACTTCTCCATAAATGCATTCGTTTCCATACAGACCTTTCTCGCCTTTTATCAACGCTCATACCCTGTTACTTTAATTTCGTAGTCTTGTCTCTTGTGGAGCGTTGCTGCAATCGCGCATTTGCTGGCTTCAACAGCCGTCCACGAGGGGCCGGGACTACAAGACTATGGCAACACGTTGCTAACGTACCAACAAGCCGGCGACAAGCATAAGGTTCACCATAAAGAAAAATACGCCCATCACCCAATTCAGCCATTTCTTCTCCGGGTGATTGACCCAATAAAACAAAATGACGGAAAGCAGCAGTGCTTGCGGCACGACTTCCAACCATCCTGTCAATTGATCCAATATCGGAATGCGGGTATAAATCATGCCTTCGAGCGATCCCGGTGGCGGCCCAAAAGTTGAAAGAATGCCCAATGCCACCAACGTCCACCACATAATCAACCAGCCGTTCTTTTTTCCGAACAAGATTTCACGCAACGGAAAGAACGCCAGCGCAAAGATCAATCCGCGAATCGGTTGGAACAATGGCCCGGCCATAATCAGCGGATCATCGAGCTGCCGCATCCAACACGCCATTTCCGGGCGTGCGAACCTTTCCGCGTAGTTTAGGAAAGTAGAGGCGAGAATTCCCATGAAGAAGTATGTAACGCTATGGGCGACGATGGTTTTGGCGGCAAGCGCCAAAAAGCTGGGCTGGCTATTGTTCATCCTGCCTCCTTCCGATCTCGGCTTGTCGAGATTTATGTCATCACTCTGTAGATAACGATAACGACACCCAGGAGCCAAATCGAGCTGAAGATGATCTTGTTGTATCTGGCCAGCCAGTTGGGCAAAAAGATGTCAAAGTTATCGTTTCTGTTATTGGTGTATTTTGCAGCAATGGGAGTCAATGGACAACTCCCGCGATTGAACTTCAAAACAACGCCCTCCAAAATGATCAAGCCGATGGCAATCCAAACCAAGGTCCCAATCTTATCAAGAACTCCCGCATACAAAATGTATCCGATGATGAACACGAAGAATGCCCAAATCAGCGTATGGGCAAGCCGAACCAGAAAAAGCTTGCGATGATTATCCTGAACTAGTGCCATGCACTTTTCTCCCGAGCAATCATTTCGCTTTGATCGCGATCGAATCAACTTTTCATCACTTCGTGGAAATAACCCGTTTCACTTCTTTCGAAATCCACTGGAGATGCCGCCCAGCAGAACGAGGGCGATGGCGAAAACCGTTCCGCTCTGAATGGGAGTGATCGTCTTGGTGAGCAACAGAGCAGCGAGAATGACGCAGACTCCCAAGAATACAAGACCTGCAGTTTTACCTTGCATCGTGACTCCTTTTGAATTTAGCGCCTATAGAAATTACTCCATGCCATCACGGCGTCAGCCGGCCAATCATTAAATCCTCAAACCAATCAGAAACTGCAAAAAATCTAGTTTCTCAGTCAAAGCTAACCCAGCGATGACATCAACGTCATGCAAGGCTCTCGAGTAGCGCAACTCCAAAGTGAACACGGACCAGCCAATAGCAATGCCTCCGTTTACGTTGAAGCCACTCCTGGCGACCCAGGGCCAAGGATCATCACCCTCATAAAACACATAATCGTACTTAAGCTTGTGTTGTGGATCATAGAAGTTGTTTAGACGTTTCGTCCTGGTTCTTTCTTTAATCGCAAGCTCAAGAGATGGCCCAACATACAATTCGATCAGCAGAGTCTTCCTGACTGGCCGGTAGTACTTCCACATAACAGGTACCTCGACGTATCTGATATCAGAGTAAATATCAATAACACTTCCATACCCAGTGATAGCGCTGGCCACGATTCTGTTTTTGAGGACTGTTTTCTTTGCTGTGTACATCACCTCCACGGTCAGGCCCGTTCTCTTTGAGATTTTCCACTCGTGCCCTATGCCTGAAGCGAACCCCCAATCCGGTGCGCCTCCCTGGCCCCGATAGCTCGAGTAACTACCGCCTAATTTAATGGTATAACCGCCTTGCGCAAGCGCGTTGCCAGCGAGCAGGGCCATGAGCATTGCGATTCGCAGTTTAATTTTCATTTTTCTCGAACGTTATATCTATCACCAAAAGAGTTGGCGCTGCTTCCAAAGGTAATATGTCGCCCAGACAGCGATGAGGGCAAACGGGGTAAAGAGAACACCACCGGGTGACAAGGTTGTATAAAAGTCTCGTATCAACACCACGGTCATCGAGTAGATCCAAAGTGCATTCGTCATTTGCGCCGCCGTCCATCCCCAAAAACGCATACGCCAAAGTCCCACGCACGAAAGGAATAAGAGCAGTGTTGACCAGACCAGATCACCGATCGCAAATCCGTAGGTCGTGGCAGCATTCGCTTTTTCCGACAAAACCGTAAACTCGCTTGGCGGCGGTACGAGTCTCTTCAACAACACCAATAGCCAAAAGACAAGTGTCAAGACAAGGGCGATGCCGTTTATTATGACGAGAAACGCCACGGCTTTAGGCCGCTTTGCAGAGAAGACAGAGAAAGGCTCATTCATGATCATATCCCTAATGCATTTCCCAATGCTCCAATATCGTTTTCAGCCTTGTTGAGAATATACGGTTCCGCGTCTTGCGTTTGTCGCCGCAAGTTATACGTTCTTTTTCGCCGCACGTTTCTGCCGAATCTTTTCCGCTTTCAATTCCACCATCGCATAGATCACCGGCACCACCAGCAGCGTCAACACGGTCGCCGCAGTCAATCCGCCCATGACGGCGCGCGCCATGGGCGCCCAGTTTTCACCGCTTTCGCCCAGGCCGAGGGACATCGGCAACATTGCCAAAATGGTGGTGAGCGCAGTCATGAGAACCGGTCGCATGCGCGCACGCCCCGCCTCCATGATGGCTTCAAACAATTCCTTGCCGCGGCTGCGCAATTGATTGATGAAATCCACCAACACGATGCCGTTATTGACGACGATGCCGACCAGCATGATGATGCCGATGAGCGCCATCACGTTGAGGTTAATGCCGGTGAGCAGCAACGCCAACGCGACGCCAATGGACGAGAGCGGGATGGTGAAGATGATGATGAACGGATCCAACAACGATTCGAATTGCGAGGCCATCACCATGTAAACCAACAACAGCGCCGCCAGCATCGCCAGGCCGAGATACATGAACGACTCCTGCTGCTCTTCGGCAATGCCGCCGATCTCAATACGAAAATCATTCGGCACGCTCACTTGCCGTAGCGCGGCTTGCACATCTTGGGTGACGCTGCGCAAGTCGCGGCCGGAGATGTCGATGTTGACCGATACCATTCTTTCCTGGCCTTCGCGCGTGATTTCGATGGGCGCTTTGCTGTATTCCACTTCAGCAACGGCACGCAGAGGAATCGGTTTACCGGCGGGCGTCACAATTAAAATGTTCTCGATATCTTCTTTGCTCTTTCGCGTGTTTTTGACAAGTTGCACACGCACGTCGTACTCGTCACCCGCTTCGCGATAGCGCGTAACAACAGAACCAAGAACGCTGGTACTGACCAACCGGCTGAGCTGTGCGGTGCTCAATCCCAAATCGGCAAGGCGTTGGCGATCAAAATTAACGCGCAACTCGGGCGCCGATTCGCGCAGACTGGTTTCCACATCAACAACGCCTTTGACGCCTTTGACTTTTTCAACAACGACATTGGCCAGCGTTTCGGCGCGAGACAAATCGTGGCCAAAAATCTCCACCATGATATCACTGCCGCCGAACATGGCTTCCTGGCCGCGGTCAGTAAAGCTCGCCTCCACACCGGGGATGGAGTTAAGGCGCTCGCGCAGGTCATCCTGGATGTCAAATTGCGAACGCCGGCGTTGCGTGAGATTAGTGAGGCCGAGGGTGACATCGCCTTCGCTGGAGGTGCGCGTCGAGAAGAAAGCCATGATGCCCTCGCCCTGGCCAAAGTTGATGTAGGTATTCTTCGCTTCCGGTACGTTGGCGCGAATAATCGCGTCAATTTCGGCCATGCTTGCTTCCATCGCCTCCAAGCTGGTACCAGGAGCGCGATCGACGGCAATCGCAACGAATCCCGAATCACTCTGCGGCAAAAATTCTCCGCCGAGGCTGGCAAGGATGAAGATGGAAAGTACGAACATGCCCACTGCGGAAAAAACGACGGTCTTGCGATGTTGCAATGCCCATTTCAAGCCGGCGGCATAAATCTTGTGCAAACCTGTCAACCAATAGCCAATGGTGTCGCTCATTTTTGCCAGCCAGCCAAACCGGTGTAATTTCTCGCGCAGATGCAACAGCCGCGAGGCGAGCAACGGAATGAGCGTCAACGCGACGAGCAGAGAAACGGTCAAGGAAAAGCAAATGGTGACCACCATGTCGTTGAACAGCTCGCCGGCGAGGCCGGGCACAAACAACACCGGCACGAACACCGCCAGCGTGGTCAGCGTCGAGGCGATGATGGCCATCGACACTTCACTGGCGCCGTTGTGCGAGGCTTCACGCAAATCTTCGCCCAATTCGCGATGGCGGAAAATGTTTTCGAGCACGACGATGGAATTGTCCACCAACAAGCCGACGGCCAGAGCCAAGCCGGCCATCGAAATGACGTTCAGCGTCAGTCCGGCCTGATCCATCACCGCAAAAGTCACGATCATCGACACCGGAATCGACACCGCAACGATGAGTGAGCTGCGCAGATTTCTCAGAAAGAAAAGCAACACGAGCAACGTCAGGCCGATGGCCTGAATGGCGGTGTTGCCTAAGTTTGACATCGAGCGATTGATAAATTCCGAGAAATCGATGACGGTTTCCAGGCGCACGCCTCTGGGCAGCTCGGCTTCGAAGTTCGCAAAGCGATTCCGCACGGCCTCACAGACTTGGGCCGTATTGCCATCCGATTGTTTCTGAATCACTACCATCACCGCGGGCTTGCCGTTGTTCCAAACCTTTTGCTGCTGCTCGACAAAGCCATCGACAACCGCGGCGACGTCTTTGACGCGAATCACTGCGCCGTTCATTGCCGCGACGCTGGTATTTTCGATCTGCTCGATGCTACTGTATTCACCTGCGGTTTGAATGGTGAATTCCTGCATGGCATTTTCGATTTTGCCTGCCGGCAATTGCAGATTCCCCATTTGCAGCGCTGCTGATACAAGCTCAATCGGAATGTTGTGGGCGCGCAGCCGGGCCGGATCGACCTGCACTTTTATCTCACGGCGCATGCCGCCCATGGTAAAAGCCGAAGCCACGCCGGGAATACGCTCAAGCCGGGGTTCAAGATCACGCTCAGCGATGCGACGCAGTTCCGCCATGCCGTGCATCTCGGAGCTGAGCGCAAGATAAAAAACCGGCTGTTGCGAAGGATCGAACGCAAACACCAATGGGCCGTCAACTTCTTGCGGCAGAACGTCCTGGATGAATTCGAGACTGTTGCGCACATCGATCTCGGCCTGATTCATATCCGTGCCCCAATCAAACTCCAGCAACACCAGCGATAAACCTTGCGCCGAAGTGGAGGTGATTTTTTCGATGTTTTCCACTGCGGCCACCACTTCTTCAACCGGGCGCGTCACCACAGTCTCCATGTCAAAGGGGCCGACGCCGGTGTACTGCGAGATCAGCGCGATCATCGGGAATTCGAGTTTGGGGTAAAGATCGATATTGAGACGCGCCAGAGAGAAGAGGCCAAAACCGACGGCAATCAGGTAGATCATGGAGAAAGTGACGCCGCGCCGAATGGCAGTTTCTGTGATCTTCATGACGACGTCTCCCTCCCTTTGACAACAACGACGGGCGCGCCCTCACGCAAATTGTTTTGTCCCACGGTCACCAACTGCTCACCGATTTTTAGGCCGGACGAGATTGCCAAATGCTCGTGATTCAAATAAATCACCTCGAGTTTGCGCTGCAGCGCTTGATTGCTATCCACCACAAAGACGAAGTAATGCTTCACCACCTGATCCTCGCCGCCGATGCGCTCCAGCGAGGTGTTTTCTATGACGGCGTGGCGCGGGACGACGATAACATTTTCGATTACGCCGGTGGTGACTTCGGCATGGGCATACATGCCAGGCTTCAACAGGTGTCCGGGGTTATCCAGCAACACCTCAACCTCCGCCAAACGCGTCAAGGGATCGAGCACTGGACTGATTTTCACGACTTTCCCATCGAAGGTGCGATCAGGATAGGTGCTCACCTGCACGACGGTTTTCTGTCCAATCTCCAATCTGGCCAAATCCTTTTCGGTTGCTTCAAATGTCATCTTCACCCGATCCATCTGGCAGACGCTGACCAAGGGCAGCGCGGGAGCCGCCATATCGCCGGTCTCGCAATAACGTTTGCCAATGATGCCGGCGATGGGCGCGGTGATGGTCGCGTCGTGCCATTGACTTTTGGCGCTGGTTAATGCGGCCTCGGCTTGTTCCACCTGCGCCTTCGCCGCCTCATACTGCGTGGCAATCGCATCGTATTGCTGCTTGCTCACAGAAAGATCGCGATACAGCAATTCAAAACGATCATACTCCGCGCGCAAGTTTGCTTCCTGTGCTTTGGCTGCGGTCAAGGCCGCCTCCGCTTGCCGCACGGCTTGTTCAATGGTCGTGGCCGCAATTCTCGCAACCGGCGCGCCTTTGGCAACCCGATCTCCGGCATCAACAAAAAATCGTTCGATGCGATCGGGAATTTTGGAGAAGACCTTGACTTCGAACTCGGCTTTGATGTCGCCATAGTAGCTGAGCGTTTGCGCCAAATTCCCGAGGCCAACCGTTACGGTTTCGACGGGGATTTTGGTTTCAACCTGGCTGTCCGTGGAATCTTTTTGATCGCAGCCCGTCAAAAACACGGCCCCACCGGCCATAACCATGAAAAAATAAATTGCCCGTTTCATTGCTACTGATCCTTAATTTTCACCACCAACAACGTCGTATCATCGCGCAGCGCATCGCCATTCGCCCATGTTTCTCCGGCTTTCCACAAATGATGAATAACTTCGGCAGCCGGCCGGGCAGCAGCTTCGCGGAAAATTTCTCTGATCCTCGGATAATCCAACATTTCGTTTTTATCGTTGAAAAGTTCGGGATAGCCATCCGACATAAAAAGAATGGCGTCGCCAGGCCGCAGCGTCGTTTGTTCCTGCGGATAATCGAACGTGTACGGCCCTCCCAGCGGCATGCCTTTCAGCAGTATTTCTTCAACGGCGCCGCTATGTTTGCGGTAAATCAAAATAGGCGGCATGCCGGCCGCGGACACGGTCATGCGGCGCCCGTTGATCTTGGCGAGCAGCATCGCCATGTACAAATTGCCGAGATGCATGCTTTTGATGATTTCGCTGCACTTCGTGAAAAAGCTTGGCAAATCAAAATTGTTGCCAAAAGCGTTGAACAAGCTTTTGATCGAGGCCACGAGCGTGCCAGCCTTCATGCCGTGTCCGGTGGCATCGCCGATCGCCACGGTCAGCGTGCCATTCGGATCAACGAGAAAATCATAATAGTCGCCGCCCACTTCCGTGGCGGTTTTCGTCTGCACGGCAATATCGAGATTCGCGAGAGCGGGGATTTCTTTGGGCAGCATCGAGAGTTGAAGCTGGCGCGCTTCCTCCAACTCCTGGGTTTTGCGCGCATTGTCGGCTTCGAGCAGCCTTTTGGCGATTTCCTCTTCACGAGCGCGGCGTTCCTGTTCCAGCGTTTTCGCGCTCAGCTCTTCGACCTGCCTGAGTTGCTGTTCCAAATTCTTGTGCGTGGCCGCGAAATCATGTGAAAGCCGGATGGAATACGCCGCGGCCAGCGCCAGAATGCCGTAAACGTAAACAATGTCGGTTTCCCAAAGCGAGCGCAGCCAGCCGAGATTGATCAAAAGTTGATAGACGATAGCCAGCATCGCGGCGGCGAACCCCAGCCCGGTAATCCAATCCCAGCGTTCTTTGCTGAAACCTGCACGAAGAATGACGCGGAGAATTTCGAGGCACACGGCAATCAAAAACGCATTGTAGAAAAATGACATCAGCTTGCTTTGCGTCGGCATCACCCATACGATGATGGTAAACAGCGCGGCAATGAAGATGAAGAAGAAGTAGGGTCGAGGGAATTTCGGATTAACGCTTGCAGAAACGGTAAACACGCCGAAGACAATCGCCGTGTTTACGCCGAACACGTTCCATTTGCCCGCTTGCACAAGATCCATGACGCTGGCGGTGAGCGGCGAAGGAAAACTGGTGAAGGTCACGAGGGCAAAACCGGCCATGGAAAGCGCATAATACAAATTCTCTTTCATGCGCGGATAAAATGCAAACAGCAAAAAATGAACAAATGCAAAGGCGCCAAACGCCGCCGTAAAAAACATTTGATAGACGGTTGACTGCCGAACCCGGCCGGCGCGATCGGCAATGTACGCATTCAACTCTCCCAGTTGGCATTCGAACCCCGCGCCTATGCCGTGACGATTGTACCATTGCGTCGCGTGATTGGAATAGCGCACAGCAAGCACATGAGAAGCTTGCGCGCCGAACATGATATATTTGGGATTGGGATCCTGGAATGCGCTCTCGGTTTCTTGGCGCTCTCCCACTTTGCCAAATTGATAAAGCAATTGGCCGTTGAGATAAACTTCGGAGGCGCCGGTTTGCATGAGGTACAGCGCCAAAGGAACATTCCACAACGTTGAATCAACCGTCAAATGCAGACGAAACCAACCGAGGCCATTCCAACCGCTTTGGGGTAATCGCTTAGGCGGCAAGCAAGGGTCGACTTCTTCCCACGCGCTGTCATTGAATGCAACCCCGGCCCATGCCGGATCATTGCCCGCATGATATTTCCAATTTTCGAGCAGCTCGAGATTGCCGCCCTTGTTGCGCAAACGCTGCGCCGAAAGATAAGTCTCGCGCTTGAATGTATCGCGCCAGTAACCGATTGCAATGACGATCGTCGTATCCCGCTCCACCGGCAGAACAAAATTGGGAAATTCGATCCCTTCCGCATTCACCGCCTCGGTTTCCCACGCGCCGCGCGTGATTTTGAATTCCAGCAGCGTGCCCGCGTTAAACGAAAAACTGCGCGACCAGCTTCCATCACGTTGCTCATCCAAACTCACGAGGTTTGCCTGCCAATTGCCCAACTTGGCATGATTCCCGGCAAGATATATTTTTGACGACGGCGGCAACGATTGAGGAAGCACGCGAAACGTCACTGTTTTCATCGAGCCGGATTCATGCGTGCCGCAGGCAAATGCAAGCAGTAGCAGCGTCAGCAAAAAATATTTTTTCGCGATAACGGGTGTCATACTCTGTTCAATTTTGCATGACTGTGGGCGTGAGGCGATCAATTAGCCCTTGCCATTTTTATTCCCTTTGAACTTTTCGAGTCTTTGCAGCAGCTCTTTTTCCAGCAGGTAGTGATAGGACAATAATTCTCCATTATAGACGATGCTGAAAACACCATAAGGTGAGGGCGACAGGTTGCGCACCTGTTCACAAGTTTTCAATTCAACGATACGATTTTTAATGCCGAGCCGTTGCGCCGAATTCAACACAGTTTTAACGGCGTCATCGACATAAGGACATTGATCCGAACGAAACACGGTAAGCCCATGCGCATATTGCTCCGCTTTTTTGACCCAATCGTCCAAAAGAGCCGGCGCTGGCGCATTATCAAATTTCATCACCATCAAGTTGAATGCTGGCGGAGCTTGCGCAACCGATCTGAAGCCGTGCTGGAGCAACAGCTCTTTGCCGGCCAGCCAATTACCTTCGCTGGTGAGCATCGCCACACCGTGCATGCCGGCCTCACGAGCATCTTTGATGCACGCTTTGAGCAACCACCCGCCCAATCCCTGACCTTTGCTTTTGCCGACCACCCAAAGACAGTGGATGAACATATAGCCTTTGGCCTCGACGGTGCGCCAGGCGTATTCGCCGGGAATGTATTCGATAAAGCCGCGTTGCGGCAGCTCGTACATTTTGATGCGCATGCCTTCGGCGAAGCGCGCTCTGAGCCAGTTCAATTTTCGCTGATAGCCTTCGGCTTTGGGCTTGCTCATGCAGCAAAAGAAACCTCTCTCGGCGACGTTTTCGACGGTTACGTCGATGAGTTTTGCGCGTGGTTTCGTGGACATTTTATCATCTCCGGAATCGTAGCCCAGGCTTCCAGTCTGCAAACCTACCTGGCATGCTGCCCAATGCTGCCAACTTTTTATAGAGGCAAAGTAAATTTGGGCAAAACCATCAGTCTATTTAAAACCGGATTCAGTGAGCACAATACCCATTTTCTGCATGTCATCGAACATCCGCTTTGGCTCGACAAAATGCGCCTGTGTCCACAGACCAGGCCTTCTTTCCGAGTCATTCAAATATTGCAAGAGTGTTGCGACCACCGGAATCGCGGTAAAAACATAGCCATCGGCATGCGCGAGCATCAGCTCGTGTAATTCTTCTTCGCCGTCCTTCATGCCCGAGGCTTCGACTTTCAGCCGTGTGCCAAAAGGCGGCTTGGAAAAATTTCTCAAACCCCAGCCCAAAAATTTGCCCAGCGGCTTGACGCTGCCCTTGCCGAATAATTTGTACAATGGCCAGATGGCCGGGAAAACGAGCCAATCCACAAACCAGTTGAAACCGCCGACATAGAAGCCAGCATCTTGCAAGCTGGGATACCTCGCCGGCAAGCTGTTCATCTCTTCAATCGGCATGGGTACGCAATAGTTCTTTCCAAACGGCTCGCCGAAGTCCATCCAAATCGTGTCGAACATGCCGAGCCAGCGCACCTTTTGCCATTTGCCGTTTTTGAAAACCGAACCGGAAAAATCATTCATGAATTCGATCAACTCCGCGAACGTATCATCGCCCAGCGCCAAATCCCGCCAATTGATTTTGATAACGCTGCCGACATGCGCTATTTGAAGCCGGTCAAATTTTTCGGCGATATGGCGGATCATGACCGCCGGCAGTCCGGGATGAAAGCCGCCGTCGGTGATGAAGCAAAGCCCGGCCGAGCGAATGTCATTCTCAATGGATTTCAAGTAGTCGATTTTGGCATGGGAGAATTGAATGTCAAAGAAATCGCATTGCGAGGCCAGTGCTGCTTCTGCGATCGGCCGCGTGAACTGCGTTGTGCTCGAAGCAACAATCACCATATCCGCATCGGCGAAGACGCGTTTAAGGCTCTCCACTTCAGCCGCGTTGGCAAACGCGCCGGCAACACGCCGGCTCTGTGATTGCTCATTCAACTCACGCGCAAGCTGCTCAGCTTTGGTTTTGTTTCTACCCGCGAGTACCAACGCGCAATTGGTTTCCTGCAGCAGATATTTCGCAATGAGGCTACCGGTGTTGCCATAGCCGCCGAGAATGACGATTTTTCTATCGTTCATCTTCTACACAAGATACGGAATGAACTTTTTCGTTGTCCTGGAGTACGTGGCGTATGCTTCGCCGAACCTCGCGAGATTCTCCTTCTCTTCCGCCGCAACGAATCTGAAGAAACCGTGTGAGCTGGGCCAGCGCAACGAGCGCCGGGAGAAAAACGCCAGGCCTAAGGTTCCGATTATGAAAAGTAATACTTCAGTCATTTGGGGGGCTCCTGCTCTGCTTTGGTTGAAGCAGGCGGCGGTGCCGGCCGCCTTGGCCACAGCATGGGGGTCCTGGCTTTATATGCCAAGTAAGAGGCGCCGAAACGAATCTCCAGCTCGCGCTCCTCGAACACTCTGAGAAGATACAGCCAGGCCGGTATGACCAGAACAATCATCCATAATATGAAAAGCATGGATTGGAGCCAGAGTCCGACGGAAATCAAAAACGCGATTGTGCTGAGCACCATCGGGTTGCGCGTCCAAAGCAAGATTGAGCACTGTCAAAAGCATCACCACTCCAGTAACAACCATTAGTATCCATCCGATTTCTCGGGGCAATGGGATGACCCAACCCGGCCAAGCGCGTCCAACCTTGATCGCTGCGATAATGGCGGTGCCGAGCAATGGCACAATGGCATAATGAACGCCAGTCGTCACTGCTTTAGTGCGATCAGGTGTCGGCTTGGCATCGAGCAGACGACGGCCGATCCAGGCAATGGGAAGCTCGTTACGGTTCAACCAGGACCAGGCAGCGAGGATGACCGCAAACCCGAAGATGCGTGCGAGGTTCAGAACCCATGATTTCACCATGGAATTTCTCCAAAAACGATGCCGGACTGATACATGCAGATCCGATTTTTTCCTCCACTTTCGATCGCCATCAAAAACGACGAACAGGCGCCACAGGAGAAATATGATCGCGGCTATTCCCCACCAACAGGTGATCGATTCCGGCTCAGGGCTTGATTCAAGTTGAATTCCGGCGAATTCGAACCAGATTTCGAATTCCCAGAATAAGCATGGCCAAACCGGCTATCACGGTGGTTGAAAGAAGGATGATATCCCGCGAATTGATGGTGTGAACCATGCTCGCTTCCAGTTTACGGAGTACCAATCCCATCATGACACTCCCAGAGATCAAAACACAGCCAATGATGGTGAACGCCGCGTATTTCCAAACTTCCATTGACGACTCTCCCCTGCTTCATGTCTGTTGAGTGAACACATGCTCATACCTTTGCAGCTAAAATCGGTGTGGCTTTGTCCAGCCGCGCATTGAACAACACCGAGGCAACAAGCTCGACCAGAAATTCATAGATCATACCAAGTATGATCGTCAACACAAACATGCCGGCTCTGCTGTATTCCGCGCTGTCCTGCACCATCAATCCGCTAAATAGGATTTTGCTTCCTGCGGGTGGGCTAATGCCCTCGCTGGCGAGCCAGACATTTCATTTTTTTCGCAACACGGTTTGCCTCGATTCTGATTAAATTGCTGTGCGTTGCAAAATCAGCAACGAAAGATCATCATGCGCGTGTGCTTCACCGACGAACTTTTCGATTTCGGCGATGATCCTTGCGCCCATTTCGGCAGCGCGCAACCCTGCCAACGAACGCAGCAGGGCAAACAAGCGCTCTTCACCGAAAAAGTCACCGGCCTCGTTGCGCGCCTCTGTCAAACCATCGGAATAGATCAGCAGAGTCTCACCCTTCTGCAATTCAACTCTCTGCTCCACAAATGTCGCTTCAGGTGTGAGGCCCAAGGCTGTGGCGTGTTGCGCAATTTCTTCCAGCTTGAAATCGCTGAGGCGGAGCGGCGGCATGTGTCCGGCATTGAGCAAGCGCACGCTGCCGGAATCGGGCTGCAATTCCAGATACACCAGCGAAGCAAAACTGTCCGGCAAGCCATCACGCCGAAGAATCGCGTTCAACTTGGCGCCCAGCTCCGCCAGCGAGTCAAACTCCGCGGCCAGCGCACGCAGCGTGGCTTGCAGCTTCACCATCAGCAGCGCAGCTTTCAAACCTTTGCCAGCGACATCACCCAAAGCCAGGCCGTAGCGCGCATTCTGCAAATCGAGAAAATCCACAAAATCGCCGCTCACTTCATTCGCCGGCTGCGCGATCATCCAGATCTCCCAGCCTGCCACCATCGGATTGCGCTTGGGCATGAGCGCGCGCTGCACCGCGCGGCCGGCAGCCAGCTCGCTTTGCGCGGTCATCTTATCCTTCAATTCGAGCATGAGCACGAAGAGCAGGAGAATGAAGCCGGCCTCGCTTGTGTCATTGGTAAACTGAAATCTGCTGTCTTCGTAACCGATGGTTCCGGATTGAATGATGAGAATACAGCTGAGTACCACCAGCACCCGCCGCACCGGCGTGAGCTTCAGAAAGAGGCTTTTGATCAGCCACCACGCCATGACGAAGAAGCGCTTGACCTTCCCCATTGCCTGCAGGCGGTTCTTGCGTTCTCGATCGAGATAGAATTCCTTGAGCTCGTTCCAATCCCGGCGTACCGTGCGGAAAAAATCACCGCGGCGGACATCCGTGAGCAAGAGTCTGCCCAGCTTGGGTTCGGCGGCGGTGTCCTGCGTTGCCATGGCAATTTTGAATCTTGATGAGAAGCTTGGCGCCGGCAAAGGCGAATATCATCGTGTGCTTGTTTCCGGTTCAACGGAATTGTTGTGATTGGCAAAGAGCCGACGCGAGAACGAAACGATCGCTTGCGACCAGCTTTCCAGCTTTCAAGCAGTGCATAAAAAGTTGGCACGATCACCAATGTGAGAAAGGTTGCGATCGTCAAACCAAAGATAATCGCCACACCGAGCGGGCCCCAGAAATCCGCGCTTTCTGCGCCAATGACGAAATGCAGCTCGCGCCAATTGAAATCGAAGCCAGTGGCCAACGGCAGCACACCGAGCACGGTGGCGGCGGCGGTGAGCAACACCGGCCGCAGACGCACGCGGCCGGCTTCGACCAGCGCTTCCTCCAGTGGCATGCCTTGTTGCAGTTTCTGTTTGGCAAAATCGAGCAGCACAATGCCGTTGCGCACCACGATGCCGGCGAGCGCAATCACGCCCACGCCGGTCATGATCACGCTGAAGGGCAGGCGCGTCACCATCAAGCCGATCATCACGCCAATCAAAGAAAGCAGCACCGAAAGCATGATCACAAACGGCACGCGAATGGAATTGAACTCCGACACCAGAATCAAAAACACCAACAGCAGGGTGATGACAAAGGCATCTTTCAGAAAAGCCTCGGCCTTCTTTTGTTCTTCATCCTTGCCGGTGAATTTGAGCTCATAACCCGCGGGCAGCTCGAAGTTCGCGAGCCGGGCCTTCACGTCGTTGAGCACTTCAGAGGCGAGGCGGCCCTCGACTTCACCGTTAATGGTGATCACGCGCTTCATGTCCTTGCGGCGAATGTCGGTGATGGAAGACGTGCGGCGAATCTCGGCAACGGAGGTCAAAGGAAAGGAATAGCGCCGGCCTTCCATGTTCATGAAGGTGATATGGACATTTTCCAAATCTTCGACGTTGCGGCGCTGTGATTCGAGCGCGCGCACGCGAATCTTGTATTCGTCTTCGCCGACGCGATACTTGGACGCCTCGATGCCGTTGACTGCCGCGCGCACGGTGGCCGCGACTTGACGCGTGCTCGACCAGAGCCGCCCGGCTTTCTCGCGATCGACAATGACGACGACCTCCGGTTTGCCGATATCGTAGTCGTCTTTCAAATCAACCAAATTCGGTATGGATTTGATTTTTTCTTTGATGCGGCTGCTCAGCTCCGCGAGTTGGGCATAATCCTCACCCGAAATTTCCACACTCACCGGTGCGCCCACTGGCGGCCCCATCTCCTGTCGGTTCACACGAACTTCAGCGCCGGCGAGGCCCGTGGTACCACGCCGGATTTCCTCAAGCGTGACAAAGCTGCTTTGCCCGCGGTCCAATTTTTCGTAGAAATTGATGGCAATCTGCGCCTTGTTCGGCGTGCCCTGGCCGCCGAAATCAAACGGATCTTCCGAAGTGCCGGCGCTCGCCACCACAAACTCGATGTCTTTCCTGCCGGGAATCTGTGCCAGCCGTTCTTCGAGAGATTCCGCGATGCCGTTGGTCACGTCCAGCGAAGTGCCGGAAGGACTTTCCACCACGACGCGCACGAGAGAAGGCTCGACGTTCGGAAAAAACTCAACGCCGGTGTTGAACACACCGAACAGCAGGAAGACCAAAATCAGAAAAACCACAGAAGCCCCAATCGTAAGGCCCTTGCGTCGCAGCGTCCAATGCAAAGCCTTCACGTACTGCTGCTGCATGTAAGGAAAAAATTTTTCATCCACTTTGTGATAGAGAATCGTGAACGGGTTGTACTTTTTGTACCAATGCGGATGCTCGAGATTTTCACGCGCCTTGCGAATTTCCTTCTTGTAGTCGATCCACTGCGCGCCCTGCACCGGGCTGATGATGAAGGCCACCAGCAGCGAAGCGCCGAGCGTGACAATGAGTGTGATCGGCAAATACCACATGAAATCGCCCACCACGCCGGGCCAAAACAGCAACGGAATGAAGCCCGACACGGTGGTCACCGTTGAGGTGATCACCGGCAGCGCCACTTCCGAGGTTGCGGCTTGCGCGGCTTCCACCGGACTTTGATGGTATTCCTGTTGATGGCGATAGATATTCTCGATCACCACGATCGCATCATCGACAAGAATGCCCAACACCAGCACCAGGGTGAACAGCACCACGAAATTGAGCGTGATGTTGAACGCCGCCAGCACGGTAAAGCCGATCAACATCGAAAACGGAATGGCGGTGGAGATCAGCAGGGAGTTCTTGAAGCCGAAAAACATGAAGAGGGTGATGACCACGAGAAACATGCCGGTAAAGATGCTGTTTTCCAGCTCGCGCACCAGGGTTCTGATGTTGCGGGATTGATCGTTGGAAACCTCGAGCTTGACGCCCGCCGGCAGATGCGCCTGCTCCGCCGCGAGAATGTCCTTCACTTGATCGGCAATGCGGATGAGATTTTCGCCGGCGCGCTTGCGCACGCCCAGCGTCACCACCTCGGTGCCGTTGAGGCGCGAATAGGTGAGACGATCTTCAAAGGAATAATCCACGGTGGCGACATCGCGCAGGTAGATGGCCTTGCCCTGGCGCACTTTGACGACGATGTCTTCCAGCGGCCGCACGTCCTTGAATTCGCCGGGCACACGCACGGTGAAATTCTTTTCTTTCGTGTCGATCGAGCCGCCGGGCAGAGAAATGTTTTCCGCGCGCACGGCATTGGCGACGTCGTCGAAACTGATTTCATAGGCGGCGAGGCGATAGATGTCGCAGTTGACCTGCACTTCCGGTTCCAGGCCGCCGTTGATATCCGCGCGCAACACGCCGGGAATGGCTTCGATCTTGTCCTGCAAATCCTCGGCAATTTTCTTGAGCCGCACCAAACCCAGGCCGCCGCCGACGTTCACGTACATAATCGGAAATTCGCTGATGTTGATTTCCGAAACAATCGGATCGAGAATGTCATCGGGCAGCTCAGGCCGGGTGGAATTCACTTCATCCCGCACGCGGCGCAACGCATCGTCGATATCGATGCCGGTGTTGAATTCGACGCGGATGGTGGAGAGTCCTTCCTTCGAGGCCGAGGTGATCTCCTTGACGTCCTTGAGCGATTTGAGATTGCGTTCCAGCGGCTGCGTCACCAGTCCTTCGATGTCTGTTGGCGAAACGCCGATATAGGGCACCGACACGATAACCAGCGGAATGGTGATGTCCGGCGCAGCTTCACGCGGTAATGAGGTATAAGAATTCCAGCCGAGCAGGATGATGATCGCCATCAACACATAAACCGCAACGCGGTTTTTGACGGCGGTATTAGATAACCACATAAAGGCCTCATGCTGTCGCAGAAAGAGAATTCACATGCAAAAGAGTAAATTCGATTGTAAAGGCAAAACCATTTCGGGCATAGCGATACCGAAGACCGGAAGTTCAAACGTCATTCTCCGGCTCGAGTCTTTTTCCGTGGCAATATATTTTCATTCATTCAGAATCACCGGGCTGCCATTCACCAGTCGCTGAAATCCAGAAACAATCACGCGCTCGCCGGGTGAGAGTCCAGAAACGATCTCAACCAAGTTGCCCTGCCGGCCGCCCAGCTTCACGAGGCGTTCCTGCGCCGTGCCGCCGTTCTCCACATAGACGATGAGCTTGTCGCGATCCACTTGCAGCACGGTATTCTCGCTGAGTAACAGCGCATTGTCTTTCGATGCGAGAATGACACGCACTTTGGCCACCATCTCGGGTTTGAGCTTGCCGGCGCGATTGTCGAGATAGATTTCAACCGGCAGCGCGCGGTTGGTGGGTGACACGGTTTTGCCAACAAAAGAAATCTTTCCAGTGAGGGTGTCGCCGGGCACGGCATCGAGCGTCACGGTGACGCGCGTGCCGGGCGTGACGCTGCCGGCGTGCATCTCCGGAAGCTCGGCCAGAATTTTGACCACGTTGGTGTTGACGATATGTGCCATAGGCGCCGCTGGCGGCGCGAACTCGCCTTCATCCACCAGGCGATCATCCAGCACGCCGTTGATGGGGCTGCGGATTTGCGTGCGCTCCCAACGCGCTTTCATCAACTCGGCCTGCGCTTTCGCGGCATCGCGGTTGTATTCCGCGCTTTTGTATTGGATTTCACTGATCGATTGTTCGGTGAAGATCTTTTCCTGCTTCTCATAATTCAACTCTGCCAGCTTGTACTGCGCGTCTGCCGCGGCATAGCTCGCGCGCAAAACTTCGTCTTTGAGCACCGCAATGAGTTCGCCCTTTTTGACGTACTCGCCCTTCTGCGCTCGCCATTCTTGTATAACACCGCCTTCTTCAGGACTAAGATATACGTCTTCAAACGCCTTGACGACGCCAGCCACTTGCAGAGTGGCGTCAAAGTGCACGGGTTTAAGCTCTTGCACGCGCACGGGCACCGGTTGCATCTCGTTGTGCCCATTGCTGGCGTTGGCCAGCTCTGCGCCGCTGTTACGGCAGGCAGAAAGCTGAAAAAAAAGCAGCAGGAGCAGGCTGCTCAAGGGCAAAAGTATTTTTTTCATAAGGATCATCTCAGCATCATGTATTCTGTTTTGCCTCCGGACCATGCGGAAGTTAAAGCAGCAACGCATCTTGTCCATCGGCGTAGTATCGTGAAGGCAATATTATTTTTCACAAATCCCTGGAGCAGGAGGCTTGCTTCAAGCAGAAGTCAAAGTCAAATCAAAATAGCCGTTGGATAATCTGCAAGAATAGGCGCGCGGGCAATCGTCGATCGTTGGCGCTTGTCGAGGGCAGGCAAGTGAAAAGAGCAACGAGCGGCAAGAAACAAATGCAGCAACAAAAAAACAACCACAGCAACTTCTCAAATACGCCGGCAGGAACGTTTTTTCAGCCACGTTTCGCCGCTTCAGTGCGGCAGTTTGCCGAGCGCCTTCCATACCCAACGATGAAACCGATGAAACGAAACAACCGGCTGGGCAAACATCAAAATACATTCACCCTGCACTACACGGATGCCGTGTTCTTCGCAAAAACGGATCGCCGCCTGTGATTCCGCGCCTTGTTGCATCCAGACGCGGCGAATGCCCGCGGCTGCCGCCTCACGCACGACTTTATCCGTTTCCTCCGGAGGCACAACGATTAACACGCCTTCAACCGGCTCCGGCAACGCGCTTAAGCTCGGAAAACAAGGTTCTCCTTCGATTTGATCTGCATGCGGATGAACGGGGAACACGCGATAGCCTTTCGCCTTAAGCGCCTGCAGCGCCATGTTCCCAAATTTTTTGCCGCGCCGCGAGACGCCGACGAGGGCCAGCGTCCGTTGCGCGACGAAATCTTCAACAGCAGTTTTTGTTGTCATGCGGCACGTTTTGAATTTTGAAGCTCACTTGCACGAACGATTCAACACGGCTTGAGAGTGGCTTGAGGCCAGATGCTCACGTCGCTAAGGCGTTCTTTTTCTCGCGGCCGAATTCCTTCATACGCTCACCGAATTCGCGCAGGCGTTGCTCGACGCGATGATTGACTGTGCCCTCGGGAAACTTGCCCTCTGCCCCGCGCACTCCGGCCGGTACACCGGTGAGAATTTCGATCCCTTCTGCGATCGAACGGACCGCCCAAATTGAGAATTTCTTCGCAGCAACGGCAGCCACCACGTCTTCACGCAGCATTAAATTCGAAACATTGCTCTGCGGAATCATCACGCCTTGTTCGCCACTCAGGCCTTTTGCTTTGCACACATCGAAAAAGCCTTCGATTTTCTGATTCACGCCGCCGATGGCCTGCACTTCGCCGCGTTGATTCACGGAACCGGTGACCGCAATGCCCTGTTTGATGGGAATACCCGATAGCGCGGAAAGCAAGGCATACAATTCGGTCGAAGAAGCGCTATCGCCCTCAACGCCTTCATAACTTTGCTCGAAGACCATACGCGCGGAAAGCGTCAACGGCTTGTCCTGCGCAAACTGTTGTGTGAGAAAGCCGCTCAAAATCAATACGCCCTTGCTATGAATCGGCCCGCCCAATTCGACCTCACGCTCGATATCGAGCACACCGTCGCGCCCCGGGCCCACGCTGGCGGTAATGCGGCTCGGCTTGCCGAAGAAATAATCGCCCAGGCTGATCACCGAAAGCCCGTTCACTTGTCCAACAGTTTGGCCGGCGGTATCGATCAACAACGTGTCACGCTCGATCATTTCCTGCAAACGTTCTTCAATAAGATTGGAGCGGTAAATTTTGGCGTCGAGCGCCTTCTGCACATGAACCGCGCTAATGCGCGTGGCGCCTGCTTGCAACGCCCAAAAATTGGCTTCGCGGATGATGTCCGCCAACGCGCCAAAATGCGCAGACAGCTTTTCTTGATCCTCCGCCAAACGCGCGCTGTACTCCAACACTTTCGCCTTGGCCGTATTGTCAAGATGCTGCAATTTTTCCTTATCACAGAATGCCGGCAGGAAGGCAAGAATGTCGTGAATATTTTCTTCGCTGCTCGCCATGCGCGTATCAAAGTCCGCCTTCACTTTGAAAAGTTCGGGGAATTCTTCGTCATACGCATGCAAGAGATAGTAGAGCAGCGGCCGACCGACCAACACGACTTTGATATTGATGGGAACCGGCCGGGGACGAAGACTTTTCGTGGCCATGTAACCCAGGCGCTCGCCGATCTCCTCGATTTCGACCTCGCCGCTGCGCAAAGCGCGCTTCACGCCCTCCCAACTGAGCAGATTGCGCAAAACATCTTCCATCGGCATCACCAGATAACCGCCGTTAGCGCGATGAAATGAGCCAGGTTTGATCATGGTGAAATCCGTATAGAGCGCGCCAAACTGAACTTCCTTTTCGACACGGCCAAAAAGATTATTGTAGCTCGGATTGAACTCAACCACCACCGGCGCGCCTTTCTGCTCGCTGTTATCCACCAGCACATTGACTTGGTATTTCCTGAAAGGCAGTTCGCGCAGCCAGGGCGTCACCACTGCACCACCTTCCGGGGAGGGGTTGGGAGAAGCGCCGGACTTGAAGGTTTCGATATTCTCCAGAATATCTTTTTGCACCGCGCGCAGATGTGAGATGACTACCGGCAAGTCCTGATACTTTTCATGCAATTCTTCCAAAAGTCCGCCAACAATGTAAAGTGCGACTTGTTGATCGAGTGCCTGCAATTTTTCCTGTGCGGCGCGCTCCAAATCGCGAATCTGTTTCATCGTGGTTTTGAGCGCATCTTTCAACGTTTCATGGCGCCGCTGAAAATCCTCGCGGGTTTGCGCCGGTAAGGCTTGATAATCCGTGTCGCTCAACGGCTGGCCATTCATCATGGGAATCGTCGCCAAGCCGAACGGTGTGGCTTGCAGCATGAACCCGGCTTCCGTCGCTTGCGCGTTGAGCTTTTCCAGCGCCTGCGCACGTTGCTGATCGAGTGATTTTACGGTGGCATCGCGGCGATTGCTGTACTCTTCACTCTCAAACGCTTTGGGAATCTCGCGCCGCACATGCGCGATCACATTCTTCATGTCCTGCTGCAGTGCGCGCCCCTGGCCCGGCGGAAGCTGGCACATTTTGGGCTGATAGGAATCCTCAAAATCGTTGAGATAACACCAATCCGGCGGCGTGTCTTTCCGGCTAGCCAACTCTTCGAGAAAGGATTGCACCGCCGTCATCTTGCCGATCCCGGGAGGCCCGGCAACATAGATGTTGAAACCGCTGTTGCGGATTTCCAATCCGAATTGCAAGGCCGATACCGCGCGCTTTTGCCCGATGATGCTTTCGCGCGCCTTGCGTTGGGCGCCTTTCACGGAATTTAATGTCTTGGGATCAAACGTGCGGCGCAGTTGTTCTGGAGAAAGTTTTGACATGATTACATTGCTTCGCGGATCATTACCAACATCATCTTGAATCTCTTGATTGCCCGCAGTGCGTGCGGTTGCTGCGCGGGCATGATCACCATCTCGCCTGCTTGCACGCGCAGTTTCTCACCAGCAATGGTCACTTCTGCTTCACCTTCGAGAAGCTGAACCAGGGCGTCATAGGGCGCGGTGTGTTCGCTCAAAACCTGGCTCTCGTCAAAAGCGAACAACGTCACGGTTCCGGCTTTGCCGGACATCACGGCCCGGCTCACGACGGCACCCTCTTGATAATCGACGAGCTTACTCACGGTGGCAACGTTGGCAATCCGTTTTTCCATGTTCATCCTTCGGTTCCGGCAAAGAGATCTGGCATGTTCAGTGAAGGCGCGTGAGTGCGGGAGGCAAGGCCCACATAGGTGCGCGCCAGGTTGTCCTTGCCAGCGCCCAAAACCGTGCTAACCAAGCCCAACGCCTCCGCCAAGTGCGGCGGCTGTATCTCTTTCATCAGGCGCATCCACACAGCTTCTTCGAGAACGTTGAACGCGGTTTGCACCTCGCTGAGATCGAATCCCGCAGCAAAGCGTTCGTGGGCAATGATTTTTGCCTGCGCGCGCATGGGCGTGAGATTGCGCTCACGAATGCAGCGCGTCACCAAATCATAAAGCGCCTGCAATCGCTGTTGCGTTTGCTCATCGCCGATTTTCTCGTAGTTCTTCAAATGCGCACGCGCCATCGCGTAACGGGCTTCCGCCAGAATTTCACTCGCGTGGTTCTGCAAATACTGCGACATCGTTAAATGCATGTCTGTCATAAAATGTCGTCCAAAACACAGCATTATCCCAAAAACGTCTCGGCGAATTTCGACCAGGTGCGCTCATCCATTTCTTCGAGCTGGCCTTCGACGAGCTGCGCGATTTCAGTAATGGTCGAGGGGTGGCCATTGCCGTTTTGCGGGGCGAGCAACTCGCGCATGCGTTTGATTTCCTGTTGATACCATGCCGCGGCTTTGTCACCGAGGCGCAATTGCTCAATCTCGCTGGCAAGTTGATCCGGTTTGATCGAGCAAATCCAGCCTTTCTCATACGGTTGTTTTTCCAACCAGGTAAGATTTTCTGCGAGTTCGCTGTTGATCAAATGAATCTTGCCGGTTATCGGAGACTTGAATGCGGCTTTGCGTTCGCCTTGTTTAATATAAAACAGCGGCTCGCCTTGCTTGACCTGGCGGCCCTTCTCCGGAAATTGAATGGCATCGATGCGCCCGATCATCTTGCGCGCAAAATCATCCACGCCCACGCGCACCAGGCCGGGGACCGTCACATTGGCCCAGACATGTCCATTGGAAATAAACACGCCGCCCGGTAAAACAAACTCATGCTCATGCGGCCGCTCCGTCGTAATCACGCGCACCGTGGGCGTGATTTGTTTTTGGATACGATCGTGCCGGCGAATCAGGCATTTTTTGGTGAACTCGACCAGCTCATCTTCGGTGAAGGGCTTTTGCACATAATCCATCGCGCCGAATTTCATGGCATCCACCGCGGACTCGATGGTGGCATAACCGGTAATCATCACCACATCGGTTTCCGGGCTGAAGTGTTTCACGCCCTTCACCACGTCAAGGCCGTCCATTTCCGGCATCTTGAGATCGGTGAACACAAAATCGTACTTGTTCTTTTGCACCAGACCAAGCGCCTCGCGGCCGCTTTCCACCGTGTCAACGGCGTAGCCGGCCACTACCAAAATCTTGCGGAAGCTGTCCAAAATCACCGGTTCATCATCCACCGCCAGAATGCGCGCCAGCGGATTGGGCACGTCCACACGCCTGAGCGATTTTGCCTCGTGCGTGAAATCGAGATTCAAGCCGATATCCAACGCGGCCAGGCGTTCTTTGCGGGCCTTGGCAACTTCCATCTTTTTTGTAATCACGCGCACCGCAATGTCAATGATGATGAACGCGACGATCATCGACACGACTAAAATGGCAACCATGAGTGACTCCTTTCTAAAGGAAAGCGTAAACCGTGAAATGTAATTTTACACATTACGCATTCCGTTTTATGTTTTGCTCTTTGATTTCGTCCACCGGCAGCACGATTTTAAATGTCGTTCCTTTGCCGGCTTCGCTTTCAACTGAAATTTTGCCATTATGTTTTTCAATAATGCCCCACGTGATCGCAAGGCCAAGGCCATTGCCTTTTTGCCCTTTCGTGGAGAAAAAGGGTTCGAATATTTTTTCCAGATGCTCGCGCGCAATACCACAGCCGGTGTCGCTCACCTGAATTTGAACGCCCTCCGGCATTCCGGCCCGGCCATTTTGATGAATTTTTTCGGTGCGCAGCGTGAGCGTGCCGCCCTTCTCAGACATGGCGTCATTGGCATTTAAAAGCAAATTGACAAGCACCTGCTGCATCTGATCGACATCGACATTGACCGGCGGCAAATCCGGGTCAAGCTGTTCCGCCAGCTTGACACGATTGCGGTTGAATTGATTTTGCAGAATGCGTACCGACCGTTTGATAACTTCGTTAATGTCGCTCTTGCGTTTTTCCGGCTGCGACTGGCGCGCAAAATCAAGCAGGCCCTTGACAATCTCGCGGCAGCGCATGGTTTCCCGCACGATCACTTCCAGATCGTCTTTCATCTCGGGCTGGCTGTCGGCGCGCTTGAGCAAATAACTGCTGTAAGTCAGCACGCCGGTGAGCGGATTGTTGATTTCATGCGCCACGCCCGCGGCCAATCGCCCCACCGAAGCGAGTTTGTCGGATTGGTAAAGCTGGCGCTGTGTTTCGGAGAGCTTGCGCGTCATCGCGTTGAATGATTTCGCCAATGCGCCGATCTCGTCATGCTTGTCCAGCGTGATGGTATAATTCAAATCGCCTTCGGCAACGCGTTGGGTGGCGGCGACGATCTGGCTCACCGGTTTGAGCACAATGCGGTTCACCAGCAGATAGATGATGAAACTCACCGCGGCAATCGCAATAATCGCAAACGTCAGCAAGCGCATGCGGCTGGCCTGCAGGCCGCGCTCGACTTCATCGAGCGACATCGTGATATCCAAAACCCCCAGCACCTTTTGCAGTTCGCCGTGCGCATGGCAATCCGCCTGCCAGCAACTCGGTTCGTTGTAAATCGGGTTGATGATGCCCAGGGTTTGCTTGTTGCCGGCCGATTGAAAGATGCGCGTGCGTTCGGAGACCGGCACGCGTTCGAGCGGTTGATCCGCAGCATGGCAGGCATAACAGGCTTCCGCTTTTTTATCCAGCATCTTGCCGGCATCGAGCGAATCAGTCGAGAAAATGATCACGCCTTCTTTGTTGAAGATGCGAACCTTCTCGATGCCCTCCTGCCGGCCGATGGTATTGATAATGCGATGCACCGATTCGCGCTGATTCAACAGCATGTCGTATTTCGTGCTGCTCTTGACCGTCTCGCTCAATTGATGCGCATTGCGCTCCAGCTCGGCAATGAGCTGGCGCTGATGCGCGTTGAGAATGAGATAGGCGAAAATGCCGATGATGACCAACGCCGCGCTGCCGACGATGAAGATGAGTTTATAACTGATTTTGGAACGCATGGCCACATCCCGCTTAAGGAATTCCAGCAGTTTCATTCTGCGCTTGCAATTGCGTGCGCATGCCCTCAATCGCGTCGATCACCAGCATGAAATAGCGATCCAGCGCGCAATCGGCCTGCAGGCGCAACACACAAACGCCGCCTTCTGAACTTGCGCAAAACGCGCAGACTTTTTCACGCAACACACGAACATAGTCTTCCATCAGCCAACTGTCGACGGATTCCACGGTAGCGATCACCTGTGGCAGGTAAATATCGATCGGGCATTTACGGCTTGCCGGCAACCCGCAGCGCACAAAACGATCGCCGTGCATGACGGCATCGAGGCACACCGGACACACGCGACTGCGAATGGCTTCAGCATATTCTTGCAGATATTCGGCCATGACTCACCTCATCAGTTCTATACATGCAAAACGGATAAAACGTCCGGGCGGCTATCCTTCGGGTTGCAAACGCTCGATTGGTACACTGTTACCTTGATAGATTTATCCCACCCGGTATGTCATCCAGAAGGGAACTTGTGATGTTGCCGGCATAACGCCGAGTACGTCACAAGATTCGTCTGAATGACATTTCGAGAGGCCCTCATACAAATTAAAGTAACAGAGCACTAGTATGAGCCATTCGCCTCCGCCCGGACGAGGTACTTGCGAACCGTCATTAGTTCAGATGCAACTGAATTTTTCTTGCCAGCAACACGTCCTGTGATTCTTCATGCTCGGGATCATTGACGCAACAATCCACCGGACAAACGGAAACGCACTTTTGCTCGTCATAAAATCCTTCACATTCCGTGCATTTCTCCGGAACGATGAAATACAGCTCATCCGACAGCGCGCTCAGCTTTTGATTGACGTCGATCATTTCGCCTTTGTAATCAATCTGGCCTTTGATCGCGGTGCCCTCCGCAAACGCCCATTTCGTACCACCGGCATAAATGGCATTATTCGGGCATTCCGGCTCGCAGGCGCCGCAGTTGATGCATTCGGCTGTGATCATCAGAGCCATATCACTTTCCTCCTTTCGAGGGAATTGTTCGTGTTACTATTCTTGATCTGCTGAGGCCTGACGGCGGCAAGCTCATCTAAAAAACTTTCAATACCAGCCGCGGTCAAACCAGATGAAAGATTTTCATCATTATTCCGCCCACAACACATGCGGACTATCCTCAACCACTTTGATTTTTTCTTCTGTTTCGGGAAACACCGGCAGATAGCGCGCGGCCACGGCAAAACCCGCAATGCCCAGTGCGACAATCATCGTGGTAACGGCAATCTCCATCCACGAGGGGAAATAACCTGCCTGCGCCCAGCCTTCCATGCCGGTGATGCTGACATTCATGCGATTCAAAATAAATCCCAAAACCACTAACAGCGCCGTAACGAACAGGCCGGTTTGATGCAAGCGCACTCTCGGCAGCATGAGCAGAATCATGGGCAACAATACGCCCAAACCCATCTCAGCCCAATACAACGCTGATTCTATACCCGGCGTGAACACAAATGACCAGGCATTACGATCGGCTAAATCCTGCACTTTCATTACGGTGTAAATCATCAAAATCACCACCATCACCCGGCCAAGCTGTGAAAGTATCGGCATCTCAATTTCACGCTTGAAGGCGCGGCTGCTCAGGAACGATTCGAAGATGACCATGGCGCAACCCACGCCGATGGCCGACACAAAAAAGAACACGGGCAGCAGTGAGGAATACCACAGCGGATGCAGCTTTTCCGGCACGATCAAATACAACGAACCGAGCGAGGATTGATGCAGCGTCGACAACAGCACGCCGATAATCACCAGCGGGATGGTAATGGTGCGCACGATGCGCAGCGGTTTTTCCCAACCCAGTTTTTCGAACAACACCGGACTGAACTCCAGCGCCAGCACGGTGGTGTATAGCATCACGCACCAGGCTACTTCGAACATCACCGAACTCGGATTCCACATGACAATGGCGTGCCAGATGCGATCAGGCCGGCCCAGGTCGAACAGCAAAGCGAAAATCACGAGCAAGTAGCCCAGAAACGCCGTCAACACCGCCGGGCGAATGATGGGCTTGAACGTTTTGATGTTGAAAATGTAAACGATGGCGCACAGCGTAAAACCGCCGGCCGCCAAACCGACACCGCAGAGGATGTCGAAACCGATCCACAATCCCCAGGGGAATTGATCGGTGAGATTTGTCGCCGCGCCCAGGCCTTGCGTGAAGCGCACGAAGGTGGCATAAAGGCCGAGCGCCAGCAGGATCACCAGCACCGCGCGCCAAAATGTGATGTGTGCCAAAAACTTTTTCATAAACGCAACCTTTGCTTAGTGAGGTTGATGATCATCTCGTTCTTCCATTTCTTTCAACTTCGCATGCAGCCGGCCGACTTCGTCACGGCGATTGATAATCCACCATAAACCGTAAAGCGCAGTGCCGCCCACGGCCACGATGTTCGGAATTTTCGACAACGCATTCCAGGTCAGCATGGGCAGCGGCTTATCGGGCAAATTGTTGGGGAAACCGAGCTTTTCGAAGGGCACGGCCGACAGGAAAAACACTGAAGTGCCGCCCGCTTCATTCAGGCCGTAAATGTGATTGACATACTTTTCGGGTTCGTCCCGCAAGCGTTTTTGCGCTTCGGCGATCAGTTCGTCGCGGTCGCCGAAAATCGTTGCGCCCGTCGGGCAGATTTCCGCGCAGGCCGTTTGCAGGCCTTGCGCCAAGCGTTCATGGCAAAAAATGCACTTGCGCACGCGCGGCGCGACCTGGTTCCAGGTGTAGGTCGGCACTTGAAACGGGCAGGCTTGCATGCAGTAACGGCAGCCGATGCACTTGCTTTCGTCGTACAGCACCGGCCCAAATTCGGTGGTAAATGCGCCAACCGGACACACCGAGGCGCACGTGGGTTCCTCGCAGTGCATGCACAAACGCCGCACATACGTGTCATTGCCATAATCTTGCACCACGGTATAGGCATTGGCGTTCAGCTTCACTTCTTCGCCTTCGGGCAGGCCGTTTTGCTCTTTGCAGGCATCGCGGCACAAACCGCAACCAACACAGAGTGTAATATCAATCAGCATCGCTTTGCGCGCCATAACACATCTCCTTTCGCGGGATCGAGCGGAGGCTAACATGAAAAAACTTGATTCACCCAAGATCAATGAACTTTCAGCGGCATACGTCATCCCTGACAAAGGCAATAGCTATGCCCGTGACGCTTGATTTTGCCTTATTGTTTTACCTGAAGTTGGCGTAGTACAGGTAAAGCATTATTTTCGAATTTGGGAATCAGAAGCGGGGTTTTTGCAATGTTGCAAATGGGGTAGGTAGCGCTCGAAAACGCGCTATTTTTCGTAATGTTCCCGCAACGGCTTGGCCGTTGCATTAAAAAGCTTGAGAGTTCACGCAAAAAATCGCCCGGAGGGTATGCACTGAATGGGCATGATGGGTATTAGGCTTCTACACGCTGGATGGGCATTTGCACCGCAACATGCTCAGAGGAAGAATGCTCGTCGCACAAGCGAAAATTCAACAGCTTTTCTTGAAACAAGGGCTCAACATGAAATCTCCTCTCTTCGTTTTTCTCCTAATGCAAGTGAGCTTGGGATTCTCTCAGGAACGTAGATTATCCGTCATCGGTGAAGCCGAAGTCACAGAGGTTGCCAATCAAGCCCAGTTTACTTTTGTTGTCACAAAGAGCGGGCGAGACCTGCGTACTGCGTTCGTAGAGGGGCAGACATACCTGTCAACCATCTACATCGACCTTCAGTCAATTGGACTTGACAGCACTGCCATACGGCAATCGAAAGTCCGAGTCGATGAAAAGGACCTCACCTGGTTTACATCAAAAAAAAAAGAAGCAGTGTTAAGAACCACCGTGATCATCAATAATCTCGATTTATTGGAAGGAGTTCTTGAAATTCTTGGTAAATATGAAATCGAGGATCTTTCTGGAATTGATTTCACGCTTAAGGACCAGAAGGCTTTGAAACAGAAAGCCTATGTTGCGGCATTGGAGGATGCAAGACGGAATGCCGCCGCAATTACGCAATCATCCGGACTTACTCTTGGCGAGATCCAACGAATCGAGGAAGAAGCGGGGCTGCCCTCGAATAGCTTTCTCGCGGAGGAAATGGCATACCGTCTTCGTCAACAGGCTTATCGAGTCAGCTTCTTCCCTGAACAAATTTCTCTCTCAAAAAAGCTTAAAGTGACGTTTGCGATAAACTAGTTTGCTTGATATGCGAGATTCACCGCTGAAAAGATGGAAGTGGATAAAATGTTACTGGAGAATAATCAAACCAAGAACGGAATTTGTCACGGCAACCTTTCTCGCCATTTTTGCGGATTTCGGGAGTTATGAAAGACAGAGTAGATAGTCACCGTGCAATTGACATACTCGTAGAAGATTGAGTAAGGAAAACGTCGCACGAGTCGCCTTGATGAACAACGGCATAAAGCTCCGGCGCACGACAGATGGCATGAATACAGGCATCGATACAACTTAAGAACTCTTCTCCCGATCCGGCGCGCCGTTCTTCATACCAGGTATAGGCTTCAATGATGTCAAACTCGACCTCTGGAGCTATAATCAACTTAACGGCCATAGCGGCTGCGAACCCTTTGCTTGACCTCTTCCCAGGATAAACCGTACGCCGAATTATTTTGTAGATTGGTTTTTCGCCGTGCCAATTCTTGCACTTGCCAATCATGGATTGGTATTACCTCAGGAGTAGCGGCAAGATCATCCCAGAGATCTTCAACCAATTGAAGTTTCTCCGCGTGGCTTAGATCAAATACTGAGGTAGAGCTCATATTCATTCCGCCTTTGACTGAAACAGAGTATCGAATCATTTGCAGCCAAAACTAGGAAAAACTTCCAAAAAGGCAAGAACTTCTTCGTCGCCCAAATAGCATATTGGCCCATTTGAATTTGTACTTTTCTATACAGCCGTTGCATTAAAACTTGAGAATTCAAATTAGGGCCCCGGGGCGGTATTCCCGTTAGCGCCATTGCGCTCAATGATACGGCGGAAAAACACGCTGGGCTTCACTCTCGATCACCGCGTCGGTATCCGAAATTGGCGTTTCCTTGTCCGACGAAATAACCCAAATAGTGTAGATTCCCAAAGCCGCTCCCAATGGAATATTGCAGAGATTCACATAACCGAGAATCAACACCAATGTTTTCGCCCACGATTGCTGCATCAGCAGCCCGGCCCCGCCAATCAAGCTCGGAATCGAGGTCAGCGTGAACAACGCCGCGAGGATCGCGCCGAAGCCGGAGATGCTAAACGGCAGCAGGCTCTTGGGCGCAAAGCCAGGCCCGGTCAGTGCATTGATAAATCCGGCGGCGACAATCAAACCCAGCACGCCAAAGGCGAGATAAGACAGGCCGAGTGTTTTGATGTGATTTTTCATGAGAGCATCGCCTCCTTCAAGCAAGCGCTTCAAAATGGCAGGTGAAGTGGCGCAAAAATTTCGGCTGATAGGTCAGACGATAACCGGGAATCTTGTAACGATTGCGCCAAACATCATCCAAAACTTCGATGACATAGTCGAAATGGCTTTGCGTATAAACACGCCGCGGAAACGCCAGGCGCACGAGTTCGAGCGGCGCAGGAATCTCTTTGCCCTGGCGATCAACTTTGCCGAACATCACACTACCCAACTCAACGCTGCGAATGCCGCCTTCGAGATAAAGCGCATTGACCAAACCGATGCCGGGGTATTGCGCCGGCGGAACATGCGGCAGTGCGGCTTTCGCGTCGAGAAAAACGGCGTGCCCGCCCACCGGACGCACAAACGGGATGCCGCGCTCGATCAATTTTCGTCCCATATATTCGACCGTGGCATGGCGATAGACTTGATAATCATAATTGAGCGCTTCCCTCAAACCAACGGCAATCACTTCCAAATCCCGGCCGGCCAAACCGCCATAGGTCGGAAAGCCTTCACGCAGGATCAACGCGTTGCGAAAATCTTCGGCCCAGGCGTCGTCATTGCAAATGAGAAACCCGCCGATGTTGGCCAGACCGTCCTTCTTGCAGCTCATGGTGGCCGCATCGGCGTATGAAAACATCTCTTGCGCAATCTCCAACAAGGTTTTATCGCGATAGCCTGCTTCACGCTCATGAATAAAGTACGCGTTTTCAGCAAAACGGCAGGCATCGATAACCAGAGGAATGTTGTGCTTTTGCAAGACCCGCTTGACGGCACGCACATTCGCCATGGACACCGGCTGGCCGCCGCCGGTGTTGTTGGTCACCGTCATCATGCAAAAAGGAATGCGCGCCGCGCTGAACTCTGCAATAACCATCTCCAGCTTGTCAACATCCATGTTGCCCTTGAACGGCGCTTCGAGCGAGGTGTCGAATCCTTCCCGGCACAGCAAATCGAGCGCGCGCGCGCCGACGAATTCGATGTTCGCTCGCGTCGTGTCAAAATGACTATTGTTGGGAATGACGTCACCGGGCTGCAAGCGCGTCTGCGCCAAAATGCCTTCAGCCGCGCGGCCTTGATGCGTGGGAAAAACATGCTTGATGCCGGTAATCTCCTTTACCGTGACTTCAAATTTTTTCCAGGATTTGCTGCCGGCATAGCTTTCATCGCCGAGCATTAAAGCCGCCTACTGCTCCGCGGACATGGCGCCGGTGCCGCTATCCGTGAGCAAGTCGATGCAGCAATCTTCCGCATCCAGCAGAAAGACATTATTGTGGGCTTCAGCCAGTTTATGTTTGCGCTCGTCGCGTGAAATGACTTTGATCGGTTCCGTCATTTTGATGCGAAACGGCTCGATTATCGTGCGCATAAATCACGTTTCATAAAATCTAGTTACCAACGATGGCTGCCACATGGAGCCATTAAAACTCTGTGCTTCCGATCAAAAAATTAAAACAACAATGTACTCGTGCACTGACCTCGAAAAATAACTCCCTCTTCGCCCGTTCATCCTGCAAGGATCTTGTGAAGCACTCGGCAGTATGCCTGCAACTTCACAAGATTCGTCTGTATGACATTTCGAGAGAATATTCCTACAAATTAGGGTATCAGAACACTAGTGCAGCAAAAGCTCGGCGTACGAACCCTTGCTGGCGGCAAGCCTCTCGCGCGGCCGGGAAATGTTATTCTCTCGGACTTCAACTTCATTGAGCGCGGCGAGGTAAAAAGACTGGCCGCAATGCTCACGCATTTTGACCTCGCCGGTTTCCTGCAAGGCCTGCAACATCACCTGAATAATCTCAGGCTTGCAATATGGGATGGCGAGCAATCAAATGCAGCGCTTCCGCAATCAAGCGATTGTCCAGCGTACGCGCGGGCGCGACCGGATGCTCCGCGATTATTTCTGCCGGCGGCCCCAGCCGGTCTTGCACGAGACGCAACTCCTCCTCCGAAAGCGCCTGGGCCTCGCCCTCTGCCGGCGGCCGCACCACGGTGTTGAGATGAACTTTATCCGGCCGTATCTCTGCAATCGCGCGGCGCAACAAAGCGATCTCCTCGTCATTATCGTTGACGCCTTTGACCAGCATGATCTCCAGCCAAATTTGGCCGGTATATTCCTCACGAAAGTGTTTAAGCCCGTTCACAATTTCTGCAAGATACAAGCGACCGTGCGGCCGATTGATGGCATAGAACGCTTTCGGCGAAGCGGCGTCGAGCGAGGGCAACACCACAGCGGCCTGCGCCAGCTCGCGGCGAACCTGCGGATCATCCATCAAAGCGCTGCACGTCAGCACGGCTACTGGAATCTTGCTGAGGCGCTGCGCGCCTGCGATCATCTCGCCGAGCTTGCTGTGCAATGTCGGCTCGCCGGAACCGGAGAAGGTAAGATAATCAGCCCGGCCATCGGTTTCGAGAAATGTTGCCAACTCTGCCATCACCTCGTCTGCCGG
>QEVD01000032.1 GCA_003576975.1 Candidatus Zhuqueibacterota bacterium
CATCCCCGAGCGGGTCGTGACGTTTCGCAATGATTCCGCCTTCGTGAAAGTGGCGAAGGATGAGAAAGCGCAGGAAGAGCGCCTGATTCAGACCGGTTTGAGCGACGCCATCAACATCGAAGTGCTGGCGGGATTGAATCTCAACGACGAAGTTTTTGAGAAACCGGTAAAGAAAATTCAATGAGGCTGATGATCTCGGCTTGGCCGCGGCTGAACATGTAAACGCGCTGCTCTCATGACGCAAATCACAACATTCATTTCGGAATTCTTGCAAGATCTGCGCGGCCAAAAACTGCGCACATTTCTGACGATTTTCGGCATCGTCTGGGGCACGGTGGCGATCATCGTACTGCTCGCCTTCGGCATGGGCTTCAAGAAACAACTTGCCATCAATATGCACGGCATTGGCGAGAGCATTGCCATTATGTTTCCCGGCAGAACGACCAAGGCCTTTGAAGGTTTTGGCACGGGCCGGGGGATATTTTTTCTGGAAGAAGATGTGAAGCTGTTGGCGGCGCAGGTCAAGGGTATTCGCGCGATTAGTCCCGAATACAGCGGCCGTTCGGCGCCGGTGCGCGTGGGCGAAAACATTCTTAACTCTCTGATCACCGGTGTCTATCCGATTTATGCCGACATGCGCAACATCATTACCGAGCCAGGCGGGCGTTTCTTCAATGATTTGGATTTGCAGCATCGCCGCCGCGTGACGGTTATCGGCGACAAAGTGAAAGAACTGCTCTTCGGCGAGCAGGAGGCGATTGGCAAGCTGATTTTTATCGGGCAGACGCCTTTTACCGTGATTGGCGTCATGCAAAAGAAAACGCAGAACTCTTCCTATAATTCCCGCGATCAAGATCGCGTGTTCATTCCCGCCTCGACGTTTGCCTCGGTTTTCGGCACGATCTATCTCAACAACATTATCTATCAGCATCGCGATCCCACCAACGCAGAAGCGGTGAACGAGAGCGTGCGGGAAACGCTGGGCAAAAAGTATAAATTCGATCCCACCGACAAAAATGCGGTGTGGATTTGGGACACCTCCGAGGCGGACAAGTTCATGTTCTATTTCTTCCTGGCATTCAACATCTTCCTGGGCTTGATCGGCAGCATGACGCTGGCGGTGGGCGGCATCGGCGTCGCGAATATCATGTATGTCGTGGTGCAGGAACGCGTGAAGGAAATCGGCATCAAACGCTCGGTGGGCGCAACCAAGCGCAGCATCATGTTGCAATTTTTCATGGAAACGTTTTTTATTGTTGGACTCGGCTCGATTATCGGATTTTTGATCGCCTATGTGATCATTCTCGGCCTGCAATTCATTCCCATCAAGGAATTCGTCGGCACACCCGAGCTTTCGCCGGCGGTCGCGCTGATCACGATCGCGATTCTCACGCTCATCGGACTGGCGGCCGGCTTGATGCCGGCGCGGCGCGCGGCAAATTTGGACGTGGTGGAATGTTTAAGAACATGAAATCAATCAATACTCACACGTCGCGCCTTACCGTTTGTGTAAAGCGTAAGGTGTAACGTGTGAAGGATGGGACCATGTGGCTGGAACTTCTCAAAGAATTTTGGCAGGATTTAAAAACACATAAAACCCGCGCGATTTTGACGATTGTCGCCATCGCGTGGGGCACCATCGCCGTCGTGTTATTGATGTCGTTCGGCGAGGGCTTGGGCATTCAAATGCAAAACGGTTTGCTCAACGCCGGTAATCGCATTATGATCATTTATGGCGGCGAAACCGGTTTATCGTTTCAAGGTTTGCCCAAGGGCCGTCGCGTGCGCATGGTGGAGGATGATGCCTGGCTGCTGCAGCGCGCCATTCCCATGATCGACATGATCAGCCCGCAATATCGCCGAACCGTGACGTTGACCTACAAAAAGGTTTCAACCACCACGGAATGCGAAGGCGTGAATCCCGGTTTTGAGGAGATGCGGCGCATGTATCCCGCGGCCGGCGGGCGTTTTCTCAATGAGGCTGACTTGTTGCATCAGCGCCGGGTGATGTTTCTCGGCAGCGAGATTGCGCGGGAGATATTCGGCGAAGAGGATCCCATCGGCAAAACCTTGATGGTTGACGGCATACCGTTCACACTCGTGGGCCTCATGCAAAAGAAAATTCAAACCAGCATGAACAATGGCCCGGACACGCGGCGCGCCGTCATGCCTTATACCACGTTTCGCACGCGCTACGGCTACAAATACGTCAACTCGATGGTGGTGCGTCCCAGCGATCCGACGAGACAGGAAATCGTGAAAAGCGAGATTTATCGCGTGCTCGGCCGCAAGTATGATTTCGATCCCACCGACGAACGCGCGCTTGGCATTTGGGATTTTATTGAAAACGAAAAGATGGGCGAAAAAATCTCGATCGGGATTGCGATCTTCCTGGGCTCGGTCGGATTTTTGACCTTGCTGATTGCGGGGGTGGGCGTCGCGAATATCATGTACATCGTGGTGAAAGAACGCACGCGTGAAATCGGCATCAAAATGGCGATTGGCGCGCGGCGGCGCTACATTCTGGCGCAATTCATTTTCGAAGCGCTGCTTATCGCCATGATCGGCGGTGGACTCGGTTTGCTTTTTTCAATGGGAGTGATTTCCGTCGTACAACTTCTGCCGGCTGAAGACGGGCCGATGCAGTTCCTGGGCCGGCCGGTATTGTCGCACACCATTATGTTTCTCACCACCAGCATCCTCATGATCATCGGCTTGCTGGCCGGCTTTTTCCCGGCGCGCAAAGCAGCGGGCTTGGATCCGGTGGAATCGTTGCGCTATGAATAGACTTTGTCGTGCGTGAGTTCGGGGATTTATTGCACGGGAACGTAACGATTCAGTCGGCATTGTTACTCGTAAGGGAATCAAGACAGCGGGTGCAATTTCCAAAACTTGGTACAGTAAATATGTCACTCTTACAGGATTTTACCCTGTTCTTTTTGGCTATCTTTCTATAATCATGTCATCCCTTCAGAATTTTCCGAACCGAGAATCCCGAAGGGATGACATGATTATAGTCATTTGGCATTTTTTTCTTCATGAAACCACGAAGTGGTGACATAATTTCACGGCTCAATGAAAGGGCAATTTTGAAACACCAACTTTTGGGAATTGCTCCCTGTTTCTAAGACAGGCGGTTTTACGAGTGTAGATTCAATTATTTCCCCCACAAAACACGCGAAAAAGGCGAAAAGCTCCTTTTTTGAATCAGTGAAAATCCGTGTTTATCCGTGGCCCAAAAGATATCCGGTGGTGAGGATCACAGAAGCAAAGATTCTACCATCCGATTTCACATCCTCTCCAGCGCGGCGATCTTCTCGTCCTCGCCAAAGATAACCAGCGCATCACCTTCGCGAATTTTATATTTGACGCTCGGCATGAGGGCTTCGCCGTTCTTCTGCAGTTGCAGCGCGCCGGGGCGGGGGTGAATCAAAATGACTTCCACGCCAAAACGGCTGCGCACTTTCAGCTCGCCCAGGGTCTTGCCAACGAACTGCGGCGGCGCGATTTTTTCAACCAGTGAATAACCCCGCGCCACCGTAACGTGTTTCGTTTGCTCCAAGGCGCGCAAGCTGCCGGCAAGGCCGGCCCCGGGATTTTGCTGCAAACTTGCCTTGTTGAAGACTTCTATAACATCGCGCCGATACACCACCCCCACCACTTCACGCGGATTCACCGCCGACACCACCGGAAATTCATCGGCGGCATGCGTACCGAGCAGACGCAGGACGTAGCCGAGATCATCGTTCTCCGAAATCGTGATCACCTCCGGCAGCGCGACGTCGTTCGCGACCAGCCGGCCGGTTTTGAGAGTTTCATATTCGGTGATGATCTGCCGCATTTCAGCAATCGTGATCTTACCGGTCAACTCGCCCTGCTCATTTTTGGTATAAAAATTTTCATGCGGCGTGTTCACGCAGATGTCGATCACTTCGTCAAGCGGCGAGTTTTCCGGCAAAATCACCACTTCGTTGCGGTGCATGACTTCACCGGCCGTTACGCTCTGCAACAAGGCCAGTTCCCGGCTCGCGCTCAGGCGAAAGCCGGCCTGGCGCAGCTTGTGGGAATAAACCGTGTCTTTGAGAAATATGTGTGCGACAATCGTGCTCGATACAACCCCCATCATCAGCGGCAGAATGAAGCTGTAATCATTCGTCATCTCGAATAGAATAATAATCGCCGCGAGCGGAATACTGTTGATGGCTGCCAGCATGGCGCCCATGCCAACCAGCACGAATGCCGTGTTTCCGACGTGCAATCCGAGGAATGGCTCGAGCATGTTGCTGAGTGTGGCAAACACCAGCCCCAACATCGCGCCCATAAACAACGACGGTGCAAACACCCCGCCGAAGCCGCCGGTTTCCAGCATCAACGGCACCAGCATGAGTTTGAGCAGCAGCAGAATCAAAGCCGCCTGCCACAGCGTCTTACCCTCAAGGACGAAATTGATGCCGTCGTAGCCGATTCCCAAAATATCATCAAAGAAATAACCGGCAATGCCGACCAGCAAACCCGCCGCCGCCATGAGAGCAGCTTGCCTCCAGCCGCGCAAAAACGGCTTGAGCCTGGCATGCAGCCAATCGGAATAACGCAGAAAGAAAACCGCGAGCAAACCGGCGCAGACGCCAAGAATGCCATAAAGAATGAGTTCCGCCGGCGGACCCAGAGTAAAATTGCCGATCTCGAATTTGGGCGCGTTGCCGAGCAGCGCCCGTGAAATAGCGCTCGCCGTAACCGAGGCCAGCAACAATGCGCTGAAGGTGCCGGCCTGGAAATCATTCAACAAAACAATTTCCAGGGCAAAGAAAACGCCGCCCAACGGCGTGTTGAAAATCGCGGCAATTGCGGCGCCCGAGCCGGCGGCGGTAAAAATGCGGCGGCGCGAATCGGACAAACGCAACGCGCGCCCGGAGCGTGAAGCCACGCCGGCGCCAATTTGCGCCGCCGGGCCCTCCGGCCCCACCGTGCCGCCGGAGCCCATGCAAATGGCCGAAGCAAAAAAATGAAACAGCGTCACGCGCAACGGAATATAGCCGCTGCGCCCGGCCACCGCTTTGATGACCTCCAGCACGCCTTTGCGCGCGGCGAGACGCGGCCAAAGCGCAATCATGCCGCTTTGCAGCAACATGCCCAAGGCCGGGAGCAGAATGATTTGCACGCTGCCGAGAAATCCAATCACGTCGCGGCTGCGGCTGAAAAACAAATCGTGAAAGGAATCAATCGTGTTGTGAAAGCCGACGGCGGCCAGGCCGGCCAGTGCGCCGGTCATAATCGCGGAGAGCGTGAAGAGGGTGTATTCCGGAAACCCGAATTTTGTCGTGAGCCGCTGCAGCTTGAGCTGGACGGTCACCGGCAAGCGTTCGAGAGAACGGAGAGCGCGACGAATGTTAGAGATTGAGGTCGAAAAATCCACTGCACCTGAACTACGTTAAATCGTGAGCTGAACAATTGTAAGACAATTTCGATGATCTCGCTTAGAAAGGCAAGTAAAGAAAATTTAAATTTTGCCTGGCGTGATAAAGGGCTTGCCTTTCAATTTCCTTCAATGTATTATTTCGCCATTCTTGTGGCCGGTTTGTGGCTGTGCAAACTTTATCGCGCAGGTACCCGCATGAGAGGTGGATGGAACGTTGCACGATTTTGGCTGGCGCCCGTCATAACTTGCCTTGACGCACAATTGCAATCTCACCGGAGGCCGCGCGCCGAATTTCCTCAGCAGCAAAACGGCTCCGGCTGTTTTTATAACCTTCCGTCATCCCTGCACGATTTGTGTCGTTATCACGTTTGCCTTGTCATGATTGCCACAAGCCTGGTCGCGCATCCTGCCTGCCGGCCTTCGCCAGTTCACTTGAAATAAATTCCTTGAAACTCCTCGGCACTACTCCTCGGATCAAATAACGAACAGCAACAAAACTCTTTGTGATTGCCGCATGATTATCATACACACAAGTTTCATAGCTAATCGACCCGACTATAAAGGAAAATGACATGTCACGGCGCAACATGTTTTTCGCTTCTTTTCTGTTCTCTTCGATTTTTTCTTGTTTTCTACTGGTTGCCCAGCCGCGCGAAGCGGGCAACCTTATCATCGACGGCATCCCTGAAATTCCGGCGCGCATCAGCGAGCGCATGAATCAATATCAAAATGTGCGCTCCGCCTCATTCCTTGATTGGAATCCCCACGGCCCGGGCATGTTGATTTCAACGCGTTTCGGCGAGACCAATCAGATTCACTATGTGGGCCAAGCGGGCGGCAGCCGGCAGCAAATCACATTTTTCAAAGAGCCGGCGCGCGGCGGGAGTTATTATCCCGGCCCGGATCATCGCGGCTTCTTGTTCAGCATGGATACCGGCGGCGCAGAGTTCTTTCAACTTTATTATTTCGATCTCAAAACCGGGCAAACCGCGCTGCTGACCGACGGCAAGTCGCGCAATACCGGCGGCGGCTGGTCGCCGGACGGCAAATGGATCGTCTTCTCCAGCAATTTGCGCAACGGCAAAGACACGGATGTGCGCCTGATGAACTTTGATCAGCCCGGAGTTTCCGAAACTGCGACCGCAGCAGCCGGCGCCTGGGGCGCGGTCGACTGGGCGGCGGATAACAACAAACTGCTGATTCAAAACTATGTTTCAGCGAATGAATCCTATTTATATTGGTATGATCTTTCCACAAAGAAACTCACCGCCATCAATCCTCAACCCAAGAAAAAAATTGCTTATGGCGCGGCGCGCTGGCGCAAAGACGGCAGCGGCGTTTACTACACCTCGGACGAAGCCGGCGAATTCCAACAACTTTATTTTTACGAACTGGCCACCGGCAAAAAGACGGTGATCACCGATAAAATTTCCTGGGATGTCGAGGAGGTGGAGCTTTCGCACGACGGCGCGAAACTCGCTTACACGGTCAACGCCGACGGCATCAGCCAACTGCGTGTTATCGATTTAAAAACCAATCAAGAATTAAAACTGCCGGAGTTGCCTCTCGGTTTGATTTTTGGATTGGAATTTTCCCCGGACGGCGGCACGCTTGGCATGACGCTCAACAATGCGCAGACGTCAGGCGATGCGTTTGCCCTCAACTTAAGTACGCAAGAATTGGTGCGCTGGACGTTCAGCGAAGTGGGCGGTTTGCAAACCGAGAATTTTGTCGCGCCCCAATTGATCCGCTATCCCACCTTTGACAAGGTGAATAACGCGCCGCGCATGATTCCTGCGTTTTATTACAAACCGAAAAACGCCGGCGGCAAGCTGCCGGTCATCATCAACATTCACGGCGGGCCGGAGGGCCAGGCTGTGCCGAGCTTCAGCTCGATCACACAGTATTACGTGAATGAATTGGGCATTGCCGTGTTGGTGCCGAATGTGCGCGGCTCTTCCGGATATGGCAAATCCTATCTCGCCATGGATAATGGTTACAAACGCGAAGAATCGGTGAAAGATATCGGCGCATTGCTCGACTGGATTGCGCAACAACCCGAGTTGGATGCGAGCCGCGTGGGCGTGACCGGCGGTTCTTACGGCGGCTACATGACGCTCGCCGCCATGTTCATGTACAACGATCGCATTCGCGCCGGCGTTGATGTGGTGGGCATCAGCAATTTTGTGACGTTTCTCGAAAGCACGCAGGAGTATCGCCGCGATTTGCGCCGCGTCGAGTATGGCGATGAACGCGACCCCAAGATGCGTGAGTTTCTCAACAGAATCTCGCCCACCACCAACGCGCACAAAATCACCAAACCGCTGTTTGTGATTCAAGGACTCAACGACCCGCGCGTGCCGGCAAGTGAATCGCAACAAATCGTGGAAACCGTGCGCCGAAACCGCGGCCAGGTCTGGTATCTCGTGGCAAAGGACGAAGGCCACGGTTTTCAGAAAAAGGGGAATCGTGACTATCAGTCGAATGCCACAACCTTGTTTTGGGAGGAGTTTTTGTTGGATAAGAAAGAAGGGACGAATTGATTGTGCTCGCCGAATGTGGTTGTACGCAATTTCTTGCAAGCGATCCAATTTGTCCGGAGTCGCTTGATTGCAGCAAACTATGCCTGGAATGGCCTAATGCATAATGTTTGGCATCCCAACTGCATGAGATTTTCATCTTTCAAGGGAGAGAAAAAATGCTTCATCGCTACGAAAAATCTTTTTTGTTGGAATTATGCAGCGGCATGATTGTCGCTTTGCTGCTCGCTCTCAGCCTGCCGTCAGCCGCACAAACGTTGGTGCAAGACCGGCAGTATGAGCACGTTCAGGTCTCGCCGTTGAATTTGGCGGAATTCTCCGGCAGCGTTGCGCCGGTGGGCCATCTTTTCCTTTATGCCTACAAGAACGGCGGGTGGCAACAGATTCCCCTCCAAATCGACGAGCGTGATGGAAGCGGCAGCTACTTTGCCGCGGATGACGGCGCGCTCGACGATAATGATCAGCTTTTGTTTCTGGCGCGCGATGCCGGTAGCCAGGCGCCGGTCAATGATTGGGTGAATGATGCCTCGGCGCGCAGCTTTCCGCGCTACGAAATTCGCTTGATTGATCCCCTCACCTCGCAAGAGGCTTTTGTTTATCTCTATCGCTCCACCACCCTGGCGCCGGATCCGCTGCTGCCCACATATATGCAATACTCGCCCTCGCCGGCGGGACGCGTGGCCGCCGATACGGTGAAAGGCATCAGCTACATTCAAGGCCATGCTAATAACGGCGTGCCAGATTACCTCGCGGTTCCGCCCTCGTTCGGCGGGTCCGGCATTGATTTTCTCGATCGCTTGAAAATACGCATTCGCGCCATTGTCTCCGTCCCGATTGTCGGCAACCAAACTGTGACGGCAAATGAGCAGGATAATTTGATTGCGGTGAATAATAGTCTCAAGGCCATTAGTGGCCGGATTCGCGTCATTCGCGAAGTGCAGGAACAGATCAGAGTGAGTGTTCTCGGAGTCAACGTCGACGTCTCAACCGTGGCCATTTCACTTTTCTTTTATCCCTTCTCGCAGCAATTGTCTGGGCAAATTCCACTGACGTCTGATTTGGGTGCACGCCTGCTGCGCACGACGTTTGACTTCAATTCGAACATGGCCAATCAAACCTGGTATAACAAAAACACCACGACGCCGCGCACCATTACCGGCGCCTCCGGCGGCATCACCGAGCAACAGGGCGCCATTAATTTTCTGCCGGAGCGCAATTGGTTCAGCGCCAGCTCCAGCCAGCACGGCAGTTTCGTCGGCATCTTCGGCATGGATAATATTCTGAACACGACGCAGAAATATTATTTCTGGGATGCGATGAGCGGCACGGGCGACGGCACGAATGACACCGGCGACGGCCGTTCTTATGGCGATAGCGGCTTTATAATTCAAAGCACCGGCAGCAATCCCATTGTCGCGACGTTTCAACTCGGCGTCAGCTCCTATATCCTTGGACCGAATCTTACGCGCGAGCAGGCGGTGGCCTTGAATGCCAATACCGAAGCGCCGATGGCGCATGTTTACAATCTCCAGAATTATGACGCGGTCGCGCCTGCGGCCGTGGCGGATTTGCGCGTCACCAATTCCACGCCGACCACCGTCAGTTTGGCATGGACGGCCCCGGCGGATGTCGGCTCGAACGTCGCAAGTTATGAACTGGGCTATTCGACCACGCAAGTGGGCAGCGATGTAAATTTGTGGTTTGATACCATCGCCAGTAAAGCGGGCAATTTGCCCGCACCCGGCGCACCCGGCGCCACCGAAGTCGCGACGGTTGATAATCTGGTCACCGGCAGCCGTTACTTTTTCGTGCTGCGCTCGCGCGACGCTTTTGGCAATGCCTCGCCTTTTTCGAACATCGCCACGATCGATGCTGTGCCGGTCGAGCTGGCAACCTTCAGCGTGCAAGTCGAACGAAACCAGGCCGAGTTGAGCTGGAGCACGGCGAGCGAAACGAACAACCTGGGATTTCACCTCGAGCGCAAACAAGGCAACAATACCTGGCAAGAAATCGGTTTCATCAACGGGCACGGCACCACGCTGCTGACCCAGAATTATTCTTTTGTTGATCGCGATTTGCAACCCGGCGTTTATTCGTATCGCCTGCGGCAAGTCGATTTCAACGGCGCGTTCGAATATTCGCCGGAAATCAGCGCAACGGTGTCCGCACCGCAGCGCTTCGTGTTGGCGCAGAGTTATCCCAATCCGTTGCTGCACGCCTCTTCCGGCACGCTGATTCGTTATGAATTGCCGCACAGCGCACCGCAGCCCGTGGAGTTGCGCATTTTCAATCTCCTCGGCCGCGAAGTCCGGCAATTGGTGCATGAAAATCAAAATGGCGGATATTACGAAGTTCGTTGGGATGGCAGGTTGGCCAACGGCGAGCATGCTGCTGCCGGCATTTATTTTTATGAATTACGCTCAGCCGGCTTCCGCGCGATCCAGAAGCTGACGATTGTGAGGTAAAATTTATGCCGATTCCGGCTGCTGCTCTGCAAAAGCGAACCGACTTGCGATGATATCGCAAGTTTGTCGCCGAGTGACAAATGGCAATTCTGCGGATTGCAGTTAAATCGTGTTACGATATCAGTATCCGTTATTAACTTTTATGGAGAGGAGGAGTTCATGCTGTCACAAGTCTTGCGGTTTGTGCGGTTGGCGTGGCTGTTGATTGCAATTTATGCCATTGCCCGTTTTATGGTCGGTTTGTCGGGCGTGCCGTACGCCCCGCGCGGCAATGCCATGTTCTCAGTCGTCGGCGCGACGGTGATCAGCAGTTTCTTTTTTGGCGCGCTTTCCCAGCGCGCTGGTTTTAACTGGGTGGGCACGGCGTTGATCGGCACCAGCATCGGCGTGTTTGCCCAGGTTTTGATCTTCCTGCTGACATTCATCAGCATTGCCGGGAATCTCGACTCATCTTATTTCATTCATTGGGATGCGCTGAACGTGCAGGAAGGCACGGTTGTGCCAATGGGGCAGGCCTTGGGCGCACGCGCCGTGGGCTTGATCATCAACGCCATCATTGCAGCGGTTGTCGCGCTGGTCGGCCGTGTTTTGGGAGCCAAGCTGGCGCCCAAAACGTCGTAATCCATTTTGACGAACAGTTTCACAGTCCCACGCAATAAAAATCGCCAACACGATCAAGCCACCCGGCAACCACCGGGTGGCTTTTAAGTTTTTGCAGAGATCAGTGCAGGCGGCTCATTAAATAGCATGACAACGGGAAACGCCCGGATTATTTCGATTACAAAATACCGGCATAAAATTGCAGGCATCGCTTCATGAAAATCGTTGCTGCACATCTTCCCGCCTATCTTCCCGGCCTTGAGCTTTTTTGTAAAATGGCGCAGGCAGACGCCGTCATTCTCGCCGATCATTTGCAATATTCCAAACACGGCGTGCTCAATCGCAATCGCATCAAAACGCCGGAGGGCGCGCGCTGGCTCACGGTTCCGGTTTTGACCAAAGGGCGCGGCCGGCAGGCGATTCATGCGGTCGAAATCAACAATAACGAAAGATGGGCGCTAACCCATTGGCGGGCCTTGCAAACGCATTACAGTAAATCGCCGTATTTCATGCACTATGCCGATCGCTTCGAAGGGCTTTATCACACGGAATGGCGCCGTCTCATTGAACTCAACGTGGCTGGCATCCGAACGCTTTGCGCATGCCTGAAGCTCGACACACCCATCCATCTCAGCTCGGAATTTGGAGCCGTACCGGGAAATAAAAACTGGCTTGTGGATTTGATCAAGCGCATCGGCGGAACGGCATATCTCGCGACGCCCATGCAACGGGCGCACGCCATTCACGAAAATGATTTTACCGTGGCCGGCATCACTTTAATTGACACTAATCCGCCTATGCCGCGTTATCATCAGCTTTATGGTGAATTCATTCCGGATCTTAGTATGGTCGATTTATTGTTTAATGAAGGCGGGCACTATTTGGAGGAATTGCGCAAGAAAAATGATGCCCGGGGTTTTGCAGGACGTATCACCAACACCGATTTTCTGTCACGCTGAAAATCGCAGCCCTTCGGACAGTCTTGTAAAGCTCGCCCACAAAATTTGTGGGATTTCAATTTTGTGGGCAAAAACTTTCAGAATTTTATTCTAAGGTTCAAACGCCCCAACCGCCGCTGACGTGAATATTCGTGCCGTTAACGTAATACGCTTGCTCGGACAATAAAAATTTCGCCGCCCCCACCACATCTTCAACGGCGCCGGGATAACCCGCCGGAATCTTGCTTTCCATTTTTGCCAATTCTTCCACAGGCATGCTGCCGGAATCAATGAAACCCGGAGAAATCGCATTTACCGTGATGCCCTCCGGCGCGAGCAGCCGGGCCAGCGTGCGGGTGAGAATGAGCACGCCGGTTTTGGCAATGGCATATGCCGTGAGATTGGGCTGCCCGATGAGTTGATCAGCATTGACCAATCCATAATTGATGATGCGTCCCCATCTCTGCTTGCGCATGATGGGCGATACGAGCCGGCTTAAATAAAACACCGGATGCAGATTGTTATCGAACATTTCGTGCCAGCCGGCGAGAGTTTCATCAAACAGCGGCACACGGCGATACGGTCCGGCGCAGTTGAGCAAGGCGTCAATACGGCCGAATTGTTCTTCGACTTGTTGCACCATGGCCGCAGCGGCGGCCGGGTCTGAAACATCGCATTGTAAACTGAAACCGCGACGGCCCTGCGCCGTAATCGCGGCAACTGCGTTTGCGGCTTCCACCGCGCTGGTGCGATAGCACAGCGCAATATCCCAATTGTCCGCTGCCAGCGCCAATCCAATCGCGCGGCCGATGCCGCGCGCGCCGCCGGTGATGAGAGCTACTCGTTGAGGCATGGCAGAGCCTTTCTTCTGTTATCGTGCTACGATTTGATTTTCGCGATTGTACATGACTGTCTCAAGAAAAACGATCGACCATCTTGAAATACGCCCCGGCCAGCGGCAAAAACCAGGGCCGTTCGCGATAAAAAAAATAAGCCGGAAATGCGAGTTGAGCAAAAGGCGTGTCGCATGCTTCGCCGCACAGCAGGCGTGCGAGACAATGCCCCAAATACAGACTCATGATCACGCCATGCCCGCAGTAACCCATGGCGTAGTGAATCCCCTCAAGGCGTCCGGCATGCGGCATCTGGTCGAAGGTGAACGCAACATTGCCGTGCCAGGCGTAAGCGATTTTTGTTTGCTGCAATTGGGGAAAAACCGCGCGCATATCACTGGCCAGCATGGCGGCCGCGACAGCGTTCGTCACCGGCCTGAAACTCGTACGCCCGCCGAACAACAGGCGATCATCCGGCGTGCGGCGAAAATAAAACAGAAAATTCTTGCTGTCAAAAATCATGCGATTCTGGGGTATCAGTTCCTGCGCCAGCGCCGCGCCCAGCGGCTCCGTCACGATGATGTAACTTCCCACCGGAATCACGCGGCGGCGCAATGCCGGCAACATGCCCGGCGTGTAGCCGTTTGTGGCCGCGACAATTTCCTGGGCCTGCAAAAGTCCGCGCGAAGTATGCAACACATGATTCGAAGCGAGGCGCTGGCAATGTTCGACCCGGGTTCTTTCATAAATGCTGACCCCGGCGCGCTGCGCGGCTTGCGCCAGGCCCGCCACCAATTTTGCCGGATGCAAACTCGCACTCATCGCATCGCGCAGGCCGCCATGATAAAAATGCGATCCCACTTCGCGCGGCATGTCCGCAGGCGGCACCAATTCGGTGAGATGATCAAACTCTTCGCGCAGAAATTTTTGCGAAGCCTGCAGCGCTTTGAAATGAGAGGGCCGGTAAGCGGCGCACAATTCGCCGCAGCGCCGAAAATCGCAAGAAATATTTTCACGCTGGATAAGCTGTTCCGCGAACGCCAGGGCCTCGAGCGAAGCGCGATGGAACTGCCGCGCCTGCGCGCGGCCATAGCGCCGGACCAGTTGCTCGGGCGGGAGCTTCAAGCCGATGAGCGCCATTCCCGCATTGCGCGTGCTTGCGCCCCAGCCGATGATTTCCTGCTCCAGAATGGCAACAGACACGCTGCGCTGTGCGAGATAAAGTCCTGTCGCCAAGCCGGTGAGGCCGCCGCCGATGATGGCAACCTCGACTCGTTCGGGTAAAACGCTTTCGCGCGGCGCCAGCGCGACAGGGAAATCCTCGCGCCAGTACGAAATCTCATGCATGCTTCAAATAAACAATTTCCCTGCAAAAGGGCAATCAGAAATCTTGCTGTTCAGTTTTTTAGACTACCCTACCGCCCGGGCGCTGATCTAAAGAGTCGCTCAGAAATAAAGCTTGGCAAAAGAATTTCTGATTCACTATCTTCAAACCCAGATGGCAAACCTTAGGACCAAGCAATTCGGAGAATTTATGGCCAGGAAAGAATTTTTACCACGATGGACCGTGTTTGCATTTTTCTTTGCCGCCTGCTTCGCCTTCTCTCAGACCCCGACTGATTTCACTTCCCCTTCTTCCGCCGAGCAGCAAGCTTTTTCCAAGCTCAAGAGTTCTTATGAAAAAGGGTATTATCAAGCAACTAGCGATCTCGGTGAAACTTTTTTGCGCGATTACCCGCAAAGTTCGTTTGCGGCAGAGGCGCGATTTCTGCTGGCGGAGTCATGCTTGCAACGCCAGCACTACGAAAGAGCTTTGGCCCTTTATCGCGAGTTGAAGGATTATCATCCACAACATGCACTCTATCAAACGGCGTGGTATCGCATCGGGTTTGCGGAATTTTTGCTGGGCAAATGGCGCGATGCCATTGCCACGCTCGATCAAGCTCTCCTGCAATTCCCCGAACATCACTTGCACGAGCAGGCTGCTTTTCTGCGCGGCGAAGCTTATTTGCAGAAGCAAGACTATGACGCCGCGCTGAAAGCTTATACCTACCAATTGCAGCAATTCCCGCAGGGCGCGTTGGCGCCACAGGCGTGGCATGCTTGCGGGCTGGCCCATTCCAAACAAAAAGATTATGCCGAAGCGTTGCGCGTATTCAATCGTTTCCTGCAGGAATTTCCGTCGCATCGTTTGCTCGCTTCGGCGTTGCTGGAAAGCGGCCGCAGCGCCGCACGCCTGAATGATCATGAAAGCGCGCGCGCGCGGTTCGTGCGCCTTACGCGCGATTTTCCCGAGCACCCGGAGGCCCCGGCCGCGCTTTATGAGTTGGGCACGTTGGAGTTCAACGCCGGCAACTATCGCCAGGCGCTAACTTTTTTTCAAGACATCATTGTGCGCCATCCGCTCAGCACCAGCGCAGCGGCGGCGCAATACATGATGGGCGAATGCCGCCTGGGCGCCGGAGACTATGCCCGTGCCGAGGCGGCTTACGCCGAAGCGCTGCAAGCTTATCCGGATGACGAAGATGCACTGCGCGCGCAATACCAACTGGCATGGGCGCAATTCAAACAAGGAAAATTTGAACAAGCGCAAGCCGGCTTCGAACAAGTGTTGGCGCAAAATCCGGAATCTGAATTGGCGGCAGAGGCGCAGTTCTGGCTGGCAGAAGCGAGCAGTAAAGCCGGCAAGACTGAGGATGCCGAGCAGCAGTATGAAAAATTTCTGACGCAATGGCCGCAGTCGCTGCATGCGGGCGAGGCCTATTACGGTAAGGGCTGGGCGGCACTGGAGCGCAATCAATTGGCAGAAGCCGCCGTCTTCTTCGCGCAAGCGGCGGCGCTCAGTGATGATCCCAACCTTCAAATCGAAGCGACGTTGCACGCCGGCGAGGCATTTGCCCGGCAGCGGCTTTTCGAACAAGCACTGCAATATTATCGCACCGCGCTCACCCTCAAGCCCCTGCCAAGTCAGGCAGCGGAAGCGCATTTTCAAATCGGCATGTGCTTGTACAAGAGCGACCAGCTTCGTCCCGCTATTGAAAGCTTTCGCGAAGTCGCGCATCAGCATTCACAATCCCGCGTAGCGGCGGCGGCGCAGCTTATGCTGGGCCGCGCTTATTTTCATGCCGAGGAATATGAACGTGCGCTTGGCGAGTTCAGCGAGGTGCTGATTCATTTCGGTAATAGCGCACACGCGGCGGAAGCGCAATTCGGACTCGGCGAATGTTATTTTAAATTGCAAAAATATGAGCAGGCGCGTGCTGCATATCAAAACTTGATCGACAACTATCCTGCCAGCGAGCGTATCGATGAAGCGATTACCGGCATGCAATGGGCGCTGGCGCAGCAAGGCCGCCGTGCCGAAGCTCTCGCTCTGGTCGATAAATATTTGAACAGGTTTGAGGATCCCGGCATCGTATCGGAATTATTGCTGCACAAAGCCGAACTTCACCTGCAATTGCAGCATTATGATCTGGCTGCTGCAACGTTCACGCAGATCGCGCAGCAATACCCCGGCAGCCGGGCAGCGCAACAAAGCTGGTTCAAAACCGGCTTGTGTCATGAGAAGAACGGCGACACCACGCAGGCGGCCGTTGCCTTTTTGCGGCAAGCGGAATCGTATCCGGCGTCTTTTTACAGCGCCGAGGCATTGTTTCGCGCCGGCGAGCATTTGGAAAAGATGGGTGAATCGACCCGTGCGATCGCGACTTACGAAAATCTTTTAGCAACGCATCCGTTGCATCCTTTTGCTCAGCGCGCGCCCTATCACATCGGCGTCATACAAATCGCTGAACGCCAATTCGAGGAAGCCCGCCTCACATTCGAAAAATTACGCCAGGCATCCACCTCGCAACGCACGCAAGCGCTGGCGCAATTGGGACTGGGCAAGCTCGCGCTGGTGCAAAATCGCCTCTCGCAGGCGCGTTCGCATTTCAACCAAGCCATCAAGTTCGAGCAAGCAGACATCGCCGCCGAGGCGCAGTTTGATCTTGGCCAAAGCTATGTGCAGGAGCAGAACGAGCGCCAGGCGATTGCCGAATGGCTCAAGCTGAAACCTTTTTATGATGATTCTCCCGAATGGGCGGCAAAGGGCATTATCGCCGCGGCGCAAGCACACGAGCGTCTGCGAGAATTCGACGAGGCCAGCCGCCTCTATCGCGAAGTCATCACGCGTTATCCGGCCAGCCGGAAGTCCGTGCAAACGTCGCAGCAGCGCCTGGCGGTGTTGCGAGAGAGATGACGACTTGATTCAATCGGAGGAGGGAGTGTGGCAGGGTTGTTTTTGATTTTTTATGCAACGGCATTGTTGCTGGCGACGCTTGTTGTCTGGCAACTCGATCGCCGGCAACGGCAGCGTGAGGCGGATCAATGCTGATGGGACATCTTGCCGTCGGTCTCGCGCTCAAAGCCAGATTCAAACGCGCGCCGTTGCTGCCGCTGCTCCTTGCGGTGCAATTGCTGGATTGGATTTGGCTCATTCTCGTCTGGTTGGGGCAAGAACAGATTCATCTCAAACCCGAGAGCATCTTTTTGCAGTATGATTTTTCGAACGCGGTATATTCGCATTCTCTTTTTTGGTCGATCTTCTATGCGATAGTCACGTTTTTACTCTTCATTGGCGCTTCCGGACAAAGGCATTGGGCGGCGCCTTTGAGCCTGGGCGTGCTTTCGCATTGGCCGTTGGATTGGCTGCTGCATGACCACGATTTGCCGTTTGCGAATTTTGGTCCGGACCTTGCCTTCGGCTTGGGTGTGCAAACTCTTTCATCGCCGGCCGCGTTTTTGCTCGAAACGCTGTTGCTTGCTGTGGGATGGATGATTTATTATCGTTCCGTTCGCCGCGACGGCCCTCGCCAGAATCGTTGCGCATGGGGAATTCTGGCGACGCTGCTGTTGTTGAATGTGTGCCTCTACGCCTTTCCGCTGTTACTCGGATAAGGCGCAACCCGCCGCTTCACCCTCTCCGGCTTTTTGCCCGGCGATAAACTTCCAAATATTTTAACGCCGCGTTGCGCCAGGAAAAATCCGCGTGCATGCCGCGGCGCATCATCTCCCGCCAAATTTCTTTTTGCTGAAACAACGCGAGCGCGCGTTGCACGCTGGTGTACAATGCGAAGGGCGTGAAATCGCGGAAGGAAAAACCGTTGCCCTCGCCGTTGAATTCGTGATAATCGTGCACGGTATCGGCAAGGCCGCCGGTGCGGCGCACGATCGGCACGGTGCCGTAGTTCAAACTGTACATTTGATTCAAACCGCACGGTTCGTAGCGCGAAGGCATCAAAAACATGTCGCTGCCGGCAGTAATCTCGTGCGCCAATTCGTTGTTGAAACCGAGGTATGCGCTGATCTTGCCGGGATACGTGTTCACCGCCCAGCGCAGGAAATCCTCATACTTTTTTTCGCCATCGCCCAACACCACGAATTGCAGCGGCAATTGCATGAGATCGCCAAACGCGGGAGGCAGCAGTTCCAAACCTTTTTGCGGCGTCAGGCGGGTAATCAAGCCGATCACCGGCACGTTTTCATCAAACGGCAGCTTGAATTTTTCCAGCAACGCCTTTTTGTTTTCCAGCTTGGGCGCGAGATCGTCGAAATCGTAACGCCGGGGGATCAGTGTATCCGTGCGGGGATTCCAATGCGCCGCGTCGATGCCGTTCAAAATGCCAAAAAGATCGTCGCGCCGCAGCGCGAGAATGCCTTCCATGCCGGCGCCGTAAATCGGTGTTTGAATTTCTTGCGCGTAGGTTTCACTCACAGTCGTGATCACATCTGCATAGACAATGCCGGCTTTCAAGAACGAAAACGAGTCATGAAATTCATAAGGTCCGCCGGGATAATATTTATCATAAGGCAAGCCGGCAGCGCCCACGCTCGTCCGCCCGAAGCGGCCTTGATAACCGAGATTGTGAATCGAAAGCACGCTGGCCGTGTGATCGAACAGCCGATCCCAATAGTATTTGTCTTTGAGATAAACCGGCAACAATGCGGTTTGCCAATCGTTGCAATGCAACACCTCCGGCGGCCAATGATACCGCTGCAGGATGGAAATAATCGCCTGCTGCAAAAAAATGAAACGCGCGTCTTCATCAAAATCGGAGGTATACAGCCGGCCGCGATGAAAATAGTGCGGGCAATCAATGAAGTAATGCTCGAGGCTTAATCCTTCGTTTTTTTTGTACCAAACATTGAAGGTTAGATTGAAATTGCCGATTTGCAGCGGAATATCCCGCAATTCACTCGCAAACGTCAAATCGTGGTCCAGCACCTTGATGCTGTCGTACAGCGGCAAAAAGACTTTGACTTCCATGCCGGCTTCAGCCAGCGCTTTCGGCAGGGCGCCACTGACATCGGCCAAGCCGCCGGTTTTGATGTACGGCACACATTCACTCGTCGCAAACGCGATTCGCATCCAACCTCCTTAGGAACGCCATTTAAATAACATACCCATTTCTTGCAGCCGCTAATTAACGCGAATGTACGCCAATAGATTTTTAATTCGCGTTTATTAGCGTTCATTCGCGGTTTGAGATATGGGAAAGTCAATTAATTCTGATTCCTTAAATCGAAAAATATCAGGAAATGCTTAAAATGCAAGCCGAACACCGGCATTTTTAGTAAGATTTTTCTTCTTCTGGATCTGCTTCGTTCTGGGCCGATAATCTCTCTTCTTCTTCCCACTCTTGCATTCTGCGTTTGATGCGGCGGCGCGTGACAATGAAGCCGGCAACGACGAGCAGCAAGATCGCCGCGCTCCACAACACGGTATCATCCCACAAAAAATACCAACGAAATTTCGCGCGCAGATAATCGAAGTACTCCGACTCGAAGTCCCACAAATCCTTGTTGAAAGCTGCTTGAAATGCGGCGCGTGCATTCTCGTGCGCGGCCAGCGCGCGCGCAAAACGGCCGATGGCGTCTTCACCAAATTTCTGGATGAGATACCCCACGGCATGATAGCTTTCGGAATAAGCCAGCCCGGCTTGCGCATTGCGAAACGTGAGCAACTCTTCGATCTCATCAAACGAAACCAGCGAGCGCGTCGCCATGGCGCTTGAAATCAGCGTTGGCGAAACATGCTGCGTGTCGCCGGAGAGCAATGTTGCCGCGCCCTCGTCAAACCAACGCGGGGCGCGCCCCGGCAACACCATCTCCGCCAGCGTCAAATGCACCAACTCGTGCAGCAGCGTCCCGGGCTTCAACTCGCGATTTGTGCTGGCCACGGGTGATTTGAGAAACATACGCCAATTGCTGACGTCCGCAGCAGCCTCGCCCCAATCCGGGACAACGGAACGCGTGAGATAGTCGAATACATATTGCGTCGGGCAAAGGAAGATCGTAATCGTGCGGCGGGGTTCAAACTCCAGGCGTTGGTTGAGCGCTTGCTGCTGGCGTTGCAACTCTGCAATAACCTGCAGCGCCAGTTTCTGCTCATTGGCAGCATAAGCAATCACAAAACGTCCGGAACTGTGATATTGCCAATTCTGTGTGAAGGCGGGCGAGGCCAGACCCAACAAGCAAAGGAGGGTGATAACAAGACGAGTCGCCATAATAAAAATAGCGCCAACAAAACTAGTGCACTGTTACCTTAACTGTTGTATGTGTCATTCAGGTGTGGATATATTTTTCATGGTGACAATGTACTTGTGGCCGGAGATGAAAGCAATTTGCAGAAGGTATTTGCTACTGAACACTTTTCAGAAATAAAATTTTTAACCACGGATTTACACTGATCGACGCGGATTTCAGAAATCGTTTTGAAGGGCACGATTTCAATACACAAAAAATCAGTAAAATTTTGAGCCCATCCGTGGTTTAAAAATTTGGCTGCTTCCAAATGCCGCGCGGTGTTCTTCAGTGGCTCAAGAAAAAGTATCCGGCAATCTTCATGAAATGCGCGCCAGGCCTGCTTGCAAATCCGCGATCAAATCTTCCGTATCTTCCACGCCGATGGAGAGGCGCACCAAACCGTCGCTCAAACCAATGCGCTTGCGCATTTCCGGCGGCACCGAGGCATGCGTCATCGAGGTGGGATGGCAAATCAAACT
>QEVD01000550.1 GCA_003576975.1 Candidatus Zhuqueibacterota bacterium
TTTCATCTGGCTGCCGGCGGTGGTGTTCGGGCCAAAGGCATTGCCCTCGTCAATCATCGTGGTGAGATCGCCGTTTTGCACATGCCACAAGCGCGTCCTCGTGCGCTCGTTCGAGTGCTGGATCATGTAGCCGTTGGGCGCGCTGCTGAAACTGTCGGCCATCACAAGCACGCCGGAAAAGTTCGCGCCAAAAACCGTGGCATTATCGCCCCAGGTGATGCTGACTTCCTGCGCATTGCGCGCTAATTTATAAACTGCTGTGGTCCAAATATCGATTGTCGCCGTGTGCTGCACTTCATTGTTGATGATTTGCAAGCGCGGATCGCTGGCCCAATTCGTTCCCAGGCTCGGGCCGGGGCGATTGAAGGTATCGACGCTGAGCGTCAACGTCGTGGTGGTCACGGTCAACACATTTGACAAGCTGGATTTGTTGCCGATTTCATCGACGGTTTTCAGGGCAAAATAATATCTCGTGCCACTCTGCAAACCGCCGACAGTGAAGGTTTCGATACTGCCGGCCGGTTTGGGATTGCCAAGCCCGGAAACTTGCGTCGCGCTGTCGAAATTGCTTTCGGTGATGTTCGAGGTGGAATAACGCAAGTCATAAGAACGCGCGGTGCCGGTGTTCCCGTCATCGCCCGGCGCGGTCCAGCGCAAATCCGCTGTTGCGGAGGTGACATTGGTTGCGCTCAAGTTTGTGACAAAAGCCGGGGGGGTATTGTCGATTTGCTTGAACAAATGAAAATCATCAACGCCGTCTGTGGTGTTGCCGTGTACCATCATGCCGGCATACGTTGTGACGGAATTGCCCTGCAGTTTGGCCGGATCGTCGATGATCGCATCGAGTTGATCATTCAAATAAACCACGAAATGATGGCCGGCATCGTCGCTGCGCCATTCCACGCGCAGCTTGTCGCCCGCTTGCGGCGGCGTTGTAACGCTGCCGTTCACGGTCGCGACCGCAGCGCCGGGCACGCCATCGACAATCGTGAATAAACGCACGCTGGTGGCGCTGCGCAGCAACAAATAGCCGCTGGCGTTCGTGGTGGCATTGTTGAGCAGCAACGCCGCGCCGGTGAAATAGCGACCTTCCTCATTCGACAGGCTGCCGTAGGAGAATTCCAATACATTGGAGTTGGTGATCACGTTGGGAATGGCGAGATGATTGTTCCACGCATCGACGGTGGAGGTGTTCACCAACTGGTTGCTCTGCACTTGAAAACCGGGATGCGCCGTCCAGTTTGCGCTCAACGGCCCGGTATTGAAATCATCAAAGAAATCATCCACCGTGGGCGCCAACCCCTGAATCGCATTGTAAAACTCGACGGCCATCAGCTCGTAGCCGGCATCGTTCGGATGCAGATTATCCGCCATGAGGTTGGTTTCCCAATTCGCGTCGGCCATGATGCGGCCGGCGTTATCCACCAACACCACGTTCTGCCCGGCCGCGGCTTTTGCGGTTACCAGCGTGGCCAGCAACGCGTTGAGATTTTCCGTGGTGGTTTGTCTCGCTGCGCTGTCTTTGCGCGGCACAACGGTGGAGAGAAACGTCTTAATGGCGGGATCTTGCGCGTGAATCGCGTCGAGAATTGCGGCAATATCATCGCGCACTTGCGTTGCGGTTTCATTCAGCGAAATATCATTCGTACCGACTTCCAGCAGCACATAATCCGGATCGTAGGTATTGAGGTACGTCGTCACGTCGAGCTGCTCGGCACGAAAGCCGCTGTGGCCTTCATGATCCGTATCCGCGAAACCGGTGCCGTCTTGCAACGAGCCGACAAAATCGAACGGCACGTTGGCATTGCTCAGCAGGTTGTAGAGATAATACCGGAAACCGGCATTGTTGGACGAGCCGGTGCCTTCGGTAATCGAGTTGCCGAGCGGCATGATTTTCGTTTGTGCGTGCGCCGCGCCGGTGAAAAAAAGCGCGGTCGCGAGCAGGCACATCTGCACCATAACCCGACGCAGCCAATGCTTGGAGGGCATGCATGACATTTGAGTATCACCTGAGATTCGTGGTTGGTTCACTGTAGGCTCCCTGTTTAACTGAACTTGCAATGCAGTCGCAATTCCTCTGCTAAATAACGAACCGGCCTAGCGCAAAGCATATGCCAGTGATGCCCGCATGTGACACCGCTAAAATGTGATCGAATTATCAAGTGCTTAGGTTCTGCGAAGCATGCCGGCCTTGCTATAACTCTGTGTATTCGCCGAACATCTGTTTCAGGATTGAACAGGAAAAGATTCGAAAATGTGGCGCGTTTTCGCCCGTCCAAATTCCAGCGCAGCTTTCAAATGAGCCAATAATGGCAAGCCTTCGGACCGCCTCAACAAAGATGGCTGCCAGCAAAAAATTAACGTAGATTTTAGGCACGTTTAAAACCCCGGTTCTCCTGGTCGGCTCGAGTTCGATAAAAACCAAAACAAGAGCAAACAGAGATAACGGAGGTTTTTTCTCTTCACTCCATTTTAGAGATTTTGTTGTGCTGTAATCTAGGCCAACTTTCGGGCACATTGAAAATCACAGCTCTGCGAACAGCCTTATATTCCACCCACAAAAGTGAAAATCCCGCAGAAGCAAAAAGCTTTTCTGTGGCATTTCAATTTTGTGGACCAAAAAACTTTCAGAATTTTATTCGAATTTTGAGAAGCTCATCACTTATCGTCATGCTCCTCACGGAATTGTGCGCAGCGGACTGTCGAGCTTTGATGAATAGCAACCTTCCTGCAAAGTTCAGGTTCTATGGATCCGCGATTAAATAACTTTCACAATCTCCAACCGGACAGCGCCGGAACGGACAAAAAAATCTTGCGTTTCACAGGATGGCCTGGATGAACCGGCGATTCACTTTTGCTGTCAAATCATCCGCTCTTGAGTCATACTGGCAGAAGGGAAAAAACTCTATGAGAGCGGAAGCGAGCAAACTCATA
>QEVD01000033.1 GCA_003576975.1 Candidatus Zhuqueibacterota bacterium
GCGCCCACGGTGAAAACGTGTTTGCCGGAGAAAATGCTCAAATTATTGGTGAATTGAAAAACGTCTTGATCTAAAATATTGTGAATGGAAAACGGTTCGTGGCCGACCGTCGTATAGGTCACGCCTCCTTCACCGATTTCAATGGTGGGGAAATCGGCGCTGAACGGCTCGCGAAAATCGCGGAAACGATTATAGCTCGCAAAAAAGCGGTTGGCGAGCTTATTGGAGCGGCTGTTCAATTCGAATGCAAAGGAATGCAATTCATTGTTAATGGCATAGCCGGAATTTTGAAACGGCAGACTCGCTTCGTTGGGGCCGCGGCCGGTGTTATTGAAACTCAACACGAAGGGATGCGGCGGCAAGTCGCGTACCGCGTCGAGCAAATTGTAGCGGAACGTGGCGGTGTGATGATCGTTGACGTTCCAGTCCAGTTTTGCCAGCAGCTTGTTGTTGTTTGTTTCGTGAATGAAGCCGTCATAGGCTCCCGGATCATAATTGTAGACGCTGATCATGCGTTGCCGAATCTGATCCAGTACGGAAGCTTGCGCGCGCGAAACGCCGAATCCCGAAGCGCCCCGGTTCGCGACGAAATTCGTTCCGGGATCATCGCGCCGCTCAAGCTCGCCGTTCACGAAGAAGAAAAGTTTGTTCTTTAGCAGCGGACCACTCACCGTAAAACCGGATTGGTTGAACGCCAGATCCGGGTTGGCGATAACTTCTTCACCGCGAACTTTGTTGCCCAATAGGCTTTCATTGCGCACGAAACTATAGACTGAAGCCTTGAATTCATTCGTGCCGCTTTTTGTGACGGTGTTGATGCCGGCCCCGGTAAACCCGCCTTCACGCACGTCAAACGGTGCAATCGAAACCTGCACTTGTTCAACGGCATCGTAAGGCACCGGCTCTGCGCCCGCCTGGCCGCCGGGAGCGGGATCGTCAAGGCCGAACGGATTGTTGAAATAAGAACCGTCAAGTGAAATGTTGTTGTACAACCAATTGCGTCCGCCGAAACTGAAGTTGCCGTCGCTGCGCGGATCAAGGCGCGTGAGATCACGCGTGCTGCGCTTGACCGAGGGCAAATCGACCACTTGCGCCGGTTTAATGAAGGTCGCCGCACCGGTGCGATCGCTATTCAAAACCTCGTCCTGCTCGGCCGAAACTTCAATGCCTTCCATCGTCAAGGCTTCTTCCACGAGTTTGAAGTTAAGACTGACAGTCTGGCCGAGGTTGAGGTAGACATTCTCCTGCTTTTGCGCTTTGTAGCCGATCAGGCTGGCGGTAATCGAGTATGGGCCGCCAACCTTCATGTTAGGAATGTTGAAAGCGCCGCCAGTACGGGTCGCCGTGCCATAGCGTGTGCCGCTCGGCTCGTGAATCGCAATCACGTTTGCCAGGCCCGGCAGGGGCTCGCCTTTGCTGTCCGTTACGACGCCGTTCATGGCGGCTGTCGTTACGCCTTGTGCAAAGAGGTTGCCCGTTAACAACAACAGCATACAAAGACTCACCAACACGAGCTTGCGCTCACCAACACGAGCTTGAGTAGCGTTTTGCTTCATACTCCTCTCCTCCTTTGATAAAAGTTTAAGAGGTACATGAATTGTGCGGATAATTTGGAGAAACGGGTTCAAATTGTCAAGACAAGTTTGGCGAGCATGCTCCAGGAATATCGTGAGAGGAGATTACGAGAGGCAACGTTCATCCCTCGGAAATTGTTACTGGCCGAGACTCGAGCCTAATTGCACGAATCGTTCCCAGCCGGGGTTTTGCAGTTCATTCCGATGAGTCGAATGCACGAGTTCATAATTTTTGAATCCGGTACGATCGACAAAAACAAAAATGACCCCGCCCTGCAGATCATTGTAGGTCCAAATTTCATAGGGTTTGGTCGCGGCATGGCTGCTGATGCGCTCGACATGCGAAGGCGGGCCATAGAGAATAAAAATCCGGCCGCGGTCGCTTTTCCAGCCGGGCCGCAGCACCGTGGGAAATTGTTCCTCGGCTTGCTGGGCTCGCGTCAAATAAACCTGGCGAAAGCCCGCGCCGTCGGCATAGAGTTCCGGTTTGCGCGTTTGCCAAAGCGAGGCAATAAATTTCCGTTTGGCTTCAACGTTGTCAAGACTTTTGAAAAGATCGATATCTTCTTTGAGTGTGATATGCTGCATGCGCTCAAATTCAGCATGCAATTCTTCCGCGCCAAATTTGAGCAGCATCATATACAGCGGATCAGAGTTGGCGGCGGGCTGCTGCGCCTCGGCGTCATAGACATAGAATCCCTTCTTTGCGCTGGCAACTATGTTTTCCGCTGAATCTGCCACGCCGTAGACCAAATTATAGATCCCCGTGGGCAGCGCGCCAACATTCAAGAGGCCCATTTCCATGCTGGAATCATGCCGGTTTGTTTTGGTGCGATAAAATGGCCCCATGCCGGCGACCAATGTTCCATCCCTTTCTTCCACCTCCCAATATGATTTATAGATGGAATGCGGTTCAACCTGTAAATTGTACGCTTCAAAATAATAATATAAAACCGGCGCTTCGCCGCTGAACAATCGTCGCGGATTGGGGATGATTTCGTAAGTATTTCGCACCAATGCACCCGCCGCGTCAGCTTTTTTGATTTGTGAGGCGATGATCACATCACTCACTTCCACGTGCTGCGGTGAAAAACGGCGCGCGTGCAACGAGGCAGCCACGCTGTCCGGAGGCCCGGTTTGGCTGAGATCACGCGCGCTCAACACGGCGCGATAGCGTCCCGGCTGGGTGATTTCATAACGCAGCACATCGACAAATTCACGATGCGGGGCATTTTGCGCGCCGGCTCGCACAGCTTCCGCGATTTTCCAGGTCTTGGTCGCCCACAATACTTGTTCGTGATAGATGCGCAAATCAAACACCACCCGGCTGCCCTCTCTTTGAGCATCGGAGAATGCGGGCGTTTGCGGGAGCGAATAATAAATTTCCAGATAACTCTGGCGATTTGAGTCCTGATACTGCGCCAGATCCAAACTGAGCTGCAAACGATTCGGTTCTGCAACCTGCGCTCGCACGCTGAGAACAAATACACACCAGAATGCAAAACCAATTTGCATGCCCAGGCGGAGGCGGTGGAAAGATAGGAACATGTTATCGTCTCTTTGTTTCACTTTTTTGAAAATTCGGCTATTGATGTTGGTTCCCTTGGTTAAAAGTGTTGTTGAGAAATTCCAGGGAATTTCGCCAATTTTTATCAAATGCACTGGCAGAGGTGATCGATATCTGCGCGCGAAGGCTCTTTCTTGTGAAGATTTTTCAGCCCTCCGTGCAATCAAAAAAGGGCTGGGAGAAAATCTCCCAACCCTTCATCTACTAACCACCACAGAGGATGGCTTCTAAAAACCAAGCTTCAACGAAAACACGTTGGAGTTATCGAAGAACTGCACCTGGCGGAAGGCATAATCCAGGTTGGCTTCAAGCCCGCCAAGATCGAGCTGCAAGCCCGCGCCCAATGTGAGGCCGTAGATATACCGGCCTTCACCAGCCGCATCATTGCCGGAATTGAAGGCAAAGCTATAGCCGGCGCGCAGAAACAGCTTTTGATCCAGCGTGTACTCCGCGCCCACGCGCGTGGCATCGTCGTCAAAGTTGTTGTCTTGATACAATGTTGTGAGATTGAGCGACCCGCGTTCGGTCAACGGCATACTATAACCGAGGCCAATCTCCAGTGAAGAGGGCAATTCATCTTTGCCGGCAACGACTTGATACGGGGAACTGCCGCGTACGACATCTTGCGCGTCAGCATTGCGCAGCAACCCGGTGCCGCCGTATTGCATATTCGGCCCGACATTTTTCAAAACCACACCCATGCTCAGGCCGTTAACGGCGAGCAGGCTGTTGTATTGCACGCCGAAGCTGAATGCCACACCGGAGGCGCTGAGGCGATCTATCGTCTCCGAAATAAAGTTGACGGTAGTGCCGACGCTGATGCGATCCGTCAATGCGCGCGAATAGGTAAGCCCGGCCGTGACGAATTGCGGGGTGATGATGGAACCCGTGCCATCCGGGCTGTCTTCCGTGGTCACCGCAATGTCGCCAATGTCCATCGCCTTCACACTGAAGCCCAGGGAGCCGAAGCCGCTGAAGTCAGCGCTCACGGCGAGATAATTCACATTGATATCCGCGATGTGGCGCATGTGTGAAAACATGGCATTGGCCGAACGCTCTGCGCGGGCCAGGCCGGCAGGGTTCCAATAAATGGCTTCCAAGCCGCTGGCAGTTGCAACCGATGCGCCGCCCATGGCAATATAACGTGACCCGACCGGAATCAACAACTCCGAGGCCGCATTGGTGCCGGAACGGCGCTCACCTTCCGGTTGATTCTGCTGCGCAATGGCGGTGCTTCCCAACATCACGAGCAGAGCCAGACAGGTTATGTGAAACAAACGTGCATTCTTTTTCATTATCATTCTCCTTAATGCCTTGCTCGAGTAATCTGCCCCCCTCACGGAGGTGAGAGCAAGCCGGCTGACAGACTTGACGGTCACACTCCGCAAGGGGGGAGGTTACATGAAGTGAGATCAAAAATTGCGCAGGAACTGTTCTTCACGCACGATAGCCAGCTTCAAGATTTTGACCTCATTGAGATCGGGGAATTCGATGTGCGCGAGGTAAACTCCGCTGGCCGCCGGCAGATTGCGTTCATTTTGCAAATCCCAGTTGATGAACTGCCGCTCATCATCTTTGATAATGGTGCGCACCAACACGCCCGCCAGCGTGAAGATGCGAATGGTGGCGCGTTCCGGCAAATGGCTGAAGGTGACAAACCGACTGAAGCGATTCGCCTCGGCCCGATTGAAGCCGCGATACGGATTGGGAAAAACATTGACCATAGCGAGATCGGCCTTTGCCATCTCCACGCTGTTCACCGGCGCTTTGCTGGTGAACGTGAACTTATCCGTCGCCGTGTTGACGTTGGGCGCGATCAATTCCATGCTGAAAGCTGCGCCCAGCGGCTCGGCCGTACCGCGTTGATCCAGCCACAAATTCCATTGCACCGGACCGCCGTCCGAAAGATGGCTCACCATGAAATCCTGGCCGCCGGCTGTGGGATTCCAGCGATTGGGATCATAGTCGGTGTCGAGGATGTACACATAATTGAACTGGAAATCGCCATTGTTGATGTTCACGCGATTGGGATCGTCATCAGCATAGAGCTTATGTAAATCCCACTGGCCATTACCGTCGCGATCGCGTATAACAATATCGAGCTGGCGCGGCGGATCGACTTCAATATCAAACGCGCGGAACGGCACCACCGTTTGACCGGTGAAGGCATTCAACGCAAAACCGGAGTAGAGATTGGCGGTTTGTCCGGCGCCGGCGGGCAATTGATAAGGCTCGCCAATATCATAACGCCCGTTTCCATTCAAATCGGTGAAGCTTTCCTTGGCAAAAAATTCCACGCGAACATTTCGGTAGTTCGCCGCAGCCATGTTGCTGCCGTTGAAATTCGCGCCGAGGAATACGCCGCCAAAGAAGATCTCGCCGCCGTGATTGCCGCCGGTAACCCAGCGGTTGTTATTGTTGTCAACATGAAAATCCAAACCGGCAAGCGGCGGGCCGGCAACAATCACTTGCAAACCTTCGGTAATGAGATAATTGTTATCGCCGCTTTGATTACTTTGATCCGCAAGCAACTCTTGCCCGCTGGTAACATTGACCAGCTTCCAGTGGCCGTTCTCGTCGAACGTGACTTCGTAGGTAGCATCCAGGGTCTTGCTGGGATCGACAATCACCGGCGTCACAGAACCATCGCTGATGCCGCTGACATGCGTGGAAGAAAGAGTGTCGCCCCGCGCCACTTGATAGCGCACGCCGGGTTTCGTGGTTTGCGGCACAACCGTAGCCACCGCGGGAGAGCTTTCCAATGTTTTCGTCGTCAAGCCCTCACTGTCGTTGTAATTATAAGCCGTCACCGCGAAGAAATAGGTTTGGCCGTTGACCAATGGTTTTTCGCGGAAACGATCACGCTCAATCACGAACGTGCGTTGCACGCCGCTATTTTTACCGATTTGCACCGGCAACTCCAACACCAGGCCAGAACCTTGGTCGAAAGTTTCTTGCGCAATCGTCGTGACTTCATCAACCAAATCAAACGTGGCCAGTTTAATGCCCTGATTGAGAGCAGCGCCGGCCGAGGGCAATTGATAAATGTTATACCCCTGGAAAGCGTAACCCTTGTCAACAACGCCTTCGGTTTTGGCAACTTCCGCGGGATTCTCGCCCCAATTCAACAAAATTTGGCCGTTGAACTCTGTGGCCGACAGCACGGGCGGTTGTGGCGGCTTGGGCAATTCAAATAAATTATCAAACGCTTCTTGCGCAAAGCGATCGGTGAACTTCAACACCGAGATGCTCGACAAGCGATCCGATCCGAGAGCCGCCAAAACAGCAACCACCACTTCCTGGGTATCTCCCAACGCCATCGTAAACGGACCGGAAGACAGCAACAGCCGGCGATCGCCGGGATTGGAATCAATCCAACCCGCGCCGCTCACCGGGTCGCCCGGTACACGGTATTTCGTAATCGCGTTGCCGCTGGTCGGATCGGTCCAGGGTTGTGCGGGATTTTCCGGCCGTGGACGGAAGCCGCGTAGGAGATTCCACCATTGCAGTGTGCCGTTATAATCGCCGCCGCGTGTAGGATCGCTATCGGTTTGCCCGGCAGCAAAGTAAGCGAAAGACGTCATGGGAAGATTGCGAAATCCGGGACGCCGCTTCAATCCAAAGATGGCCTCGCCGTCGGGATCAGGCACTAATGGCCCGGCAAAGAAATCATATCCGGAGGCCGGTGGCGGCAGGCCCACTTGCGCATAATTGCCGTCGGTGGAAACGGAATTATAAACATAACCCAGGCTCAAGCTGGTGTCGCATCCAACGAAATCGTCGCCGGCTGCGCCGAGATCCGGATCCGACCATTGGCAAAAGTACATGCTGTCAATCGTCGCATTTGCCGGCGTCGTGGCTGTGCCTTTGTAGATCACGCGGAATTGCTTAAAGATGATATTACCGAGAGCATCGGAACGACGATACGCCCACAGAGTAGCCTGCATTTCCAAACCGATGGAGGGCGAGCCATACATCGTTTGCACGGCGCTCGCGCTCAAGTCATTGGCCACCAGCCAGACGACTTGATCGGCGCCGGCGATGCCCGGCTCATCCGCCTCCGGAAAAATCTTGGGCGAGCCATCGGCATTGAATTGCGGGTTGTACTGGCCGTCGCCTTCGGCATCATAAAAAGGCGCGCCCTTGCGCGCGGGCCAATCACGCCAGTCTGCGGCATATTGCTGGCGCACGGTGGCGATTTGCGCGGGCGTCACCGCGGCGGAACTAATGACATTCAACTCAGCCGCATCTTGACGCAGATCAGCGGTGGCATAGTCGCGGCGGATACGCCAAACACGGTCGACATTCACAAGATCATTGACATCTTCGGCAACACCCGGCGAAAGAATAGCGCCAGGTACGGTGCCGATGCTGAACGTTTGGCCGCCGACGCGAATTGCGGGATCGCTGCCATCATTCACCTTGCCGCCCCACACCAAACCGTCCTGGAAAATCGCGGCGGCAACGATATTACCGCGGGGAAAATACAGTCCTGAACCGCCGTCCGGCTGGTTGGCAGATTTGCCATCCGAGTAAATCCAAGAGGCCACTTGCCCGATATTCACCAACGTTTGATTCGTTGCATCTGCTGCGACTTTGGCTAAACGGCCGTTACGGCCGCCCTTTTTAACGCCACCTTCTTCTGCAGCGAATGCACTGAATCCTGAGAAGAGCAGGATCGCCGGCAGCAGAAGGGCAGTGAGAAATCGCTTCATTAACAGTTCCTCCAAAACTCGTCGAGGTTAAAGTGGCCGGCCTGAAACAAAGGGACCTGTCTCAGGCCGGCAAGGAGCTAAGTGATGAGAAGAGAAACTTAGAACTCAACTTTGGCGCCAAAACGAATCTGGCGCGGCGGACCAAGCAATTGCAGGCCGATGATATCCGTTTCGCCCTGCGCATAATTGTCGCCGTTGCCGTTGAGATTGATCGCTTCGTACAGCGAAATGAAAGGGGCACCGCCATTGGCTGCCACAATCGGGCCGCTGAGATCAGAGTTGTTCAAGAAGCCGTCATCAAAAGCATTGCCGGTGCGGCGATAAACGTTGACGACATTCTTGCGGTTCGTCAGATTTTGCACGTACATGTAGAAATTGAGGCCAAACTTGCCGACGTCAACCGTTTTGTCGAGGCGCAAATTCACCTCATAATTCCAGGGCGTGAGCGAGGCATTCACAGCTTCCAACGGCCGGCGTGAACGCGGGTCCGTAATTTGTCCGCCGAGTGAAGCATCTTGCTGCCCGAATTCGCCTTCCGAACGGGTGTAGGGATGGCCGCTGCTGAAATTGAGCAAAAGATTCAAACCCAAATTCTGCAATATCGGGCCGCCATCACCTTTGGCAAAGCGATAGTCCACGCTGGCGGAGCCGCGTTGCGGACGATTGAAATCGAGCGGTGAAAGGATCGTGGGAACTTCTTGCGCCAGCTCGACGCCGGAAACAGCAGAGGTCGGCGCCGAACCCGTGCCGAGCGTACGCGAAAAGGTGTAGTTCAATTGTCCGGCAACTCGCTTGGTGCGGCGCAACGTCAACGAAAGCTCGACGCCAGCGGTGGTGGCAAAATCACCGTTCACGAGAACGTTGTAATCACGTGCGGGCGATTGCGGATCCGCCGTGACGCGCGAGATCTGAATTTGATCTTCGATGTTTTTGTAGTAGGCCGTGAGATCAAACGCGGCAATCTCGCTGAACTGCTGGCTGAAGCCGACTTCGTATTGCGTGGTCTTTTCAGGATCCAGGCCGATGCCAACCACATTGGTGCGGAAGGAGGTGCCGCCGGTGAAAATGGCGTCATACCACGCCGAACCATTATACAGATCGGTCAAACGCGGCGCTTGCACAAACTTGCCGTATTGCAAATGAAAAACGGTGCGATCGGTGACCGGAAACGCCAAACCCAGGCGCGGACTCACGACAACCGCCGCATCTTTTTTGGTAAGTTGATCAGTGAAGAGGGTTTTATTGGCGCGATCCCACGGTGGATTGGAGGGATCGGCGAAAACGAAGTCGTCGTTGTCAATCACATCCAAACGCAAACCGGCGTTGATGACGATATCGCGCGCTTCGAACTTATCCTGGGCGTAAAACGACATGTAATAAGGATGACGCGCGCCGTCCGGACCTTCTAGGTTAGTTTCATTGCCGAAGGTGTCATAGCCGTACGTCAAGGCCTGCGAGGCGCCCGAAAGCGTGCGAAACGCGCCGACGGCAACCGGGTCGCCGGCCAGGGCGTCGCGGTAAATATCAGGGTTTTGCCGCGCGGCCTGCAATTGCGTGCGCGCCCATTGCGCATCCGAGGCAAAGCTGCGCGCCGTCCAGCGTTCATAGGAGCCGCCGAACTTGATTTCATGATTGCGGTATTGCGTGGTGAATCCCATCGAACCGCCCAGGTAGCTGCGCTTGTTCTTGAAATAATTGGCGGGTGTGCCGGGCGCATTGAAGTCGAAACCGTAGATATCCATGGTCTGCGTGCCGCCGCGCCAGGGATTGAGATTATCGTTGAAGAATGTCACACCCACGTCGGCGTTGCCCGTGCTGTCCCAATAAGCCCAGAAATTGTGATCGAGCAGGGGATCGTACCGGACTTCCCGGCGATCGAAATAATTCAAGTTGACTTCGTAGAACGATCGTGAGCCGAGCAAATGCGTGACTTTAAAATTCAACAGGCCAGTGCTCAAATCTTCAAGCTGGTTGCGCTCCAAATTGAACAGCCGTGCCGCCAGGCTGCCAAAAAAGTTGCCATTCGGTCCGATCAAATCATCCTGCCGGCGCCAACTCAACGAACCACCCAACCGGAAGATGAACGGCTTGGCGTCGAACACCAGGGTGCCGTTGCCGATCCATTGTTGGCGGCTGGAGGCCGGAATGGCATTGTCGCCCATATGAATGCCGCGTTGTTGCACCAACGCTTCGAGATTGGGGTCGCGGTTGTTGGTAAAAATCAGGGGGAAGTTGTGCTCATCGACATATTGATCGGCGTGATTGAAATCGAATCCCTTCCAGAAGCGCGCAGCACGATCACGCTCAAATGTGTTTTGCGCTGCCACAAAAAATTTGAGCCGTTTGTTCAGCAGCGGGCCGCTCAGCGTCGCCGTGTAATCCGTGTAGCCATAAGAATGCGTCCCGAGGAATTTGTTGCCGCGATCGACGACATTATCGCTCTCCGCCTGCAGGCTGAAGTGATAATCGTTGCTGCCGCTTTTCAACGTCTGGCGAATGATCCCGGCGTTGGCGCCGCCAAATTCGGCGTTATAGCCGCCCGCTTGAATTTGAAATTCCTCCAGCGCCTCCGGAATAACCGTTACTGCGTTGGCGCCGTTATCGGCGTCCCGGGCATTGGCGCCTTCGAGATAATATCCTACTTCGTCGTTGCGTCCGCCGCGCACGAACAACGCGCCATCCTGCACCACCACGCCGGGCTGCAGGGCAATCACGGCGTTCACGCTGCGCACCGGAATTTTCTGAAAATCCTCATAGCTTTGAATGCGCGTTGCGTTCGTGGCATTTTGATTCACCAACGGGCGCTCGGCGACAATCGACACGCCAGCCACTTCCAACGCTTCCGAAGGCATGCTGAAATTCACCTCCGTGGTCAAATCGGAATTCACGCGCACATTGGAAATCGTGACTTCGCGATAGCCAATGAAGGTGGCTTTCACTTGATAAACACCGAGGGGAACATTCAAAATGAGAAATTCACCGTTCAGATCAGCGGCGGCGCCCATCGACGTACCGACAATAAGAACCGTGGCGCTGGGCAGCGGCTCACCGGATTCACGATCAACCACTTTGCCCTTGATCTTTCCCGTCGTTCCGGCGGAAAGCAGCACGGGCAGAAACACGGCGGCAAGGGCGCTACTCAAAAATCTTCGAAGGACCATTCTTCCTCCTTAACGGATGAGAATAAGGAATTGTGGAATTTTTTCTTGTGCGATTCAATCGGCGACGTTTTTGATCAGTGCAGCACTCGCATCTCCGAGAATCATGCTCGTATGGCTTGTCGAGACACTCAATGGTGAAGATACCAGAACCGTGCTGCTGCCCGCGATTTTGGCTTCGACGGTATAGCTTCCGGCCGGCACAGCCTGATAATTCGAGACGCCTTTGTAGGCAAGGCTGGTGGCCAGCACCGTGTCTGCCCCGGCAGTCACAGTAACGTCGACGGCGGCGGGCGCATAGAAATTCGCCACCCGAAACGCCACCTGCGGCGCATCAAAAACGCGGCGTTCGGAGAGCCGTAAAAATTCGCGCGGCGCGCCGGCAAGCGCGGGCAATACCACCACTGTTCCGCGCAGATTGGTTGACATCGCCACGAACTGCCGTTCGCCTGAGGAAAGAGCAACTTCGCGGCTTCCGGCAGGATATTCGCGATGCGCCAGATCGTCGGCGTAATCCAATGCCCCTTGTTGCACACCATCAACGGCAAGCTGCACGTTTCCAAGCTCGGGCGCCGCATGCACAAACCTGAATTCCGCACGGAAATCAGGCGGCGTGGGGCCGGTCGACGGCACATCAGCGCAACTCAGCACGGCCGCAGAAACGAGCATTGCCATAACGACTCTCGTTTTGGGTGAGATCATTGAACCTCCTTAGCTATTTTTTTGAAAGAAATGGAGAAAGGAAAAGCATGCACAAAGCTGTCGGGAGTTGATCAACAAAACGCCAAAAATCTTGCGTCTCATGCTCGCAAACAAAAAGCAACGATCATCTGTTCAGCAAAACCCGAAACGCGGTATCACTGACAGCAGAATGAATGCTCACATGAATGTTATGATGAGATAAAGGGAAGGCGTAAAAGGTGGGATGGCAAAAAAGAAATACTTGCCTTTATTGCGGGAAGGCTATATATTGCCGCCGGATTGTTAAAGGGCCACCATGTCCTTTTACGCCAGCTCAATGAGAGTTGCCGCTCTCATTGAGCTTTTTTATTGCTGATCACGTTTGTTAAGAATAAAACTCTCCACAGTTTTGTTGTTGATTTTCCTACCAAATAGTGTGATGCTTTTTAAGCAAAGCGCATGCCATCAAAAAGTCACACCTGAGATACGACACAAACTCAACGTATTTGAACCTTCTTCTGTCTCTTGACAAAATCATCGTGCAGCTTTGTGCATTAATCATGTGCATCATTTTGCATGCAAAAATTATTCGGATAAATTTGTGGCTTTTGTTTTGGAGATCAATACTCAGCGAGCACACTCATACGATTGACAGACACACAAAGGTTTCATTCGGTTTCACTTTTTAACACAAAATCAGATTTCTATGGACAGTGCACGCTCAACAGCAAGACGGCTATAAGCGGTGAACGTTGCACGTCCTTTTGCCAGTGGTGATTTTCTAGTAACGTGACGCGCATCGAGTCGAGCCGCGTTTGTGCTCGTCGAGCCAGGTGGGGAGAAAATGAATCTCTACGGATAGGCAGGGCATGGATAGGTTCAGCAGGACAGCCTTCTCGCCGAGATTACGCGCGGCATCGCCAGCTTGAACCAGATCGTATATCTCTCCGGCGAGAGTTCAAGCTCTTGTTCGAGAGCCGCCAGATCTAACCAACGCCATTCCATCACTTCGTTGGGATTGGGGCGGGGCTGGCCATTAAAATGGCCGATAAAAACGTGATCGAATTCATGCTCGATCAAAGCGCGCTCAAGCCGCGCCTTGTAGATGAAATGAAAAGCCTTGTGAAGAGCGCACTCAAACCCCATTTCCTCGCACAAACGCCGCATGGCCGCCGCTTCAACAGATTCTCCCGGCCGGGGATGGCTGCAGCAGGTGTTCGTCCACAAGCCGGAGGAATGATACTTGTTCAACGCCCGGCGCTGCAGCAGTAACTCGCCCTCATTGTTAAAAACAAAGATTGAAAAGGCGCGATGCAATTTGCCGCCGCGATGCGCGCTCATTTTTTCGGAAATACCGAGGGGGCGATCGTTTTCATCAACCAGGATAACGTGTTCCGGCATCCGCTCATTCTTGGTTTGAGGTTAACACCGGCTGCTCGCGCAAAAGCGCATCGATTTGCGCAAATAGTCTTTGCAATTCGCTGGAATTCACCGGCCCGGTAAGGCTGTGACGGATTCCGCCCTCGCAATCGACAACCACCAGCCTGAAGGTGTGGTTTTCATAACCAAACTGCGCAGAGACCCGGTTTTCCCAATCCAGCAACACCGGATACTTGACGCTCGCTCGAATGAATGCGCTCACCAACGCGCGCGCAATCGCTGGCACGGCAGAAAGCACGGCCACGCCTGTGATGTCGATTTGATTGCCATAGCGCTTATAAATCGGCCTCACCCATCCCTCGATGCTGGTCGTGCCCTTTTGATCGGCAAAGGTGATGATGCGAATTTTGGCCGAAGGGAAAACACAGTTTCGCGTAATGCCGTATTGATCCTGCAATTCAAAACCCAACGCTTGCGGATAAACAGCGGCAGAGTCAGCGGTGGCTGCGTCCGCGGAGTCCGGCGAAACATTTCGCGGGCTTTCACCGGAACCGACGATTTCCGTAAAATGATCTTTGTGCCCACTCGTGTGCGCAAAACCTCGCGTAACCACAAAGGCGCTTATCATAACAAAAAATAAAAAAACATGCGACATTCATTTGCCCTGAAATTTTTGCTCATGGTCAACTTTTAGGATTCGATCAAAAACAAATCCGCCAACTGATTAGCCAACTCTTCGACCTCTGGCTCGGCGCGATTGGTTAGGATGATCACGGTGAACTTGTCCTCGGGATAACGCTGGATCACGTTGCGAAAGCCGGAGGTGCTGCCGGTGTGTTGCACCCGCGCGCGGCTGCGATAATCGTCGATGCGCCAGCCGAAACCGTAGTCAATCGTTTGGCCGTCATTCAAAACACCTTTCGAGAACGCTTGCTGCAGAGTCTCGCGCTTAACCAGCCTTTCCGAGTATAGCGCTTGATCCCATTTGAATAAGTCTTCAATCGAAGAATAAATGCCGCCGTCGCCCAACACGGCACTGGTCAAACTCTGATCTTTAAAAACGAACGAGCCGTTTTCTTCGCGATACCCCATGGCGCGATGCTTAACCGTTGAGATGCCATGCTCAAATGCAACGGTATTGGCCATGCCGAGCGGCATAAAAATGTTCTCACGCAAGAACTCCGCAAATGACTTTCCCGAAATTTTTTCGACAACCATTGCCAACACGGCATAACCGGAATTGCTGTAACGATATTGCGCGCCCGGCGTGAAATAGGTTGAGTCTTGCGTCGTCATCATGCGCAAAACATCCTTATCCAACACTTGCACGGTCGCCGTGGCGGGGATTAAATCTTCATAATCGATCAAACCTGAAGTGTGCTGCAACAAATGCCGTATCGTAATCGCATTGCCATAAGGCGGAAATTCCGGAAAGATTTCCGCAAGCGTGCGTTCATAGGTCAATTGACCGCGCTCAACCAACATCATGATACACATGGCCGTGAACGGCTTGGTCACGGAAGCCAGGCGAAAATTCGTCGCCGGAAGCACCAGTTGGTTTTCTTCGAGATGAGCCATGCCGTAGGCACGCACAAAAACGGGTTTACCATTTTTGATCACCATAACCGCGGCGCCCGGTGTAGCCGCGTTATTGTAGGCTTGAAAAATCTGATCGACTTTTGCGGTTTTTTCCATGCTGCAACCCATTCCGAGAAGTAGGACAAAGCAAAGAGTTTTTCGGTAATTTTTTCTTATCGTCATGCGGCTAGCATCTCCAGGTTACGAATCCACTAAGAAATTGTCGATCAAGCGCGTTTTTCCCACAAAAACCGCAAGCGAGAATAGCGCCTGCGCCGAAATGTGTTCGAGTTCAATCATGGTCATGGGATCGGCAACGCTGGCGTAATCGAGGCGAGCGAGCTTCTCATGCGCGACGGTGGCAGTCATGATCGCGCGCAGCGATTCACCGCGTTTTTCCCCGGCGCGCCAGGCTGATTCCGCCGCAGTCAGCGCGCGATAGAGCACGGTGGCAGCCTGGCGTTCTTCCGGCGAGAGATACTTGTTGCGGGAGCTCATTGCCAAACCGTCCGGCTCACGCACCGTCGGGCACACGATGAATTCCAGATTAAAATTGAGATCTGCGACCATTTGCCGCAGCACGGCAACTTGTTGCGCATCCTTCTGGCCGAAGTAGGCGCGCGTTGGCTGTACGATATTGAAGAGTTTCGTCACGACTGTGGCAACGCCTTGAAAATGGGACGGACGCGAAGCGCCTTCCAGCGTCTTGGCAACGTCACCGACGGAAACATACGTTTGAAAGCCCGGCGGGTACATATCCGCATCATTTGGCGTGAAAACAAGATCGGTATGCGCGGCGCGCAGCATATTCAAATCGCGCTCCAATGCGCGCGGGTATTTACTCAAATCTTCATTCGGGCCGAATTGCGTGGGATTCACAAAAATGCTGACGGCAACTCGTTCATTCTCCTCGCGCGCCCGGCGAACCAATGAGAGATGTCCTTCGTGCAAATAGCCCATAGTTGGCACGAAGCCCCAGGTCAAATGCGGATTTTCCCAGCGCAAGGCGCGCACGCGTGAGATATCATTGGTAACATTCATCGAGGCTGCTTTGCATCAATTTAAAAAATTTGCGCTTGCTCGAATCAAAAACCGCCGGCGTTGTTGATTTCGGCGAATACAAGCCACGGCCAAGCCGCGGCTGAACGCATTCGGGGCTGGAATCATCGCAAAAGCTGTTGCACTTCCGCAATTTCGATTTTCTTCGCGCCGGCGCGCATGAGGCGCAACAAAAGCGCATTCACCGGCGTGGGCACATTCAATTTTTCACCGCAGGCAACGAGCGCACCGGTGATGGCTTCGATTTCCGTGGGCGCGCCGCGCAAAACATCCTGCAACATCGACGAATGATTATCGGCCGTGGCGCGCGCCACTTCCAATGCGCGTTGTCCCGCATCGGCGTAATCGAGTGGAATATTTTGGGCGCGGGCAACCTGGGCAGCCTCTTCGGCAGCTTGCATCATGAGTTGCCGCGCATGACTATCTTCTGCCAAATAGCCGTTCGTTACCCGCAACAACGCAGAAAGCGGATTTATGCCGGCATTGATCACGAGCTTGCTCCACAAGACGCTGCGCACATCATCAACAACTGCGATTTCGATTTGCGCATGCTCGAAAAGTTGAAGGAGCCGGTCGAAACCCGGCGTCCAGGAATCCGGGCGAGTGATATGTGTCAGCCCCACACCGGCATGCCGCACGACGCCCGGCTGCACCAGCATGGCGCCATGCGCCGTACTTCCCAAAATCACACGCGCAGGCGCGACAACTGCCGCAATTTTTTCCGCGTGCCCCAAACCGTTTTGCAAAGTCAATACGAGGCCGTCAGAGAGCAGGATCTGTTCGGCCAAGGCTGCCGCTTGCTCGGTTTTATGGCTTTTCACCAGGATGATCGCGAGATCGACGCGCCCAACCTCGCTGACATCATCGGCTATTCTCACCTGGTGTTGCGTTGCGTGATTGCGCTGATCAATGAGCGTCAGGCCTGTGCGGCGCACCGCTTCCACTTGCGCCGGCCAATCTCCGCACATGACGAGATCACACGAGGCATGCAAACGCGCGGCAAACAAGCTGCCCATCGCGCCGATGCCAATGATGGCTACATGCATGGCAGGTTATTGCGCTTCCGCATTTTTGATGATGTCATTGAGCTTTTCGATTTCGCCGGCGGGCATCTCATAGGCATGTTGCTCATCCGGGAAGCGGCCATTTTCTACCTCGTCGCGATAGGCGGCCAATGCCGCGTGAATGATTTTTCCGGCTTCCGCGAATCGTTTCACGAAACGCGGCTGCAGCCCTTCGAAAAGTCCGAGCACATCGTGATACACCAAAACCTGGCCGTCACACTCGCGGCCGGCGCCAATGCCGATGGTGGGAATGCTCAAGCGTGAGGTGATCAGCGCGGCCAGCGGCGCAGGAATCGCTTCGAGCACAACAGCAAAACAACCGGCGTCCTGCAAAAAAAGTGCATCCTGCAACAGCTCATAAGCGCCTTCGGCGGTTTTGCCTTGCACGCGATAACCGCCGAGTTTCGACAACGATTGCGGCGTCAAACCAATGTGGCCCATCACCGGAATGCCCGCGGCAATGATGGCTTTGATGGTTGCCAACATTTCCTGCCCGCCTTCGAGCTTGACCGCGTTCATCCCGCCTTCCTGCAAAAACCGCACGGCATTGCGCACGGCTTCCCCCGGTGAAACTTCGTAGGATCCGAAGGGCATGTCGCCGACGAGAAATGCTTGCCGCGCCGCGCGCGCAACAGCTTTGCAGTGGTGCAGCATATCCGCCATCGTCACGGCTACAGTACTCTCGTAACCCAGCATCACCATGCCGAGGGAATCGCCCACCAGAATAATATCAATGCCGGCCTGATCAACCAACGCCGCGGACGAATAGTCGTAAGCCGTCATCATAACGATCTTTTGGCGTTGCTCTTTCTTGTTCTGTAAATCGAGTATGGTAATTTTTTGATGTGTGTTTTGCGCAGACATGATTTTTATGCTCACGTTAACATTCTAACTCGCCAAACGCAGGCGTGCCACCTGCGCCAGCGGGATCTCGTTAAAGCGGTGTTGCGATTCCAAATGTCCTTAACTTCCTGATTGATCTCTAACACAAAAAATGCCCTCCTCGATGACACTGGCTTTTGTCTCAACGTATTCCGCTTTAGGCCTCTGCGACAACGGGCGCTTCAACATGCTGCTTATGCTCCGTTACAACGGTAGACATTGCAGACTCCATCGTTTCGAAACACACTTGCACGCGCAACGCCTTTAAGCCGTGCATGCCTTGCAGATCTTCCAATTCAACGTCTTCAACTTCGCTGGTTAATTCTCCGGCAGCCTGCAAATAGTCGATATATTCGCGATACTCTGCGGCTTCGCGTGGTTGCGAATATATAATGGCGATCTTTCCGGGTTGCGTCAGGCGCTCTTTCGTGCTTTTGATCAGGGCTTTGTCAATGCGTTTTTTCATGATTTCGTAGCGCACGTTATAGGCGCCGTCAACATCGAATTTCTTTTCATCATAGCGAAAACGAATCGCCAGCGGCGTGTTTTGCACCAGGATCAAATGCGCCATATCAAGCGGCACTCTGAGTATAGGTTTTTCGGCCTCGCCGCGGCGCGCGACGTCGATCATCATCTGCAATTGCCAGAGGCGAATGTTTTTCAGATAAAGCTGATCGAATTTGCCGTTTTCCACCAGCGCAGCGCCGATATAAATACCGTGATCGACGCCGTCGCTTTTGTATTTTTCGAAATAATGCGGAAACATCGCCTGCGCCTGCTGTTGCTGCGCATCGATGTAGGCGCAAATCGTTTCGTTGAGCTGCGTCACGCTGGCCTCGAAATCCTTGCGCCGGCGATACACGAAGCCGAGCTGTGGATCGATGCTGGCGCGGTAAGCCGCAATTTTCTCGCGCAACTCCGGGGAAAAATCCTGCAATTGTTCGAAGCGCATCTCGATCTCCCGCCGCAGGAATTCCAGCGTTCCGGTCTCGTCACCTGAGGCGAGGCCGTGCTCGATTTTCCGCAACTGCTGTTCAAGGCGATAGGCAAGCTGCTCGAGGTAGGGCATTTTTTTAAGCTCGTGCGCTGCCGTGATAATCGCCGCAGCAAGTTGCAACTGCTCGGTTAAATCCTCGCGAATCGCGTCGTTGCGCAGCGTTGAAGAGCCGCGCACGTCAGATAGGCCGTAAAGCGGGTACACTTCTTCGAAGACGATCGGCTCCATCTCACTCGACAAGCCGCGCTGGCGGTTTTGCAAGTGCTTGAGCGCGGCGCGGCGAAAACGCCATTCCACCGCCGGATGAATCGCCGTGCATTTCTCTTTGATAACGGCCTCGACGCGATCGTTCAATTCCTCAAGACTGCGCTTGATTGCAATCGCAAACAGCGGAAACACCTCGCGCAATTTGAACGAATTGATGGCATTGATGTCGCCGGGATTGGCCGAGCCTAATTCGAGCAGGCCGATGAATTTATTTTCATAATGCAGCGGCGCGATAAAAATATTCTTGATGCCTTGTTGCAGAATCGTTTGCTCAACTTGCGTTGGCGTGGGATAGGTTTCGAGATTTTCAATGATGATAATGGCGTCGTGCCGCATCACGTGATCATAAATCGAGTTGGCGAAAGTCGCACATTGTTGGCGGCAGGCGTCGTTAAGAATGAAGCTTTTGCCGATCTCGCGACCGTGCTCGCGCAACAGGTTCTTCGCGCCGGGAATGCCGGCCAGGCCGAGTTGAAGGCCCGGACGTTGCAACAGCGCGCGCAGCTTTTCCTGCAAGCTTTGAAAGCGCGCCGATGAAATGATGGCATCCTTTTCGAGCAGATCGTTTTTTAACGACGATAACACTTCCTGATCCGTCACATCAACAGCATTGAACACCGCAAAGCCGTGAAACTCAAAACACGCGGGCGGAATCAATTCATACCACAATTCTAAATCACTAGGATTCGCCAGCAATTGACGAATCTCCACCGGTGAAAGCGGCTTGGGTTCGCCGACTTTTTTGATCTCGACGAAGCTCAAATCGATATTGATTTTGTAATGCCGCGGCAGGCCGGTGCGCGGATGTGGCGCCGTGAAAATCAGTGGATATTCGAACTGTGTTTCCACATCGTAATAGCGCCGCAGAATATGCGAATAGGCATTGAGATTGCGTCCGAGAAACGCTTGCGCCGGCTCGATGTTCAGGCCGCCATTGAAGCCGCCCTTGTCGTTCATGAGATTGAGCAGCTTGAAACCCGGCGTCGCGTGAAACGGCAAAAGCTGAAAAGGCGCCGAGGCTGCGGCATAGATATTTTCCCAATAAGCATGCGGAACAATCAGACTGAAAAGCTGATCGAGCAGCGCTTTGTGCTTTTCAATCGCCTCCAACTCGACAACTGGCTGCGTCAGCGCCGGCGCTTTGACCAACTCGGCCAGCATTTGTCTCGCCGCTGCAGATTTAATCGGGCTGGCGTCGGCAGCGTGCTGCCGCCAGAGATCGATCAACGGCTTAAAACTGAGAAACGTTTTAAAGGGAAAATCCAGTCCCGCGCTGGGGCGTGCCAGTTCGAGACTGACCGTTGTTATATGGCCATTGCTATCGTTATGCTCATGATTCATCGTGCAATTCTCCTGATTGCGGCCAAAATCCTTGACTGTTTTTTGACTTGCGCGAATCCAATTGATTTAGGGCTAATTTAGAAAAATTCTTGCGGCGATCAAGCGCCAACATGGCCCGCTCGCTTTTGCTGGCAAACTCTTATGAAATTGTAACAATCTGCGCCATCATGCCCTTGACGAATTCAATTTCGTCTTGATTGACGGTATGCTCCATGTTCGGATACAAGCGCACCGTGACATTACCGTCGAGTTTTTGCAAAACTGCGGCAGAGTGCTGCACGCGCTCTTGCGGAATGTGAAAATCCGCCTCGCTGCAGCCGAGAAAAACCGGCGTGTCTGCGAGCGAGCCGGCATAATCACGCGGCGCATCATCCGGGCCGATCAAGCCGCCGCTCAAGCCGACCAGGCCGGCATAGCGCTTCGCGTTGCGCGCGGCAAATTCCAGCGCAAGACACGCGCC
>QEVD01000551.1 GCA_003576975.1 Candidatus Zhuqueibacterota bacterium
GAAATCGGCGGCGCGATGTACATCGCGCAATCACGCATCGAATTAAGCTCGAACCGCATGCGCAACAATCACGCAACCCTGGGCGGCGGCGCAATTGCCCTGGACGGCGCTTCGCTGCCGCTCATCGGCGCAAATCGCAATCGCGGAAATGATATTTATGACAACACAACAGACGGACAAGGCAGCCAGCTTTACCGTGTGACGCCAGGGCTGACGGTTGATGCGCGTTACAACTATTGGGGTGAAATTCCGCACGAGGGCACCGCGCATCCCTTCACGGAGTTTTCATTGGTGGAGTATCGCAATATTGCTATTCGCTTGCCGCGCGGCGCACGCACGCTTTTTGTCGCGCCGCACGGAAATGACGAAGCCACCGGCGCCAGCCCGGCAGAACCGCTGCGCACGATTGCCGGCGCTTTGAAACTGTTCTTCGGCGCACCGCAGTTACCCATGCTGCTGCAATTGCTGCCCGGGCGGTATGCGAAAACCACCACCGCCGAAATTTTTCCGCTGCCGCTCGAAAGCCATGTTACGATTGCCGGCAACAAGCGCGAAGAAACCGTCATCGTAGGCGACGGCAGCCGCCGCATTTTCGAAGGCCGCAAACTGCAAAACGTCACGTTGCGCCATTTGACTTTGCAAAACGGGAAAAGCGGCCAGCGCGGCGGCGCGGTATTGCTGGACTCGGTGCAGGTGAGCTTGATCGATAGCTGCTGGTTTCAAGATAATGCTGCGGTGCAAGGCGGCGGCCTGGCATTGCGCAACAACACCGGCGCCGTGATTCAGCATACCCGTTTTGAGCGCAATCAAGCGCAACTGCGCGGCGGCGCGATCAATGTCGAGGGCGACAGTGTGATCATTCAACATTGCGAGTTTTTCGGCAATCACGCCGCCGGCAGCGGCGGCGCGCTGCATGGCAACCGGCCCAAGCTGGCGCAGGTTCTCTCGAATCGCATGCGCGGCAATCAAGCGGAACAGGGCGGCGCCATGGCTTTGTCGGGCGGCATGACGCACATTTATCGCAACACCATCATCGACAACGCCGCCACGCAAACCGGCGGCGCGATTTATGTCAATGCCGAGGCGAATGCGATTATCGGCGGAACATTGGCAAACGGCAACGATCTTTATGGCAACACCGCGGCGGTAACAGCAACAAGCCTGGCTGGACCGCTACGCAATAATCCGATCGATGCGCGTTACAATTTCTTTGGGGCGCGGCCGGATGACACAGTGGTGAGCGAGTCCGGAAGCTTCGATACTGCAAATTTTCGCCGAACGAGCATCGTTTTGCCCTTTGACCAACGCATGCTTTATCTCTCACCCGCGGGCAGCGACAGCAATGCCGCGCCCTCGGCGCAAAATCCGTTGCGCACGTTGCGGCAAGCGCTGCGCTTGTTTGTGTCATTGCCGGGAGATTGGTTCACGCTCAGCCTGGCTACAGGCGTTTATTCCAAAGAAACGAGCGGTGAAATTTTTCCGCTTCAGCTTCCGAGCCGGATAGAATTGGCCGGCAGCGATGCCGACAGCGTGTTGCTCGAGGGCAGTGAGGTTGGCCGGATTCTGGAAATCGTTGCGGCTGAAAGCATTGCCGTGCGCAATGTCACGTTGACGATGGGCAACAATGCTCGTTTGGCAAAAGCTGCTGCCGGGGAAAATGGCTCGGCATTGCGAATTCAGAATGCGCAAAACATTCGCGTGGCCGGCGTGCATTTTCATAACAATGCCACTACCGGGTTCGGCGCGGGGTTGTCAGGCGTTGGCGTCAGCGGACTCTCCGTTGTGCAATCGCGTTTCACACAGAATCAAGGCACGGGCGCGGGAATCTATTTGTTAAACAGCAGCGCAGAAATTCTCGCCAGCACGTTCATGGGAAACAACTCGCCAACGCCCGGCTCTGCCATGTATTTGGACAACTCGCCGGTGCTGATCAGCGGCAATCGCATTACGCAAAATCATGTTGCCTCGGCCAGCTTCGGCGGCGCAATTTATAGCGCGGGCGCGGCATTGCCGCAAATCGGCGGTGAGCCGGGGCGCAGCAATGATATTTTCGGCAATACCGGCGGCGCCATTGGTCGTCAGCTTTCACGCGCGCCGGGCGCAACGAAAATCAATGCACGCTTCAATTATTTCGGCACAACGTCGCCAACAGAAACCGATATTTCGCCGCTGGAGGGATACGAGATTGCGCCAACCCGCAATCTCCCGCTGGCGGGCAACAATCCACCAGTGTGGAGCAGTGTTACGCCGGCGGCAAATCAAACTCTCGTCGCAGCAAAACGTGATACCGTGAGATTCGCCGTTGCTGCGATCGATGCAGATAACGATGCCTTGAGCTACACCTGGTTTGCAGACAATTTCCCCGTTTCCTTTGCGCAAGCCTATGCGTTTGTCGCGTTTTTCTACGCGACCGGCGAGCATAGCATCCGCGTCGAAGTAAGCGACGGCGTAAATACAATTGCGGCAGCATGGAAAATCAACCTTACGCTTACCAGCGTGGCCGAGCCGCAAGCGAACGCGCCGGCGCAATTCAAACTGGAGCAGAGTTTTCCTCATCCCATGCGTTGGGGCATGGGCGCAAGCCGCATTACATTTCACGTGGCCCGGCAAAGCATGATCGAGCTTGTGCTTTATGATGTGATGGGCCGCCGTGTGCGCCGCTTGCTGCATGCCGAACGGCCTGCGGGCATTCATGAAATTTCCTGGAATGGTCGCGATGACAGCGGCAGAATGCTGCCTGCCGGAGTCTATCTGATGCGCATGACAGCGGGCAGTTATACCGCAACACAAAAGTTGATTGTGGTGAGGTAGCCATTCCAATACCGGCGACGTGAAAAATATTTTCTCCCTTCAATCAGTTTTGGTTTGCAAATAGTGATCAGGAATTTGCATGAAGGAGATTAGACTGCTGTACGGACAATTGGCCATTTGAACTGCTCAAAAAAGCCTCGACTCGTTCGGGGCTTTTTTGTTTACGGAGATGCCCGCAAGTATCCACAAAAAGATATAACATGAAAGTGGCATTGCTTTTGCGAAAATAACGGCGCGGCGTGAGCTTGTCTGCGGGTTATTCAATCACTTAGATGAAAGCAAGCTGCCCGCAAGCTCAATTACGAAACGGTCAGTTACAGGTATGAACGTGCAACGTTCATGTCAAACAGAATTTTCATTTATGGCAGAAAACAGTTTTTTGACAGTGAATAAAACCTCGTTACGCAAGAGTTTCAA
>QEVD01000552.1 GCA_003576975.1 Candidatus Zhuqueibacterota bacterium
TTGCCAATGACGAGCTGATCGTCCAAGTGCCGACGCCGTTCATCGCGCACGAGATGTTTTATCTCACCGGCGGCTGGCCGGGCGGAAGGCCAATCAAAGCGTTGCGGCCGAATGCGAGCGGTGACATTTCCTTGGAGGAGGGACAAAACGCCAATGCGCACGTAGCTTGGAAATCCGAACGCGGCGGGCCTTATGTTCCCACGCCGATCGTGTACGGCGATTATCTTTACTCCTGCACGGACAAAGGCGTGTTGACGTGTTACAATGCGAAGACCGGCGAGGAAATTTATCAATTGCGCATCAACGAGCAGGGCTTCGGCATGAGCGCTTCGCCGGTGGCGGGAAATGAAAAAATTTATTTCCCCAGTGAAGACGGCGATGTTTATGTGATCAAAGCGGGCCCGCAATACGAGCTGCTCGCCATCAACCCGATGGGCGAAGCGATGATGGCGACCCCGGCGATTGCGGACGACATGCTCATTATTCGCGGCCGGCATCATGTGTTCGGCATTGCAGAAATAGATGATGATTCAAACCATTATAATTTTGCTCGCAGCGGCGGGTCTCTCTTTTGTTGATCAAAGCAAATGGGAAGAACGGCCCGACTTTGCGAAATACTTCAAAGAGGCCGGAGTCGAAGGCGCGTTTCTGCTCTATGATTTGAAGAACGACAAGTATCTTGCGTACAACTCCGAACGTTTGCAGCAAGGCTACGTGCCGGCCTCGACTTTCAAAATTCTAAACTCTCTCATTGCGCTCGAAACTGGCGTGATCGCTGATGAAAATGAAATTTTTAAATGGGATGGCACAGTTCGCGACGTGACGGCGTGGAATCAAGATCACAACATGCGCACCGCGATGAAGAATTCTGCGGTTTGGTTCTATCAAGAGCTGGCGCGGCGCATCGGCCTGGAACGCATGCAACATTACGTCGATCTGGCAGACTATGGCAATAAAAATATCAAAGGCGGCCTCGACAGGTTCTGGCTGACGGGCGACTTGCGCATTACGCCGCGCGAGCAAATTGCGCTATTGGTTCGGCTCCATCAAAACACCCTGCCGTTTTCGCAGCGTGCGATGGATATTGTCAAAAACATTCTAATCTTCGAGCAGGGCGAGGATTATGTCTTGCGTGCAAAGACGGGCTGGTCTAGGCAAGTCGGCTGGTTTGTCGGCTATGTGGAGCACGCCAAGAATGTTTATTTCTTCGCAACCAATATCGCCCTCCTGAAGCCAGAGGATGCCAAGACAAGGGTTTCGATCACGAAAGCCATCCTGCGTGATTTGAGTTTGATCAAGGAGTGAAGCACTTGCGCGCTACGCTTAAATCGAATTACAAAACTCAGCACACATAAACAAATTCAGAAAATTTATTTTCTCACCTTCTATCTCGGGAGCGATCAAACTATGAGAGCTTTATCGCGTTTCATTTTATTGTTATTCGCGCTTGTGGGATCAGTCGACGCAAGTGCTGGGCCTAAAAATTCCAATTGGTCGCAATGGCGCGGCTCGGACGGCACCGGCGTTTCATCCGAAACCAATTTACCTGCGGAATGGAGCAGCAGCAAGAACATCAAATGGAAAACGCCGCTTTCCGGCAGCGGCAATTCTTCGCCGATTGTATGGAATAACAGAATTTTTCTCACGGCAGAAATCGAAGGCGAGGTTGTCCCCGGCGCGCAAGCGGTCAAGCACATCATCGATGGCCAGGAATTCAAACATCCCGACGCGGTGGGCGCGGATCGCCAGCACACGTTCAAAGTGATCTGCCTCGATCGTGATACTGGCAAACTACTTTGGGAACAAACGGCCTACGAAGGCACGGTCTACGATGATCGCCATCGCAAGAGCAGTCACGCTTCGCCTACGCCGGCAACCGATGGACAATATGTTTTTGCCTACTTCGGCACCGAAGGTTTGTACTGCTATGATTTCAGCGGCAAGCAAATCTGGAAAACTTCGCCAGGCCCAATTGCCACCCTCGGGATGGGAACGGCCACGTCGCCGGTGTTGTTTGAGAATCTCGTCATCTTGCAATGCGACGAAGACAATGGCGAAAAATCTTTCATTGTCGCTTACGACAAGAAAAGCGGTAAAGAAATTTGGAGAGTGCCGCGCCAAGTGCAGGCGAGCTGGACCACGCCACTCATCGTGCGCACGCCGCAACGCGCGGAATTGATCACCAGTGGCAACGAGCTGATCATCTCGTATGATCCGAAAACCGGCAAAGAATGGTGGCGCACCAAAGGTCACGCCAGCAACGCCATCGCCTCGCCGCTGGTTGGGCACGGTATGGTTTTCATCTCTGCGGGTTTTCCACTGAAGCGCACCATCGCCATCAAGCTCGGCGCCTCCGGTGAATTGGACAGCCTGGATGCGAATATCGTGTGGCGCTACAACAAAGGCTCGGCCTACGTTCCTTCGCCGATACTCCTCGGGGATTACGTGTATCTGGCTTCAGATCGCGGCATTCTTACGTGCCTCGAGGCAAAAACCGGTGCCGTGGTTTATGAAGGCGGGCGACTTCCGATTCCGGCAACGTTCACGGCCTCGCTAGTGGCCGTTGATGGCAAAATTTTGATGATCAGCGAAGACGGCGATACGTTCGTCATTAAAGCCGGCCCGCAACACGAGGTGCTGGCGACCAACTCCATCGAAGAGCCGGTGTTCGCCTCGCCGGCAATTTCCAATGGCATGATTTTCATTCGCGGCGAGAAGCATTTGTATTGCATTGGCACAAGGTAATGGCAGAATGATTTGACGACAGAATGATACAAAAGCTTTTAATGATTCTGCCATTAAATCATTCTGCCATTCGCCGTTCTTTCGAAATTATCCTGGAATAGGAGAGCATAAATGAAATTTAGAATCACATTTCTCTGTGTAACCATGCTCCTCGGCGTTTTCAGCCTTGCCGCGGACAAGCCCAATTTCAGCGGCACGTGGGTGCTGGATAAAGACAAGAGCTTCAGCAATCCCGCCGGACTCGAGCAGACAATGACCATCACGCACGAGAATGATCAGATCAAGCTCACCGGCAAACAAAAGACCACGCGCGGCGGTGAAGTCGATCTCAACGAGAGTTATACATTGGATGGCAAGCAAAGCGACTTCACGCCGCCGAATCCGCCGAATGCGAAAGGCAAACGCAATGCCTCATGGCTTCCCAACAACAAAGGGATTCTCATTGAAGATGAAATTACTTCGACTTCTCCTGAAGGCCAGGAGGTGACGCAGCAGATCACCCGCAAATGGCAACTTTCGCCGGATGGCAGCACGCTGACGATTGATTACTACTTTGACGGCCCGCGCGGCTCCTTTGAAAGGAAAAAAGACTAATGCATGAAAAAAATATGATCAAACAAATTTTTGCCGCCGCATTCACGTTTTGCCTCAGCTTGCCATTGCACGCGCAAATCATTCCCTTCGACTCGAACCGTTGGGAAATCGACGCCAAAGAAAGCCGTGTCGAAGAGTATCTTGGCCGGCCAAGCCTTTTTCTGAAGGGCGGATTGGCGCTGGTCAAAGACTCGAAATTTCTCAACGGCATTATCGAATTCGACATTGCCTTTTCCCCGGAACGCACTTTTGTCGGAGCCGTCTGGCGTGCACAGGACAAGCAGAACTATGAAGAATTTTATTTTCGTCCGCACCAATCCGGCAATCCGGATGCGAACCAATACACGCCCGTTTTTAATGATAATGCCGGTTGGCAGCTTTAC
>QEVD01000553.1 GCA_003576975.1 Candidatus Zhuqueibacterota bacterium
GACAGCCAATCCCTCCGGCGGCAATGGCTCGTACACTTACGAATGGCGATTCCGCGAAGCGGGTGAACCCAACTGGTCTGGCGTCGCCGGCACCTCGCAACAATATACCCGTCAAATGTTGCCGGTTGATATGGAACTGCAAGTGAAAGTCACCAGCAACGGCCAAATCGTTTATGACACGCACTATGTCGAAGAGGGCTTCAACAAAGCCTCCGCGCCGGTTGCAGAAGAAAGCTCCTCGCTGCCCGAGGTTTTCTCCCTGTCGCAAAATTATCCCAATCCTTTCAATCGCTCGGCGCAAAGCTCACAACAGAACCTCGCCACCAGCATTCGCTTTGGACTTCCAGAAGCAACGCAAGTGCAGTTGGTGATTTTCGATCTCATGGGCCGGGAAGTTCAGCGGCTGGCTGATCAGCCTATGACGGCAGGTTATCATGAAATGACCTGGGACGGCAAAGATCAAGCAGGCCGCCTCGCGCCGGCGGGCGTTTATTTTTATCAAATCATTGCCGGCGATTTCCGTGAGTGGAAGAAATTGGCCGTGGTGAGATAGCCCCAAATTTGAATTGACAGCATTATTCCCGGCGGTTATATTCCAACGCTCGCTCCAGATTGGGGCGGGCGTTTTTTTATTTCAATGGATCACTGATGAAAATCTTTTTGAGCCTTCTAGGAATCATTGCCTGGGCTTTTGGGTATGCGCCGGCCGGTCCTGCGACTCAAGCTGATAAACAGGAAAAGCAAAAGCCCAAAACCTCATTTATGCAAGCAATTTCGTCGCGCGCCTGGCAATTTCCGCGCGATCACGGCCAACACCCGAAGTTCCGTACGGAATGGTGGTACTTTACCGGCAATCTCCAAAGTGAAGACGGCCGCGCGTTCGGCTATCAATTCACCATTTTCCGCAATGCCCTGACCCCTGCTCCGGCAAACCGGGCATCGGCTTGGGCCTTCCGCGATGGCTATGTCGCGCATTTTGGCATTACCGACATCGCCCAGAGAAAATTCTATTGCACGCGGCGCGTTGCAGCTTGCCGGCGCCAGCGAGGACTCGCTGCACGCTTTTGTGGGAGATTGGTCGGCGCGGAGCGCGGGCAATGCTTGGCAATTGCAAGCCGCAAGCGGATTTGGTAGCATTGCATTTGTTTTGGAACATACAACTCCGCCAATTCTGCACGGCAAAAGCGGCTTGGCACAAAAAGGCCCGCAGCCGGGCGAAGCTTCCTATTATTATTCTTTGCCAAATCTCAAAACGACCGGGCAATTGCTTCTCGGCTCGGATTCGTTTCGCGTCAGCGGCGTGAGCTGGATGGATCATGAATTCTTCACCGGCGTCGAAGCAAGCGACGTGGCCGGTTGGGATTGGTTCAGCTTGCATTTGTCGGATTCCACGGCAATCATGCTTTACCGTCTGCGCCGGGCGAATGGCGCGATTTCGCCGTTTTCCGCAGGTACGTTGATCGAAGCGGATGGCCAAATCCGGCATATTTCTTCGGATGAGTTCCAAGCGCTGCCGGAGGGGTGGTGGCAAAGTAAAATCATGCCCGAAAGCAAATATCCTCTTGCATGGAAACTGCATTTTGCCGATTATGCGCTTTCCGTTACCACCCCGGTTGAGAATCAAGAGTTGGACACGCGACAGACCACCGGCGTGATTTATTGGGAAGGCTATGTCAATGTCACCGGTGACAAAGCCGGGCGCGCGGTGACGGGAAGGGGCTACCTCGAAATGACGGGTTATGTGGCCTCCGCGCGGCCGCGATTGTAAAGTCTGGAAATTCTCCTAAAGATTCTCGCTTAAATAACTTGCCCATATCACAAACCGCGAATGGACGCTAATAAACGCGAATTTTAAAATTAGCGAATATTCGCGTTCATTCGCGGTTTCAAAAATGAATAAGTTATTTAATGGCACTCCTAAGCGGCTTCTTACGATTGTGCAAGCATGCGCCGACATTGCCGGCGGCGGCTTTTTCTTTTTTGAAACTCGGTGTTTCAGCAGAAATCCGGCGGCGCGCAATTTCATTTCCGCATTTGGAAGCGCATGGCGCTATTATATATCTGTTGGTGGAGTGACTACCAAAATGTAATTTGAAGTGTCTCACGCTAAGACACTTGTTCGAGTGCGGATCATATAAGGGCTTTGAATTACATAATATGCGTCGTTAATGTGAACGAATTGTTGTAACTTATTTGCGACTTTTGATGATTTCGAAAGTGTAAGGTATTGTAAATCTGTTGAGCCGGAAGCGGCTTGTTACAGTCTCACAAAATTGCCATTGATTTTAAGTGCAAAACGCATTTGTAGTGGCTTGTGGTATAGAGATTGCCAAAACGTAAGCGGCTTACCAGACGCCTCGCTGCTCACCTGCGCGATGATGGAGTGGCGGCGATGCCAGCAAAGAGTCGCATGCGAGTGCGCCGATCAGCACAATCGTTCACGGCAAATCGGCAGTTCACTCCCCCCAACTCAATCCATATGATGTGGAATTGATCGATCGTTCGACAAGGTCGTCGAGCGGAATGATCTTGCCGGCTTTCTCACAAAGCACGGCAGAAGGAGGCCGGTAATCTCTCAAGGATGGAGATCGCCGGCGACAAACCAGCGGGTGAGAGCATCGTGACAACAGTAGACGTGAAGGAACTTGATCTGGTGGATAGCATACCACCGGACGTGGAGAGTTCGTGGGGCAAAAATTTCGGCTTCGACTATCATTATCCCCTCGTCAGTCGCAGCCCGGAAATCAAAGAAATTTTTTCGCTGATCAAGAAAGTGGCGAAAAGCAATGCCACCATTCTGATTCAAGGCGAAACCGGCACCGGCAAAGAACTCATTGCCGGCTTGATTCAGTTTATCAGCCACCGCGCTGCCAAACCTTATGTCAAGGTCAACTGCGCCGCGTTGCCGGAAAACTTGCTGGAAAGCGAGCTTTTCGGCCACGAGAAAGGCGCATTCACCGGCGCCTATCAAACGCGCATCGGCAAGTTCGAGCAATCGCACGAGGGCACGCTCTTTCTCGATGAGATCGGCGACATGCATCTTTCCACGCAGGCGAAAATCCTGCGCGTGTTGCAGGATCAAACCTTCACGCGTTTGGGCGGCAATCGCGCCATCGAAGTCGACGTGCGGGTGATCGCGGCCACCAATAAGGATCTGTGGACCGAGATCGAGATGGGCAACTTTCGCGCGGATTTGTACTATCGCTTGAATGTCGTGACGCTGCACATTCCGCCGCTGCGCAAGCGCCGCGAAGACATTCCGCTGATTGCCGAATTCTTCCGCCGCAAATTTTCCCGGGAGATTCGCAAGAAAACCCGCGGTTTCTCCGAAGAGACCATGGATTTGCTTGCCAATCACCAATGGCCGGGCAATATTCGCGAGCTGAAAAATTTGGTGGAGCGCTCGGTGCTGGTTTCGGAAGAAGGGGAGGAGATCAAGCCGAAGGATTTATCTATGGCCGGCAAAGACTATTTTGCCGCCGGCGGCAAGGATCGCCGTCGCTCGAATGACGGCGATTTGATCTCGCTGGACACGCTCAACCTCGAAGTCATCGAGAAAGAAGCGATCTTGCGCGCGCTGGAATTGCGCAACTGGGTGCAGAAAGATGCGGCGCAACTGCTGGGCATCTCGCCGCGCGCGCTGAATTACAAAATCAATTACCACAGCATCACGCATCCCACCTGGAAAAAGAATACGTGAGCTGTGACTGCGAAACGAGAAAGCCTGGCGCTGGTTGAGCGACGGGCTTTTTTTGTTTTCAGACCAGCGAAATTTGCTTCGGTTGCCGGACTTCGTTCTGACGAAAACCGGCTTGCGCGCTGCACGACATTCCGCTTCCGGTCAAATTGCTCCAACGCTGTCCGGCGCTTCCCTGTTGCTTCTGCCGAATGAAAACCCTACTTTTAGGCCTCCAATCGCAGCAATTCCAGAGTACTGTTACATTTGTTTATATGAGCATCTTGTCATTCTGGAAGAATCTGGTGAAGTTCCAGGCCTGGTGCCGAGCTTTTCACAAAACCCTGCTTGGCGGGATGACACTTCAAGAGACACTCCTACAAATTTGGGCAACAGAGCACCAGGCTTGGTAATTTTTGAAATGATCATTACCCGAACAGCCGTTTCGTGGAAAACGAGTTGAGCTGCCATGCCCAACGCTCAAAATGACATCACGCAATTGCTTCTCGACCTGAGCGGCGGTCGTCGCGCCGCGGTTGATGCGCTTATGCCGCTGGTTTATGAAAAACTGCACGCCCTGGCGCAGCGGCAACTGCGCGGCGAGCGAGCCGGACACACGCTGAACGCGACGGCCTTGGTCCACGAGGCGTATCTCAAACTCAGCGACCAGCGGCGTGTCACCTGGCAGAACCGTGCGCATTTCTTCGCCCTCGCGGCGCAGGCCATGCGCCGCATTTTGATCAACTACGCGCACAGCCGTCTCGCGGAAAAGCGCGGCGGCGGCCAGCCGCTGGTGACCTTCAATGAACAAGCCGGGCCCCGCGCTGCGCGCGCCGAAGAGCTCGTGGCCCTCGATGAAGCGCTTTCCGAATTGGCAACCCTGAATGAACGTCAAGGCAAGGTGGTGGAGTATCAATTCTTTGGCGGATTGAAACACGAAGAAATTGCCGAAGTGCTCGGCGTTTCCGTGCCAACTGTGCGGCGTGATTGGCGGCTGGCGAGAGCATGGCTTAGCAAACAACTCAAGAATTTCAATTGATCCTGCAAAAACAAAAGCAGGTCGCCCTGTGACACTGCCACAAGGCGACCCACCAAAAATTTTCCTCAACGAACCAAAAGCATCCGGCGTGTTTGCGTCCAGGCGCCGGCGCGGATGCGATAAAAATAGATCCCGCTTGCGACCGTGCTTCCCCTCTCATTTCGGCCATCCCAAACAGCTTCGTGTTGACCGCTTGCCAGCCTGCCGTTCACCAGGGTTCGCACCAGTTGACCGTTCACCGAATAAATGGCAAGCCGGACTTCCGCCGGCGCAGATAGACGAAACCCGATCGTGGTGCTGGGATTGAATGGATTCGGATAGTTTTGGCTCAACGAGAAATCTGCGGGCAGCTCCAGCTTTTCGTCTTTGACCTCGGTGGTGAAGTCCGAAAGCTGCGCATCGCCAACCAGATCGCCGTGATTGCCATTCACCGAGAAGTCTCGCACGTCATCGGCGCCGTCGCCGCCCATGCCGAGGTTTTCCAGCTCATCGAAACGCCAATAGCCGCGCAAGCCGCTGGAGACGCTGGCGTAAACCTCTGCGCCTAATGTGTCGCCCAGCGCCGCGCGAATTTGTTCTTGCGTGCGTGCCACGCTCCAAACCCGCACTTCATCAACCTGTCCCGCATATTGCGAATCGTTGATACCTTGCCGCGCCGCAATGCGGAATTCATCCTGGTTTTCATGCTGAGGAAAATCGCTCACCGGTCCCGCGGCCGGAGTCGCATGAAACAGATTGCCATTGATATAAGTCTTGATTGCCGGCTGCGGCGCGTTGCGATCATAAACCAGGGCAACGTGCACCCACTCGTTTTCCGGCGCGAAATAGCCGGTGTTGATCCAAATCCAGCGCGGCGAATCCACGGCAATTGCCCACCGCATCGTGCCATCGCTAAAGCGCGCCAACTCATATTCCCCTTCTTTGTTGATAAAAACGCCCTGCAGGTTTGCACTCCGGCCGTGCGGTTCCGGCTTGATCCATGCTTCCAGGGTGAAAGCGTCGCTTACCTCCAGCGTTGGCGAGGATCCCATGTTCACATAACCCTGATCGCCGGTACTGCGCAAATTGAACCCCGCAGTTCTGCCCGGAAGTTTCACGCCCGCTGCGCCACGATAGAACTCTCTTTTGTAGACAACCGAAATGGAATCGCCTTTCAACCCAATCCTGCCCTGTGAATCGCTGTTGTGGTTGGGCGGTTCTGTCACTTTAACATTCATGATCTGGCGCGACGCGTCCACATAAATCACCTCATGGGCGCCGCGCTCGGCGATCTGAAACTCGGCATAAGGATCGAGCGAAAATGGCGTGCCGGTCAGATTCACGTTGGCGAATGCAGAATCAAGATGTGCGAAGGTCAGCCGAATGCTGCCAAAGAACAGCGGATCCTCGCCAAAAAAAGTGCCCTGTTGTGAGCTTCTCCATTCTCGTCTGGTGAAGGTGGTATCGCCGGCGGAGATTTTGAAATTGTCGGGATTGATGCGGACTTTGGAAAAATAAACTCTGCGATAGAACGGATCTTGTATCCAGTCGATGTAGTTTGAACTTTCATTGCTAGTCGGCAGGGTGAGATACTCTCGCGGCGTCGCCAGAGGAGTTCCGGTTTTGGGATCAAAAAAAAGACAGTACAATTTCACCGGTTTGTTGGCGTCGCCGCCGGAGAAGAGCAAATATTCAGCTCCGGGATTGGGCAGCAGTGCCGTGAACTTTTTCACTTCGGCGGCATTGGTGTAAAGCGCCGGCAAAATGATGCTAGTCTCTGTCACGTCGCCGCGCGCATTCTCGACCAAGACCTTGCCTTCCGGATCAGCCGGATTCTCAAACGGCACACTGTTGGTGTAGAATGAGTTTTCATCGGCAGCTGCCTGCGGATCAACGCCCGGACTCATGAGCGCCATCTGGGTGTTGCGAAACATTTTCAATCCCAGCAGATTTGGCGGCTGGCCCTGGCTGTTCCATTCCTGCAAGACAGGTTGCGAAGGCGTTGAGACGTACCAATCATCAGGATAACGACGGCCTGCGATCGTCGTTACGCCGTTGCTCTCTTCCACTTCGAACACCTGTGACAACACGTCACGAAAATTGAATCCAAGATTGTAAAAATCCGTGCCGACATAAACCTGATAATAGCGGATGTCGTCGCCGCCGAGATTTGCTTTCACCGTCACCACCACCGGATCGATTTCGCCTTCGAAACTTGACCACGCTTCGCGCGAATCAAAACTCTGCGTCGCCGGATTCCAGCGCGCGACATCGGCCTGCATCTGAGTAACCACCAAACCGAGCGGCGCGCCCATTTGAACGGCTTTCAATTCCTCCAGCGTCAAAATGATGTCATTGTTCTGATCATCTTTCTCGATGGCAATGCTGCCGAACTCTGGGTAACGGCTGCGCGGCAAGCCCGCCGGAGCAAGGCGATTGGCAACCTGATTCGGCGTGAGGGTGGCGATGTTTTTTTCTCCCAACACCAAATTGAACGTCGGTTTGACCTCGAGCGCCGTGGCGCTGCCGAGATTCTGCATGTACACGTTGAGCTTCAGGCGCGCGGCCCGGCTGGGATTGGTCGAGCGCGTGTTGCTCCAATTGGTGCCAAATGAACTCGTCGAGCTTTGTGTGCGGGTCCAGGTGTGCGAATAGGAAGCGGTGACTTCCGCACTCACCAGCTTTAACGGATTCAACGAGGCGCCCACCGTCACTTC
>QEVD01000554.1 GCA_003576975.1 Candidatus Zhuqueibacterota bacterium
GCCAAGCTTGCGCAGGTACAGAGCAAAGCCGTGCAACATCCCTCCAATTGGGCGCCGTTTGTGCTGTTCGGCGCGCGTTGATACCTCCCACCGCATGCGACTTGTTTCACATAAACGTCACAAAATCTAGCAACGCTTTTTTGCTGATCGCCGGAACGACGGCCTCAGGCGCAGGATAACCTACGACCAGAATCAAATACGCGCGCTCGTTTTGCGGGCGGCCAAGAATGTCATTTAAAAAACCCATGGGGCTCGGCGTGTGCGTGAGCGAAGCCAGGCCGGCATGATGAAGCGCCGTGATGAGCATGCCCGTGGCAATGCCGACGGACTCCGTCACGTAGTAGTTCTTGACCTTTCGGCCGTCCGCCAGGGCGCCAAAACTTTGCGCAAAAATAGCGATGAGATAGGGCGCGCTTTCCAAATAAGGCTTATGCTCGTCCGTGCCTAGCGGCGCAAGCGCCTCGAGCCATTCTTGCGGCGCACGGCCATGATAAAATTCCTGTTCCTCTTTCTCCGCGGCTGCGCGAATCCGGCGTTTCACCTCCGCATCACTGACCACGACAAAATGCCACGGCTGCATATTTGCGCCGCTGGGCGCGCTGCCCGCCGCCAATAAACAATCAGCGATAATCTCCCGCGGCACCGGCCGGCTTGAAAAATGACGCACCGTGCGCCGGCGTTGCATCATTTCGCGAAAAGCAGCCGCGCGGATCAAAGCGCAGCAGGGCGCGTTTAAAAAGATCATCGCAAATCTCCGGCAGCAGCGGGCCGTGCCACTGCGGAACGCCCTTGCCCTCCGCGTAGTAAGGCGGCAGACAGGCAAGCGCTTTGCCGGCGCCGCCCGCGCTGTCTTGTGCGCCAAAGACTATTCGCCCGACGCCGTGCAGCAACAGCGTGCCCATGCACATCATGCAGGGTTCGAGCGTGGTATAACACGTCATGTCACGGCTGCGCGGCCACAGCGCAATCGCGACGCGCTGCAACGCTTCTGTTTCGGCATGACGGCCGGGGTGATAGTGCGGCGTGAGCATGGCATTGCCGGCTTCGGCAATCACTTCGCCGTCGAGTGTGATGAGCGCGCCGATCGGCAAATTGCCTTGTTGCTCGGCCAGCAAGGCAAGTTCCACGGCGCGGTGCAGAAACTTCAAATCATCGGACATGCACGCCTCCATATCATAGAATCAGTTTCAGCTTTGGCCCGGTAAAGACAAAACCTTGTCGCTCGTAGAATCGCCGGGTGCGCTGCCAGCGTTCCGCTTCCGGCGCGGTGACATCGATGCGCCTCCAGCCTTTTTGCGTGCCGACGGCCTTCACGGCCGCGATAAGTTGGCCGCCCACGCCGGCGGAACGATATTCCGGCGCGACATACATTTCATCAATCACGCCGTAATTGCCGTTGGCGTAAATGGCAAATGTCTCGTTTAGTGTGAGCATGCCCAAAATTTCTCCAGCAGTATTTTTGGCAACGAAGATGTGAAAATGATCGCCTCGCTCGCGCCAGGCGCGCAACACCCCTTCTTCATCCAAGCTGCCCAGTTCCTCGCCTTCTTCGCCCAGCTCCGTGAGCAAGCGCATCACCCAATCGAAAACAAGGGGCGCTTCGTTGATCGTCAACCGGTCGATAACCACTTGCATGCGATCTTCCTTTAAAAATGCAACGGATCTTGACTCTGCATTCGAAAAGCCAATCATCTCAGCGCGCTTGATCAAAAAACAAAAGAAAATCCGTGGACACCGGTGCAGCGCCGAGCTGGCGCAGCATCGTTGCCACCTGTCCGCGATGATAGGTGGAATGATTCACCACATGTTGGAGCATGCGAGCCAGGGGATACCTCCAGTTTTGGCCTTTGAAATTGATATACGAAATCTCTTGTTCCAGAGCTGCCTCCGTCAGGTGGTTGATGAACTCCATCTGTTCGCGCATCAGGTCCGTCCATCTGGCGCGCAGCGCCGCAAAATCGGCAAATTCCGAGGGCGCAAGCAGCGCGCCGGGCGATATTCCCTTCCAGCGTTGCAGCCAAACCCACTCAGCGCCCATGATATGGACAAGTGTGTCACGCACTGAAGAAAAGCTGCTAGACAAATTCCGGGTGAATTGTTCATCATGCAATTTTGCGGCGGCAGTGAGAACACAATCGTTTGCCCAACGATTGTATTCGAAGAGCGTGACAAAATCTTTGCAGGTCATGGTTTTCCTCTTAAGAGTGTTGGGCGTGAATCATCAAAAATGCGGAACACATGCGGTCGTGCTGCGGCAGACTTAAAGATGCCGGCGCGGCGGTACAAGGACATTTGCCAGCAACAGGCCGGTGACCAGCGCAACGGCAATGAGAGCCACACTGAACGCCGTGGTCACACCGGAAATGACATCTTTCTCAATGAATTTTGACAGACTGCCGAAGCCAATACTTCCCGGCACGAGCATCATCAGCGCCGGCACCGTGGTGATTGCCGCCGGGCGATCCAATATGCGTGCATAAAGATTGCCGGCCGTGCCGGTCAAGATCGCGCCCAGGCAAACTCCCAGTTCCGGGCCCAATAAATGCGCGCCGGCGCGCGCGCCAATGAAACTGAGCAAACATGCCAGCATGATCCAGCCGGTATCGCGCAGCCGGGCATTGAACAACACGGTGAAATTGAGCGGCGCAATCAGCAGCGCCAGCCCAAGCGTCCAGGCCGGCAGCGGCTCGGGTGCCGTCGTGAATGAAACCGGAGGCAGCAACCGTTTGATTTGTGAGCCCAACGCCACGCCGAAACCGAGTTGCATGAAAACCAAGGCGGCGCCCATCAAGCGGGAGGTGCCGGAAACAAGATTGCGCGTCGCCAATTCGCGCATGGCCACGGTCAAGGTCAAGCCCGGCAATAACACGATGAGGCTCGCTAATGTGGTGAGATAAATTGAAAAGGGCGCAAAAAACTGCGCGGCAATCACCACCAATGCCGACGCGATGATCGCGGCAGTTGGCTCGAAAATTTTGCTGGCTTCTGATGATCGTCCCATAAAAACCGCCAACGCGCCGATTAAAAATCCGATGATCGTGGTCGCCAGGATTTCACGCCAGCCGCCGCCCAGAAATCTTGCCGCCGAGCCGGAAGCGAGCGCAAAACAAATTGTGCTCACGACCGGGCTGAAGCGCGCAGGCGCAGCAACGATTTGATCGATCTCCTGAGTGCCCTCGGCGATGCTGACCTGACCTTGAATCACCTGGCGCACCAAGTCATTGAGCAACGCCTGCTTCGCCAGATTCACCTCCGTTGATTCGATGCGAATGAGGCTGGTGCGATGCTCTTCCGGCAAACCGAATGAGGCGAAAATGCCGGTGGGTGTTGCGAAGAAATTGCCGCTGATGCCGAAACGCTGCGCCACCAGATTCATGTCTTGTTCGAGGCGATGCGCGGGCACGCCGTAGCGGTGCAGCGCCTGCCCGAGCTTGACCATGAAAACGATGCGAGGGTCGCGAGTGGCAAGATCATCGGGGACTGCCAATTGCGTCGTGGCGTGTCGTACAAGCTCCATTT
>QEVD01000555.1 GCA_003576975.1 Candidatus Zhuqueibacterota bacterium
AATATCTTTATACCCGTTCCCGCCAAAAAACTGAAACAGATCCAACGACATGGTCAATGGAATAATGGTGGCCTGGCCGGTGCCGGGAATTTCAAGCGGGCTTGAGATGTCGCCGGAGATAGTTTGCTTTTGATCGATGCTCAGCGTCCACGCAAAGCCGGAGAGCAGCGCAGCCTTTTGTGGGCTGCCGCCGGTGCCGTCATTAGGATTCTTCGCCGCGACATTTAACGTGAAGGCGAGCGGCAGGGATTTCTGCGCAAACGCGGCAGTCAATTTGATGCCGTCTTGCAAGTTGAGCGAGGTAGGATCATTGATCTTTGCCAAATTAACGCCGGCAAGGGTTCCCGGCACAATGCCGTCCAATTTGAACTGCAAGCGTTGCAAATTTACCAAAGCATCAGACATTTGCTGCAATGCGGCGCAACCATGAATGCCAAACACGGCAAGGATCGTGAGCGCCAACAGCATGAATAAACGGCGTAAACGAAGATTCATAGAAATTCCTCATGAAATAACATTTCAACAACCGGGCTTATACAATCCAAATTTTTTACATTCAAAAAATGCTTCGACGATATGCCATCGTTCAATAAATTAGCCGCAAGCAAGATAATCAAGTTCACTTGAGAAGCAAGCCCAAGTTCGGGCTTCGATAAGCTCGGCTTCGACTAGCTCAACCGGCGGTTCGGTTTGGACAGTTCGGTTTCGACAGGCTCGGCTTCGACAAGCTCAGCCAGCGATTCGGTTTTGACAGTTCGGCTTCGACAGGCTCAGTCGTCGGCAAGTTCAAACTGTTGTTGAAATCAATCTTACTCGCGAGACGGTTTGTTATGCGATGGGCTGCAAGGTTTTGACGAGAACCTTGTCGACGCGATTGCCATCCATGTCGAGAACTTCGAAACGCAAACCGCCCCAATCGAAATACTCGCCGGCGGCGGGGATGCGTTCGAGATAAACCATCACGAAGCCGCCGAGTGTTTCGAAATCGCCTTTGTCGTCGCCGGGTAAATAAGTCAAATCGAAGAGTTGCTTGAATTCGTCAATCGGCAGATAACCATCCACCAGCCATGAGCCGTCGTCACGCTGCAACACTTGCGGTTGCGCCGTCATGCCGGGATTGGGCACATCTCCCACGATCGCTTCGAGAATATCATTCAAGGTAAGCAGGCCTTGAATTTCACCGTATTCGTCGATGGCGATGGCAATGTGGGTGCGCGAGACGCGAAACAGCTCGAGCACTTTCAGGATGCGCATTTTTTCGTGCACGAACAACGGCTGGCGCATAATCGCGCGCAGGTCGGGCGATTGGGCATTCAACATCTGCGCTACGAGATCCTTGACGCGCACCACGCCGAGCAGATTATCAAGGCTGCCCTGGCACAGCGGAAAGCGTGAAAATCCGCTACCCGAAATTTTGCCGCGCATTTCCTCCAGAGAATCATTCAAGTCGAGCCAGATGATATCGCTGCGCGACGTCATGAGCGTGCTGACGCGACGATCGCCGAGACGGAAAACACGATCAAAAATGTTCTGCTCGGCTTCTTCAAAGACGCCCGCTTCCGTGCCCTGTTCGATCATTGCTTTGACTTCTTCTTCGGTGATGGTCGGGGCTGCCGGAGGTTTGACGCGAAAGAGCCGCAGCACGGCCTCGGTGGAAAAACTCAGCAAGCGCACAAAAGGCGAGGCCAGGCGGGCAAGCCGCTGCATGCTGTTCGCCATGCCGGCGGCAATCCGCTCGGGATAATATAGCGCCAGCCGCTTGGGAACCAATTCACCGAGAATCAAGGAAAGGTAGGTAATGGCCAGCACGACGATGCCTAACGCTAGTGATTCACTATACGGTTGCAGCCACGTCACCTCATTCAATTTAATCATTAGTTTTTCGGCAATCGTCGCGCCGCCGAACACGCCGGCGAATGTGCCAATGAGTGAAATACCGAATTGCACGGTGGAAAGAAAGCGATTGGGATCGTTGGCAAGTTCCAACGCTACGCCCGCCCGTTCATTTCCTTCTTCCGCCAATTGTTCCAGCCGCAGCTTGCGCGCCGAAACCAACGCCGTTTCCGACATGGCGAAAACGCCGTTCAATAGGATCAAAACAAGAATAAAAAAAACTTCCAAACCCATAATGGCCCTCTCACAGACATATAAAACAAATGACGCCGATGGTTTCAAAACTGGCTTGAAATCGAGGGGCGCTCCGGCAGAACGCCTGCGGCAAAATAAACAAGTTTGAGGGAGAATTCAAGTTTCCGGAGCAGGAAAATGCGGTACAGGTGAGAGCATTGTTGTCTGCTATGGGGTGACGAAAAAAATCTCTGCGGGATGGCAAGTTTGTGTGCGAAAACTTTCTAATTTTTGTTTAACAGCTATGCCCGTTTTGGGGCAAGCCAAGAAATCGCCGCATGTCGCGCGGGGCGGCCGCGAGAAAACGTTTTCACGAATCGAACTTTAAAAACAGCAAGAGCTTTTTAAATGGATTTCAGTGGAAGCCATGTTTTGATGCCGTGTTGACAACACACCCTCTCAATTTTTGGGCTCGGTCTTGAGCAACAGTGTTTGCAGAGCCGCGACCTGCCGCCGCAATTCGGTGATTTCCTGCGCCAATTCCGAATTGCCGGCGAGCCACTCCGTGCGCTCGTCGCGACGCTCTTGTTGCATTTCCGCTTCGTGTTGCGCCTGCATAGTGTTCACAATGATGGCGATGAACAAATTGAGCACAGCAAAGCTGGTAACCACGATGAAGGGCAGGAAAAACACCCACGCCCAGGGGTAGACTTCCATCACCGGCCGGACGATGCCCGACGACCAGTTGTCGAACGTCATGATTTCAAACAGCGAATACATCGAGCGGCCGATGGTGCCGAACCATTCGGCGAAGCGCGCGCCGAACAACTGATTGGCCGATGGTGCCGAACCATTCGGCGAAGCGCGCGCCGAACAACTGATTCGCCAGCACGGCCGTGACATAATAGACCAGCAGCAGCACTGCCAGAATCGAGGCCATGCTCGGAATGGCGGCGAGCAGGGCTTGCACCACCGAACGCAATTTGGGCACCACCGAGAACAAGCGCAGCACTCGAAAAATTCGGAAAGCGCGCAGCACGGAAAGATTGCCTGCGCCCGGCACGAGTGAAATGCCGATGATGATGAAATCGAACCAATTCCAGCCGCTGGTGAAGAAGCGGAGGCCATAGACCACGATTTTGGCGGTCAGCTCGACCACGAAGATCAGCAGCGCGAGGCGATCAATCGAGGTCAAAACCGGTCCCCATGCCGCGATCGCCCATGCCGAGGTTTCCAAGCCCAGGGTGATGGCATTGAGCACGATCACGGCCGTGATGAAGTGCTGCGTGCGGGTTGATTCGACTATCGCTTTGAGGCGCTCGGACACCTTTGCTTGTTTCCTTCCTGTTATGTGAGGCAAAAACTGATCGGCTGATTTGATCAACCTTGAAAGGCCGGCTTCCAGCCGCGGGGCTTCTCACCGGCGAGCGCGCTTTGAATCATGACGAATTCGCCGATGTTGTCCATCGTCACCAGGCCGACCATTTTGCCCTGTT
>QEVD01000556.1 GCA_003576975.1 Candidatus Zhuqueibacterota bacterium
TCGACGGCGAAAGACGATACCATCAGCCGCATCGTTCCACACTTGAAAGAAGGCGCGGGCGTAGTCACTTCGCGCGGCGACGTGCACTACGTCGTCACCGAATACGGCGTGGCTTATCTGCACGGTAAAACCGTGCAGGAGCGCTGTCGCGCATTGATCAATATTGCACATCCCAAATTTCGTGAGGAGCTGACGAAATTCGTGAAGGAAAGGAAGTGGTTGTGAAAGAGTGTAAAGCGTAAGGTGTAAAGTGTAAAATCGCGCTTACACTTTACACCTTACACTTTTCACATCAACTCAACAACGAGAATACCCATGATTACCAAACAAGAAGCCCTGCGGTATCATACCGAAGGCCGCAAGGGAAAAATCGAAGTGGTTTCGACCAAACCTTGCGTCACCCAAAATGACCTGGCGTTGGCTTACACACCGGGCGTTGCAGAACCCTGCCGCGAAATTCATCACGATCTCGAAAAAGTCTGGGAGTATACCTCGCGCGGGAATCTCGTGGCCGTCATCTCAAACGGCACCGCGGTTCTGGGCCTGGGCGATATTGGCGCGGAAGCCGGCAAGCCGGTGATGGAAGGCAAGGGCGTGCTCTTCAAACGCTTTGCCGACATCGACGTGTTCGATCTCGAATTGAATTCGCACGATCCCGAAGCGATTATCAAAGTCGTGCAGATGCTGGAGCCTACATTTGGCGGCATTAATCTTGAAGACATCAAAGCGCCGGAATGTTTTCAAATCGAAGAGGCGCTCAAGAAGACCATGAAAATTCCCGTGTTTCATGATGATCAGCATGGCACGGCGATCATCTCCGGCGCGGCCTTGCTCAATGCGCTGGAGCTGGTGGGCAAGGACATTCGCAACGTCAAAGTGGTTTTTAATGGCGCCGGCGCTTCCGGCATTGCCTGCGCCAATTATTATCTCAGTCTTGGCGTATCGCGGCAGAATTTGATTTTGTGTGATACGAAAGGCGTTGTGTATGCCGGCCGCAAGGAGAATATGAATCCCTACAAGGCCAAGCTGGCGGCGGAAACCAAAGCGCGCACGCTCGCGGAAGCTGTGGCCGGCGCTGATGTTTTTGTCGGACTCTCCGGCGCAAATATGATGACAAAAGAGATGGTCAAGTCGATGGCGAAGGATCCCATCATTTTTGCCATGGCGAATCCCGATCCGGAGATTACCTACGAAGATGCCACCTCGGTGCGCAGCGATTTGATTATGGCGACGGGTCGTTCGGATTTTCCAAATCAAGTGAACAATGTGCTGGGCTTTCCGTTCATCTTTCGCGGCGCGCTGGATGTGCGCGCCACAGCGATCAATGAAGAAATGAAGCATGCCGCGACGCGCGCATTGGCTGAGTTGGCCAAGGAACCCGTGCCCTATGCCGTGATCAAGGCCTATCGCTTGCAGAATCTCAAATTCGGCCGGGATTATATTATTCCCAAGCCCTTCGATCCGCGCGTGTTGTTGTGGGTGGCGCCGGCGGTGGCAAAAGCGGCGATGGATACCGGCGTGGCGCAAAAGAAAATTGATCTCGACAAATATCGCGAAGAGCTGGAAGGCCGGCTCGGCGTTGCCCGCAAGTTCATGCGGGTCATGATCAACAAGGCCAAAGCCGCGCCCAAGCGCATCGTTTTTCCCGAAGGCGATTTCCCGGCTATTTTGAAGGCCTGCGAAATCATTCTCGATGAAGGCATCGCGCATCCGGTTTTGTTGGGCGATGAGCAGATCATTCAGCAGCGCATTGCTGAAATGCATTTGGATTTGAAAGGCGGCATCGAGATTGTCGATCCCGCCACTTCGCCGAAATTGGCGCAATATGTCGAGGCGTTTTACGAGTTGCGTAAACGCAAAGGCGTTACCCGCCGCGAAGCCGGTGAGCTGATGCGGCATCGCAATTATTTCGGCCCAATGATGGTGCATCTCGGCGAAGCCGATGGCCTGGTCTCGGGCCTAACCAAGCATTATCCGGAGACGCTGCGTCCCGCGCTGCAGATTATCAAACTGCGCAATGGCCTTACCAAAGTGGCGGGCTTGTATGCCATGGTGTTCAAAGAGGGCGTTTATTTTATTGCAGACGCGACAGTCAATATCGATCCCACCGCCGAAGATTTGGCGGAGATTGCCCAGCTTGCCGCCAAAGAAGTGCGGCGCTTCAACATTGAGCCGCGCGTGGCGTTGCTCTCGTTCTCGAATTTTGGCAGTGTGCAGCATCCGTTGTCGCAGAAAGTGCAGCAAGCGCTCACGCTGCTGCGGCGCAAAGCCGTCGATTTCGAGGTGGATGGCGAGATGCAGGCAGACACCGCCGTCGTGCCGGAAATCATCGAGGAGTTTTATCCCTTCAGCCGGATCAAGGGCGGCGCGAACGTGTTGATCTTTCCGGATCTCATCAGCGGTAATGTGGCCTACAAACTTCTCCAGCGCCTCGGACACGCCGAAGCCATCGGTCCGATTCTCATGGGCATGAGAAAACCGGTGCACGTGCTGCAAATCGGCAGCATGAGTGAAATGGATGTCGTGAACATGACGGCGATTGCAGTGGTGGATGCGCAAATGTTGGAGAAAGAGCCGTAGAGTCGGCCAGTTGTCATTTGAAACAATTTTCCGATTCTTGCTCAGGAGTGAGTCATGACACTCAAGCAAAAGTATCGCTATCTCTTTGGTCCGGTGCGTTCGCGCCGGCTGGGATTGTCGCTCGGCATTGATGTCATACCTAGCAAGACCTGCACGTTCAATTGCACCTATTGCCAGCTCGGCCGGACAACGTATCAAACGGTGCAGCGCGAAGAGTATGTACCGGCAGACGAGGTGATGGCAGAGTTGGCAACATTTCTCGAAACCGATGGCCGGGCTGATTATCTTACCTTCTCCGGTTCCGGCGAGCCGACATTGCAC
>QEVD01000557.1 GCA_003576975.1 Candidatus Zhuqueibacterota bacterium
CGCATCAACAGCGTTATCCGCTTCCTGGTCGAGCAGGGCATCAGCTCGTCGCGTTTTTTCAATCCCATTCCTTATGGCGAATGGATGCCTTTGAATGACAATTCGACGGAAGCGAATCGTTTTCGCAACCGGCGTGTGGAATTCTTGATTTACACCGGCGAAAATACGCCTGAGCTGCCGCGGGCTTCGAAGATCGAGCAGGTTTATGTGTTGGGCGACACCGTCAATGTGGTCGGCAACGGTTACTTCCCAACCTATACGACGGATTTACTAAGAGACCCGACGCGGCTTGTTATCAAATTCTCGAAAATGTACATTGCCGATCCGCTCACGGCCGCAGTGAATCGCGGCTCTGTGCAACGTGCCCGTCTGGGCTATCATCCTGAAGATGCCAGCACCTGGATTGTGTTGGATTTGTTGGAAGCGGTGCAACCGGAGATCGTTTCTTCTGGCAAAACCTTGAAGATCGTGACGAATAGAATTGCCGGAAGTGCGGGGCGCAGTGGAGGAAGGTAGGGCTCAGTTGGTTTATCAACAGCCCGGCAGTCGCCGCCCCTTGTGGACGGCAGCCGTTGTGACAGCGATGCCCCAATTCAGGGCAAGCCGGAACCAATGAAGAAAATTTTCAACGGATGAAAGCGGCCAGCAGATTTTTTTTCGGCTATCCGGTGGCAAATTTTAACTGTTGAAGATACCGTTGCTTTAGTCGCAAAAATTTAACTCTTATGCTGGCATTCCTGTGAGAGCGGCTTTTGATTTAACACCGTTGACGTAAATTTCAAATAAAACTCCCGCAGTTGAGATCCTAAAAATCTCGGCTGCGGGAGTTTTGATTTAAAGCGAATGTGTTGGGCAAAGCCGCGACGTGACGGCCTAGAAGACGATCACAATATCATTCACAATTGCGCCGTTTCTCACCACCACGCTATCCGCGCGCGAAGCTCCGCCATCACCATCGCGATCATAAAACCCAATCGGCTCCGGCGGCACGGCGGTCGGCTCCAGACTGCCGTCTAAATCCGTGTCTTTCGCGCCTGCCGGCCAGTAGGTGCCATCCGGAACATTGGGAATGACGAACTCGCCGGTTTCGTCCGGCGTAATGGCAATTGCGTTCAAGGTTTGGCGCAATACATCCGTGGCTTGGCTCGGATTGACTAAAATTTGTTGAATCACGCTGATCAGATCAGTATTCAGTAAACCAACCAATGTGCTGCGCGGCGAAGTGGATCCGGAACAAAAAACGACTCGGCCCCTCACTTGTCCGGTAGGAAAATCGGCGCCAGTGGTGAAAGCAATTTGCGTGGGCGTTTGTAGTTTTTGCCCGCGCAGGCTGGCAGCGGTGTAAAGCACGGCCGTGTAGGCCGTATTGGCTTTGAGCGTCACGGAAGCGAAAAGCTCCCTGCCGTCAGCGCTCGGCCTGAGCGTCGAGCCGGTCAGGCCTTCTGGAATTGGCGCAATGAAGAGTCCCAGGTTGCTGGTGTCAACCGCGGTCGTGAAGGTCAACCGAAACGTCGTGTTGAGCGGAACATTTTTTTGTCCATTGACCGGGAAGGTGTTCACAACTTTCAAACCGACTACCGGTGTTTGCAGCGCAATTTGCGCGAGAGAAGAAGTTGCAACTGCCACACTGTCCAGAGCGGCATCGGCATTGGCGTCGTAGCCTTGCAAACGATCGCCGTCTTGCAAGCTAAAGCGCCCGTCACGATTGGCATCCAGCGCAGCAAAAGGCCAATAGACACCGGCTGTGACGCCATCAATCGAATATTGCCCGGAGGTATCGTTGATCGCCGTAACTGCGAGCAGATTGGTATAGAATTCCTGATCCGGCGCAGCCGCTTCTAAAACGCTTTGGGGATTCTTTTTGAGCAAGCCCGCAAAGCATTGCATGGGGAGATTGAACGGTTTTGCGGATGTTCCACTGACACTCACATTTGACAAGCTGCCGCCGGTGGTGAATTTGGCGGAGAAGGGTGTGCGCAGATAATCGCCATAGCGATCATTGGCGGAAAACACCACGAGTGAATAGGCGGTATTGGCGGCCAGCGTCGCCGGCGCAATCACTTGCCGGCTGTCGTTGCTCAAATGCACATTGGCAAAAAAATCAGGCGGCGTGGGCGCCAGAATAAAACCAAAATAGGTTAACGACATCTCAGCGCTGAAAGTCAATGTCACATTGGTTTGCGCCGGCACGCCGGTAGCGTTTTGCGCCGGCGCCGTGCTAACCAGGTATAAATCCGGATAGGGGTCAGGAATGTTGGGAGAGGTTTTCTCGCTGCAGCCCCAATAAAGCAAAGACAGTAATGCAAGAGTAAGAATATTCCACCAAACATGCTTTTGCATGTGGTCCCGAATTAACTCAATCATGAACTCACTCCTCCGCTCAAGGTGTTTGCGCCGGGATGCTTGCCTTCGACAAGCTCAGGCGACGGTTATGTACTGGCTGAGCCAGTCGAAGCCAATCGTCGCCTTCGACAACCTCGCCTTCGACAAGCTCAGGCGACGGATATTCGTTGGCTGAACCTGTCGAAGCCAACCGTAAAGCTCAGGCGACGGAATAGATTCCTTTACTCCGGCTAATCAGTATTGTAATTTTTGAACACTCTCTCAAGTATTTTTTTTGCCGCACGCAACGCGTGGCCACGATGGCTGATCACGTTTTTTTCAGCCAGGGTCATTTCAGCCAAAGTACGTTTGCCGCCTTCCACGACAAAAACCGGATCATAACCAAAACCACTGTCGCCGCTGGGGGCAAGCGCAATGTGGCCTTCACAGACGCCTTCGACTAGTTTGACGTCATTGCCATCGGCGAATGCCATTATCGTGCGAAAACGCGCCCGGCGGTTTTCCGGGGGAATCTGTTGCATTTCCGTGAGCAATTTGCGGACATTGTCCTGGTAGCT
>QEVD01000558.1 GCA_003576975.1 Candidatus Zhuqueibacterota bacterium
TAACCTTCATGATGCCGTAACGCCGTTGTCGGTGAAGGCAACGACTTCCTGCAATTGCTTTAGCGTGATATTGCCTCCGCTCAGCACCAATGCCAACGGCTTGCCGGCGAGGCTCGTTTTCATTTTCACGGCGGCAGCCAGGGAGGCCGCACCCGCGGCCTCGGGCAGGTTGCGCGTGTGCTCGATCATCAGGCGCATGGCGACACGGATTTCATCATCACTCACCAAGACGAAATCATCAAGCAATTCACGCATGATGGCCTGCGGCAGATCGAACGGCACACGCGTGGCCAGGCCTTCGGCGAAGGTTTCCATTTTGGCCTCCACCCTTTTCCCGGATTTCCAGGAGAGATATGCCGAGGGCGCTTTCTCAGCCTGCACACCTATCACGCGAATTTTTGGATTAACCGATTTCGCTGCGATGCAACATCCCGCCACGCCGCTGCCCCCGCCCACCGGCACGATGATGGTTTCCGCCTCGGGCAATGCTTCGAGTATTTCTAGAGCATACGTACCGACGCCCGAAATCAACCATGGCTCATCGCCGGAGCTGATGAAGCGGCTGCCAGTTTTGCGCGCTTGTTCCCCGGCATGCACGCGCGCTTCATCGAAATCGCGGCCGTGAAAGACAACCTCCGCACCGAGGGCGCGAATCGTTTCAACTTTCACAGGATTTGCGCCTTCCGGCACCATGATTGTGGCATGAACACCGAAGAGGCGCGAGGCATAGGCGAGGGATTGCCCGTGATTACCGGTGCTGGCGGTCATGACGCCGCGCTGCTTCTCTTCGGGTGAGAGATTGCAAATCAAATTCACGCCGCCGCGTACTTTAAACGCGCCGACGGGCTGATGATTTTCATGTTTGATGTACGTGGGAGCATCGATCAGTTTGCTCAAGCCGTGATAAGAAAACAATGGCGTTGGCTTGAGATAAGGCGCGATGGTTTGGCGGGCTTTGAGGACGTCGATGAGGGTTATTCGGGACAAATTCGTGTACTCCTAAAATCTTCATGAATTCCACCATGGACCAACAACTAATTGCTTAACCCTGACTGATTTGATCGATCATCTTGTGGAGTTGCTCGGGACCCAATTCCGCCAGCAATTGCCGCAACAATTCTTCTTTACCAAACGCAGCCAGGATTTTCTCGTGGCCTAGCGTCCCCAGCATTTCATTCATCATTTCTTCTTTTCTTACAAGCGCGGCGATGATCTTTTCGCGGCCGACGGCCTCCAGCATCTTATCCATCATTTCTTCTTTTCGTCCCAGCGCGGCGATGATCTTTTCGCGGCCCAGAGCATCAATGAATTTGTCCATTGATTCCGATTTTACATTCAATTGCACCATGATTTTGAGCACCTCACTTTCATAAAGATCCGTTATCGTTTCGACAATCGGCCTTTTTTCTTCATCATCAAGGCAGGCCAAAAAAGTCCGCGTTCGGCAGCGCGCCAACTTTGTGATGGTCTTCGACTTTGAAGTTGGCCTTCTCGAAACGCCAACGCAACAGTTGAATCAGCCGGGCTTCATAGTGTTTGTAGTCAGCACGCTCTTCATTCATGTTTGAGCAATGATAAGAGGTTCGACAACCAGTTGCAAGAGTTTATTCGTTTACGGCTTTCACGATTCATGCAGCTTAGAAATCACTGCCATAATTTCATCGTTGCTACTTGGCCGCATTCGGCTAAAAATCACCATCGCCAGCGCGCTGGCAGGCAGGGCAAATAAAATTGCGGAGAACGGCGGTGCGCCGGGCGTGAATTGCACGATCAGATAAACCGCACTGCCAACCAGCAAGGAAGCAACGCCGCCGGCGAGATTTGCCTTTTTCCACCACAAGCCAGCGATGACGGGAACAAACAAGGCGGCGCTGAGCAAGCCGATGGCCGCGGAATAAAACGCGGTGATCAATTTCGGCGGCGAATAGGCAAAATACATGGCGAGCAAACCAATGGCCCACGCGAAACCGGCGGAGATCCAACTCACCACTTTCGGAGAAAAACGCTTGATCAGCCTCTCTCCGAACAAATCATGCGCCAGCGCCGAGCTGCAGGCGAGCAAAAGCGCATCAGTAGTTGACATCACGGCTGCCATCACCGCAGCCACGGCAAGCCCGCGAACCAGCGGCGGAAATTCCTGCTTCATCACTTCCAAAAAAATCGTGTCCGCGTCTTGCAAGTCCGGAAAGTGCATTTTGCCCACCGGCACAATGGCAAGCACAGCCGCGAGTATCATCACGCTGTATGCGACCATCGCCAGGTTAAGCGACAGGCGCGCGCCGGCCGCATCTTTCGCGGTAAAGACGCGCATGACGATGTGCGGAATCACCGGAATCGCGGCCGCCCAAATGACGAAGGAACCCAGGTAACTCGCAACGGGTTGATGGGCGACCTCGCCGAGCATGGGCGCGGCGAGCGTCGCTTGTTCCATAATCTCTGCCGGCGAGCCGGCGCGATTGATCATCATCGCTGCGGTGACGAGTACGACGGCCAGCATGAGCACGCCCTGCACCACATCCGTCCATGTCACCGCGAGCATGCCGCCAATGGAAACATAGAGAATGAAAACGATCGTCATCCACGTCACAGCCTCGTTGTACGAGATACCGAGCAAGACGTTCGCAGTGATGCCGGCGGCTTTCATTTGCGCAATGATGTACACCGTGAAGCTGACGACGATTACAATTGGCACAAGATAGCGCACAATCGCATGCGGATAACGGAATACCAAAAAATCCGTGATGGTGAATTTACCAAAGTTGCGCAACGGTTTGGCAACGAGAATCGAGGCGAGCGGAAAACCGAGCACGGCGCCGGCGAACAAGGCAAGCGCGTACGGAATGCCGTTCTTGTACGCCAGCCCCATCACCCCGATGATCGACGATGCGGCGCCCGGCTACCCAATAATCGTCGCGCGAGACCAGCACTTTGCGCGAAGCGAGCACGCCGATGGCAATGCACGCGAGCATGTAGATTCCAACAACCCACAATTCGAGAGTCATGGTGGTCTCAGTAATGAGGCTCATGGTAATCTCTTCGAGGATTCACCTTTCACCAAATAAAAGTTCCTACCAGACACCACCGCCCGGGCAGTGGTAAATAGATGCCCTGCTGCCTATGCGCTTGTTCACTCTTCAGGAGTGACTGTCCGGGCGGTTTTTCTTTTCGAACCAAAGCAACAGCAACGCAATGGCGGGCGAGAGCAGCATGAGTCCCGCCATCAGCCAGCCAAACAACGCCATGCCTGCGACATGAATTGCACGCGACCACGGCAGAAATGAGATGAATGCAAACACGATAACGATGATGAGATACCAGCGATCGCCGCGCGGCATGTGAAAAAAATTTGGCATAATGATTTTCCAATTTTCCATCAAAAGCGCCGTGCCAACTGCTTTACTCGTTTAGCTTTTTGAAATGGATCGGATCATAATAACTCGTCTTGAGTTTTTCGACGTTGCCGCTTTCGTCAAGATAGAACGTGATAAACGCCGTTTTCGGCATATCGTAAATGGGATTGTGCCACGTGATGCGAAACGTATCGTAATTCCAATGCTCTAGTTCTCCGGTGTGACGCGGATTGTAATAAAACACCAGTTTGCCGTTTTGCAGGCTCACCCGCGCCGGGCCGGAGAAGTCATCAAAATAATCGCCGACATAGGATTCGAGTTTGAGTGAGGGCTGAGTTCCCGCAACGCGCTGCGCTTGCAACTCGGTTTCGGCTTTGGCTTCGCGTTCGCGCTGTTCCTCACGCCATTTGAGAAAATCCGCGCTCCAATCGCGCTCCGGCGCGCCAAGAACAGCGTCGAGAATGCGGTAGGTCAAGGCATCAATCAAATCGTGCGGCGCAAAATTGGTAAGAATGATGACCCCAAAATTTTTATCAGGCAGCCAGGTTTGCAGCGAAAACATGCCGGAAAGTCCGCCGCCGTGGTTCATGACCTTCTGGCCCTTGTAATCATAAATGAACCAGCCCAGGCCGTAACCGGAAAAATG
>QEVD01000559.1 GCA_003576975.1 Candidatus Zhuqueibacterota bacterium
ACGAAGCGCGCGCGCGCTATGTCAGTTACTTCGGTGTTGTTGAACAAGCCTTTTACGCTGATGAAAATGAGTTGCATGCGCCCGTCAATGTCGGACGTGGAGCCTTTACCAGCGGCTGGCTGGAGATTCCGCCGGAAGCCGTGCGCGATGGCCGTGTGCAATTGCGCATCGTCAAAACCGGCGGCGCCGGCCAGGCAAGTGTTGCCGAGTTGTGGCTGCGCGAAGCAAGCTACGATGGCACAAGCACGCCAATTTTTGAGAATGCGTTCACGCAAATTCCTCGGGCTTTTGCTTTGGAACAAAACTATCCCAATCCCTTCAATCCGCAAACAACGATTGCGTTCAGCGTGCCGGAAAATTTTCACGGCCAGGTAAGCTTGCGTATTTACGATATGACGGGCAAGCTTGTGCGCGAGCTAATAAATGAAGATCGCGGCCCCGGGCGCTATCGTGTCGTGTGGGACGGGTTGAGTCAATCCGGGAGTCGGCTGGCCTCGGGCTTGTATCTCTATCAATTGCGCGCCGGCAGTTTTTCAACCGCCCGCAAACTGATTTTGATGAAATAGACTGATGATCGCTGCCACATACTGCCAGCAAACCTGTGCGGGATAGACGAGCGTAAATGGTGATAAGATTTTGTCGACGGGACAATAAGTTTTGGTTACAGGAGGTTCAAATATGAAACTGGCGATCAAACGCATGAAGAGATGCAAGACGCACGGAATGCTTTTTATCTTAATAGCGATGCTCCTTGCCTGCCAAAGCCAGGCGCCGGACGATTTGCTGCTTGGCGCGCAACCCGCCGCGTTGATTTTTGTGAAATCAACCAACAGCAATGTGCTGGATTGCAATTTCATCGGCAGCAATACCAGCAGCAATCTTTATTCACTCACGCCCATTTCACCCAACGGGCAAGTGAAAAACCTCACCAATCTCGGGCCGGGCGGCGCCGTGGCAGACCCGGAAATTTCATATGACGGCAACAAAGTGATTTTTGCGATGCGCAAGAATCGCAACGACAATTGGAATATTTATGAAATGAATGTCGACGGCTCGAATCTCCGGCCCTTGACCAGCATGCCCTCCGACGAAGCCGATCCGGTGTATTTGCCCAACAACCGCATTGCGTTTACCTCCAACCGGAGCAACATCCGCGACGAATATGAACGCCGTCCGGTGGAGTTGCTGCACACGATGGATGCCAACGGCGGCGATATTCAGGCCATTTCATTCAACAACAGCGATGATTTCGATCCCGTCATTCTGCGCGATGGCCGGCTGGCGTGGACGCGCTGGGAACATCACGGCACGCAAAACCGCTTTCCGCTTTTTGCCACCCATCCGGATGGCCAGGCGACGTTCCTGTTGTTTGCGCCGCACAATCGCAATTTTTTTCATCCGCGCGAAATCGACAATGGCAAAATTGTGGCCGTGATGTCGAATCAAGTTTTGGTCGATCGCGGCCCGCTGGTGATTCTCAATTCGGATCAGGTCTTCGGTGATCCGCCGCGGCAAGGCGATTTTGTCAATATCACACCGCAAATCCCGATGAATGGCGCCGCCGGCTCGGGCGTCTTCAAATATCCTTTTCCCTTGCCTGATGGCCGGTTGGTGGCGAGTTTCTCACCCACCGGGCCTGAAGGCGATTATGGCTTGTATACCATCGGCCGTGATGGCTCGAACCTGGCGCTGCTATACAATGACCCGAACCTGCACGAGCTTGACGCCGTCGTGGTTGCGCCGCGGCCCAGACCGCCGGTGATTCCAGAGACGATTGATCGCCAGGCGAGCACCGGCATCATCATCAACCAGAATGTTTATTTTCGCCAGAACAACGATGGCCAGGCGATCCCCAAAGCTGGTGAGATTAAACAAATCATGGTGATTGAAGGCATTGGCGTGCCGCCGAATGAACGCAGTATGGATATTGGCCACACGGATTTTGAACGCAAACGCGTGTTGGGCGTTGCGCCGGTATATGGCGACGGCTCGTTCTCAATCGAAGTGCCGGCAGATGTTCCGCTTTCCTTTAACACGCTCGATTCACTCGGCCGCGCCGTAGTCATCAAACGCAGTTGGCTGTATGTTCGGCCGGGCGAACGCCTGGAGAATTGCACTGGCTGTCACGGCCCGCGCGGCTCGAAATCAAATCCCAATCCCATTGCGGCAACAATGCCGCCCACAAACTTGAATGCTGCTGCGGCACAACGCCAGGATTTTTCGTTCCAGAATGCGATTGAACCAATTATTCAAGCAAAGTGCCTTTCGTGCCACGACGGCAGCAGCCCGGCAGCGGGTCTCAATCTTGGCCTTGCGAAAGTGGGTGAATTCTCTGCGGCATACGAAAGCCTCATGTCGAATGCACGCCCGACGGACTTGGTCGAAGTGTCGCGCCCGCCGTTTTCGCGGAACAGCCATTTGATAAACGTCTTGCTGGGTGTGGGCAGCCGCCAAGGTGCGGGCAAGCATCCCGGCGAGGCTAATGCCCTCACGCCGGAAGAGATCAAGAAATTTATTACCTGGATCGATCTGGGCGGACAATATCATTGAAATAGATTGACAGATCGGCAAAGAATCTGCGCAAGACGCTCCTTGTGCATCTTGTGCTGCAAATATTCAGGAGACATTGTGATTCTTCAAATCGTGTTGTCTATGGCGCTATCGTTTGCGAACGGCGCCGCAACGATCAAGATCGGCCAAAAAGCCGGCGATTTTGTTTTGCCCGCAACCTCGGGAGAGACAATCTCGCTTGCGAGTCAGCGCGGCAGAGTCGTGCTCATCAATTTTTGGGCGACGTGGTGCGGCCCGTGTCAGGAAGAATTGCCGGAATTGGCGCGTTTGCAAAGCAAGTATCGTGAACGCGGCTTGAGTATTTTGGCG
>QEVD01000560.1 GCA_003576975.1 Candidatus Zhuqueibacterota bacterium
GACGTAGATGGTGGTGATTCCAAGCCGCCGCTGCAGTCGCTTCAACTCGGCGCGCGTGGTTTGCCGCAATTTCGCGTCGAGGTTGGAAAGCGGTTCATCGAGCAATAGAATCGCGGGTTTGATCGCCAGTGCGCGCGCCAGCGCCACCCGCTGTTGCTGCCCGCCGGAAAGCTGTGTGACGCGGCGTCCGGCATAAGCCGTCATCTCAACCAGTTGCAAAGCCTCTTGCACGTGTGTAGCAATCTCGACGGACGGGGTTTTGCGGGCGCGCAATCCGAATGCGACGTTGTCAAACACCGTCATGTGAGGAAAGAGGGCGTAACTTTGGAACACCATTCCCGTGTTGCGTTGATTGGGCGCTTTGGCGGTGATGTCTTCACTATTAAAAAAGATTTTGCCCTGTTCCGGCGATTCAAAACCCGCAATCATGCGCAGGGTTGTGGTTTTACCGCAGCCGCTCGGTCCCAACAGGCTGAAGAATTCACCCTCGGCGATATCGAGCGCCAGTTCGCGCACCGCCGCCACGTTGCCGTAGGATTTGTGAATGCCTTCTAATCGAACACGCGCCATGCGCCGCCTTTACAATTATCAATTAGAAATTATCAATTGGCAATTATTCATTACCCGCCTCTGGTGTCAGTTCTTTTTGCCTCGATTGCGAATATTCGCATCCCAATACTTCATCCAGGTTTCAGAGCTATCGGCGTAGAGTTTCCAATCCAGCGGCAGCGCCGGAAATTGTTGAGGATTGGTTTCGGGTGGAAATTGGGAAAAGTCGAGATCCATTCGCGCCGGGATGCGCCAATATTTTTGCGCCGCATAGATGAACGACTCCGGCGTCGTCACAAATTCATAGAATGTTTTGGCCAATTCGAGATGCGGTGCGCCCGCGATGATTGCGAGTCCTTCCGGCACCAGCGGCACACCGCTTTTCGGCACAACGTAGCTGAAGGGATGGCCGTAAGTTTGCGATTGCAGCGGCACGTCGGGATGATTCCACAACGTAAATTGCGCTTCGCCGCGTGAGAGCGCGAGATACAGCAGCGTGGGATTGGCCGCGTATGATTTGGTGTTGGCATCAAGACGGCGCAGCCAATCGAATCCCGCGGCCGTGCTGCCGGTGAGGCGATAATCACGATAAATCATCGCGAAAAAAATTGCGCGCATCGTGCCCGAGGCAAGCGGATCGCGCAACACGATCTTATCGCGCCATTGCTCGGACAACACCTCGTCCCAATCTTGCGGCGCCGCTTCCGCCGTCAACGCGCGATTGTTGTACATGATGATCTCCGGCGTGACCCACGTGCCGTACCAGAGATCTTGTGGGTCATGATAAGCTGAATCCACAGCCCCTGCCCAGGACGGGCGATAGGCTTGCAACAAGCCCTCGCGCGCCGCTTGCATGAACGAAGGCGCTGGCGCGCCCCACCAAATATCGCCTTGCGGATTGGCTTTTTCCGAGCGCACGCGATCCAACGCATCCTGCGCGCCCATGTCAAGCCATTCGACTCTGACGTCGGGATAAGCCGATTCAAAGCGCTTGGCGAAATCTTCCAACAATTCCTTGCCGTGGGGGGAATAAACGACGAGTTTCTGTTGATTGGAATCGCTGCAACTCAGCAACAAAAAAGTGAGGGCAAAGAGGAGAGAGGTGAGTTTAGGCAAGATCATTTTCCATGGTTGAAGGTTTAATGAGATTTTTCGTTAGAGACGCCAGACACGCCTTCTGCGTTTAAGTGAACAAGGCCCAATCAAATTGTCAAAAAAAGGATTCCAGAAAGACCGCCCGGGCGATTTCGTTCACGCGGCGATGAAAGATAGAACCAACGTCTTGAGATACAAGCACAAAGTTGTCTACAACCAACCATGCTCGCGATACCATTCCACCGTTTGCTTCAACCCGTCTTCCAACGAAATCGCCGTCTCGAAGCCAATTTGCTGCTTTGCTTTTTCGCCGGAGAAGGCCCAGCCAGACTGTTTCATTTCGCGAATCTTATCGAAATTCAACAACGCGGGTTTGCGGGTAAATTTGGCAACGAGTTCGCTGATCGCAGCCACTACCGGCGTGATGGCCTCCGGCACGGTAATCGAAATGGTTTTCTTGTCCATCGCATTTGCAATTGCAATGCCGAGTTGATTCCACTCATAAGGTTCGGGATTGGTGAGAAAGTAGGTCTCGCCGGCGGCTTGGGGATGAGTGCCGGCCGCGACGATGCCGCGCACGAGATCATGCACATGAATCATGCTAGTCCAGCGTTCGCGTCGCCCCGGCCGCAGGCGAATGCCGAGTTTCACTTGCTTGAAGTATTCATAAACATCGCGATCGCGCGGACCATAAACAATCGGCGGGCGCACGATCGTGATCGGCAAGCGCGATTTGAATTCCGCGCAGGCAAGCTCACCGGCATATTTTGATTTGCCATAAACCGAAACCGGATGCGGTGCCTCGGCTTCGGTAACGGGCTGCTTGCCGTTGCTCGGTCCAGCCGCGGCAATGCTCGACACATAAACAAAGCGCTCGAGATTTTTCGCATGACGGCTGCACGCTTCCAGCATCGCGCGCGTGCCCTCTCCGTTGGCGAGAAAATAGGCGGCGCTGGTCAATTCTTTGGTGACGCCGGCCAGATGAAAAACATGCGTTGCGTCACGCAGCGCTTCGGCCAAAGCTTCGCCGCTGAAGATATCCCCGTAAACATAATTCACCGGCAAATTTTGTAGCCATTTCAACGAACTGGTTTGCCGCACCAGGCAATGAACCTGGTGACAAACTTCGACTAAATTTTGCGCCAAGAAACTGCCGATAAAACCCGTGCCTCCGGTGATGAAGGCGATCATGCTTCCTCCGCTTCGGTGAGATGATCCAAATAGAATAACAATGC
>QEVD01000034.1 GCA_003576975.1 Candidatus Zhuqueibacterota bacterium
ATAGACGCGAATCATCGCGAATTAAAAAGCATTAGCGACCATTCGCGTTGATTAGCGGTTTAAAGAAAATGAGTAAGTTATTTAAATGGCAATCCTAAACAACATTGCTTTTGGTCATGAGATGAAGCCGATTTTTCAGTATGGCTTTTATGCGGGCACGTTGGGGAATACGATCTTTGGGCGACTCGGTGGGCTTTGGCTGGCACTCAAAGCTCCGCAGGGGCAAGCCCTAAGGATGATACTGCCAAGCCATTTGCATTGTTCAACAAACCACAATAACACCACACGGCATCTGCAGGTTTGACATTCCCTCAATCACTTCGTATATTGCCAAATAATTCCAAACCATGCACTCAAACCGCATTGCTGCGGCAATGAAGCGAATTCAGTTTTCCCGACAATTCAACCACGCACTGCCAATCCCCGATGATCAACGCTGCCCTCCTCGGCTGCGGCGAGATGGGCCGACTGCACGCCGACTGCATTGCGCAACTCTCCGGCATTCGAATTCATACTTGTTGCGACATTGACGAATCCCGCGCGTTTGCATTTCGTGAAAAGTACAACGCCGTCGTCGCGACCACCGAGCCGCAGAGCATTTGGCAGGATGAGCACATCCATCTCGTTTATATCACCACGCCCACCAACAGCCACAAAACCTTGTGCCTCACCGCGATTGCCAGCGGCAAGCATCTCATGATCGAAAAGCCCGTGGCCCTGGCGGCGAGCGAGGCGTATGAGATTTACCGAGCTGCAAAAGCCGCCAAGCTCGTTGCGATGGTAGGTCTGAAATTCCGTTTTTATGAGATGGTCCAAAAGGCGCGCGAACTCATCCGCTCGCCATTCCTGGTTTCGGTGCAAGTCATGGATGATCCCTGGCCGCCGGATTTTTGGGCAAACGATCCTGAGCAAGGCGGCGGCAATGTGATATCACAAGGCATTCATGGCGCGGATTTGCTGCGTTTCTTTGCCGGCGCTGATCCGCAGTACGTTTTTGCCGTCGCGGCAAACTATCATCAACCTACCGGCGTGGTGGATAATTTCAGCGCCACTTTTCGTTTTGAAAATGGCGTTGCCGGCAGTTTGATCGTTGGTGATTGCGGCCAGCCGCCACAGTTGAGCAAGTTCATGGCGCAGCTTCACGGACCCGCAGGCTCGGTGTTGCTTACCGATCGCATGACGCAGGTGCAATTCAAGCCGCGCGGCAGTACGGGAATTTTGACGTATCGCGGCGAAGAGAACGGCATCCTTGAAGAGAATCACACGCTGCTCAAGGCCCTGCGCGGTGAAGCGCCTGTGACCGCAACGCTGTGGGATGGCTATGTCGCGCAAGCCATGATTGAAACCGGTATTCGTTCGGCGCAAAGCCGGCAAGCGGAACGTGTGCTGACTGAGCTCCATCCAGCTTGAGTGCGAGGCGAATTACGCCCAACCGATAAACACGGCCAACGGATGCGATTTTTGAGGCGCAGAAGTGGATTTGTCTTTTTCGTTCGTGCCCTCGCAAAGCTTCGGTTGAAAACCTGGCATTGTCAATTAAGAGTTGAATTGCTGCCATAATCGCAAAGATTTTCATCCCGCCAAGATTCGACATTACCGCGCAGGTTCGCAAAATACTCGCGCGTTCTTTGCACCCATACGACTTTGTGTGCTGTGCCTTCTTTCTACTTCCGGTTTGTCCGGCTTACAAGAAATCGCGAAATCCAATGCCAAACAATCTTCTCCCAAATCTCGAACACCACTGGGAAACAACCTTGCGCGAAATTATCTGCGCCTATCCCCGCCGGCGGGTGAAGCATTGGCAATGCAGCTATGACTCTCTCGCAGCGTTTCTGCAATCTGTGGAGCCGAATCGCAAGCAATGGGCAAACCTGGTCAGCGACCTGCCGGAGTTCTCGGGTGAAATGCACGTAGAGACGCAGAAGGTCGCAGCCTCGCGGCAGTTGATCACGCTTCGCCCATGGCCGGGAATACAAGTACACGCACTGTTTCAAACACCAGCCAATGAAAGCCGCACGGACTTCCCGCTCGTGGTTTGTTTGCACGGCATGGGCGGCTCACCTGAAATGATTTTGGGTGATGATGAATCCACGCCGCCGAGTTATCATGCTTATGGCCACAGATTGACGGAGCATGGCTTTGCGGTTCTGGCCCCCTATCTCGTCAACAACTTTGCCGGTCGCGGCCGCCTTCATCGCATGTCATTGTTGCTGGGCACGACCATCTGGGGCTTGGAAATTCAACTGCTGCAGCGCTTGCTCGATTTTGCCGTGGCCGCATTGCCGATTGATGCGCGCCGCGTCGCAATGTGGGGATTGAGCATGGGCGGCGCCTACACGATGTACACCCTGCCGCTTGAACCTCGCTTTGCCGCCGGGATTGTGTCGGCCTGGTTCAATCATCGCGTACGCAAGATGATCGTCGAGGATCCGCACTACACTTGCTTTCTTCCCACCCCCGAAGAACACGCGTTTCTGCCCGGTTTGTTGACGCAGTTCAGCGATCAGGATTTGCTCGCCCTCATTTGCCCGCGGCCATTGCTCATTCAAACCGGCGAGAGGGATTCCGTGTCCTGGCCGCCTTTGGTGAAGGAAGAATTTGATGCCGGCCTCACACCTTATGATCGTCTGCATCTGAGCGAACGATTGCAGTGGAATTTGCATCACGGCGGCCATGAGATCGAGTTCGAAAGCGGCCTTGACTTCTTGAAGAAATGGCTGTGAACCTGTTATGCTGATGGAAGGGAACCACATGTCGAAACTCATGAAATTTGTTCACGCCGTTGTGCTCACGGGATTGGCGCTTACCCTCGCAAGTTGCACCGGTGAAAGCGGCGATGGCAGGGCTGTGATCAGCCTCAACGTGCCGGCGAACGCCAATCTGCTGCAAGCGTTGCGCGAGCAGCTTCCCGAGTATGAAACCGAGCACGGCGTACGCGTGCAGTTGATTCCTTTTACCGGCCAGGAAAAACTCTACGCCATGATGGCCGCGGGACAAGCGCCCGACATCTTCTACACCAACACGGTGGTGCGCGATCAGCTCGCCGCCGAAGGCCGGTTGCTCGATTTGAACAGCGTTGCCGCCGGCGATTCGTTCGTGCAACAAATCCGGCCGGAGTTTATTCAACGCGGCACTTCCATTGACGGCGGTTGGTATCAGTTCTGTGATTGGACTTACACCTACGCGGTTTATTTCAACAAGACACTGTTCGATCAAACCCACGTGCCATATCCGGATTCGAACTGGACTTGGAGCAAGATGATTGACCGCGCACGCTGGTTGACCCGTGATTTGAACGGCGACAGCGTAACGGATCAATACGGCATCTTCATCCCCAAGCATTTTGTCTCAGCTTTTGAGCGCATGAATGGAGCGGAATTCACGCCCAATGCCTTGTTGTTCGATCTACCGCAAGAATCGCAAGAAGCCTTGCAAGCCTATTTGGACTTGATCTACCAGAACAAGGTCATGCCGGAAATCGCATTTACCCAGGCGCAGGGCATGCAGGTGTCGCAAATGCTCAACACCGGTAAAGTTGCCATGGTCGTTGAGGCCGCGCCCAACCTCGATTTCATTACAGCATTGAAAGTTGATTGGGACATGGCGCCGTTGCCGCGCATGGGCGACAAGCCGCCGCTTTACTTCCGCTCGGCCTCCGGAGGCTTGTCGCTGAGTTCGTCCTGCCAGCATCCGCACGAGGCGTGGAAATTGATGAAATGGCTGATCACGCAATCACCGTACAACACACCCAATCCGGTTCTGCGTGAAGTCGATTTTGTGAGCGGCTGGGAAGCGCGATATCCCAAACTGCAGGAGACGCATTTTCGCCAGATTTGGGAACTCAGCGAACGCTATGACGGCGGCGATACGCGCGATTTCGTGCGGTATTCTTCGTGGAGCAGCAATGCGATTTTGGAACAGCTCAGCCCCAAGATGGATTTGTTGTTCGCCGGGAAATTGACGGTTGCGCAATTGGTGCAGCAGTCGGATGAAATCAATCGCAACGTGATTTCTGAGCTAAGAAAAATTCTGCGCAATGAGAACTTGCAGCCGGCATTTCGCGAGAAAATTAACGAAGAACTGCGGCTGCAAAATGTCGTGGTGGGTGATCTGGAGTGAACAGAAAATTGGTTGCGACTCGAGCCGCAAGCAGCGCCGCGGCGCTTCACCTAACTCTCGATTCCCCGAGCATAAAATGTGAGGCGGGAGTTGTCAGATTTTCCTTGCCCGCTCTCGCGCCCGGACGCTACGGCTTTCATCTCCTCCTTCGTCTCAATGATTATCCCTTTGAGCGACACTTCTGTTACATGCGTCCGCGCCATGCGCCCGCTGCCGAAGCCATCCTTCCGCGCAGATTTGTTGACATGGAATTTGCTTCAGAGCCTCCGGGGATCGAGGTTGGGCCGTGGCCGGGCTGGCGGGGCATCCCGGCGCTGCCGGAAGTAAAACTGCACTGCGGCAGCGATGAAGTCGAAGCGCGTTACAACTTCTGGGGCGACGAGCGCGAGACTGGACAAGTACGGCTTATTGCCCTGGTTGCAATTTCAGATGAATCGCCGCAGGAGATCGAAATTCGTTGTACGGATGATCGCTTGCAGCCCGTGGCCGTCGAAATCTACTCCTCAGCAAAACCGCATGCAGTTCCCATGCCGGTGAAATTGCGGTCGCAGCTCGAGAACACGCATCCTCGTTTGTTATTCTCGCCCGCAGATCTCGCGGAACTGCGCAAACGCCATCAGGGAACACATTTTGACATTTGGCAAAAAATCGAGAAACTTCTCGACAATTGGCATTTGCCATTCGAGTTGACCCCGGAGAGCAAAACACTTGCTGGTCCAGAAAGACTCCACGACATGGATCGCGTCGTGCTCGCCGGGTTTCATGCCTTGATCACACAGGCGGAGGCCTCGCGCCGGCGCGCACAAGCATCTTTTGATGATTTTCTCCAGCGCGCATTGCAGCCTGATTACGAGCCAATGCGAATTGATACCCAAGCGGGAGAGTGTCTGTTCACGCTGAGCTTGGCCTACGATTGGCTCTGGCCGAATCTCGATGAATCTGCGCGTGCTCGCTATCGCGACAAGCTTTTTGAAGTTGCAGAACGAGTCTGGGCGCATTTGGGTTATGAACGCGAGGATTATGCCCAAGCGCATTTTACCGGCTGCAGTCATGGTTTGCTGGCGTTTTGCTTTCTGTCGTGGAATGAGCATCCACGTGCGCAGGAATGGGCAGCCTATTTGCGCGGCGCGTTTGAATGTGTTTTGCAGATGCTGCCGGAAGACGGCTTTTTTCCGCATGGCATCAATTTGTGGATTTATGAGCACACGTTTTTATTGCGCTATCTGGAGTTGTTTCGTCATTGCGCCGGCGAGAATTTGTGGGAGAGAAATGCTTATTGGAAAAACGCCAGCCAATTTCGCCAGGCTTCGTTGAGTCCCGAGGCGCAACTCGGCGTGACTTTCGGCGATCCGCAATTTCGCGTCAGCGGTGATGCCTGGATGCATTACTTGATTGCGGCGCGCACGCAATCTCCCGCGGCGCACGCGCTGGGCGATGCGCTGTCCGAGCAACCCACTGCCGGCGTGGATTTTCGCAGCGTGCCGCCGCGGCGACGAGTCTGGGAGTATTTGTTCTATGAACCTCAATTGATTTCATCGCCTGCTCGCCACACGCATTTCTATTTTCCTGATGGAGGACAATTTTTTTGGCGCTTGGGAGAAAAGAATAATGAATCAGTGCTAACCTTTCGCGCCGGTGCGCCGTTGGGTTTGCGGCGATACGAGCACGGCGAATGGAGCGGCTATGGCCACAGCGATCCTTGTCATGGCAGCTTTCTACTGGCGCAAGCGGACAAGCTATTGCTCTGCGGCTCCGGTCCGGTTTATCGCCGCGATACACGACTCAACAACACCATCACGATTGATGGCCGCGGCCAAGTCGGCGACAGCGCGCCGTGGGCGCCCGAGTTCGTACCGCCGGATCGCTTTGCGCGCATTACAGACTTTCGTCGCGACGAAACACTGCAATGGATTGAAGCGGACTTGACCTCGTCGTACTTGGACTTTCTTGGTGTTGAAAGTCTCGTGAGAAGGCTCTACCTGTTGCGTCCCTCGCTTTTCATCATTCATGATCGCATCGAATTGAAACACGAACGAGAATTGCAGTGGAATTTGCACACGTATGGCGAAATCAGCGAGATTTCACGGGCACCGAATCTGCAATTCCAAATCACCGACGGCGAGCAGTCTTTGCAGCTTCTTTGCATTCTTCCTGAAAAGGCGCAATGGCGCACCGGCTTCTCTGATTTTGTTCCGGCCTATCCGCATGCGGGCGAACGCGACCGTTTTTTGCAGTTGCATAAAACCGGCAACTCCGGCGAGTTTTTGATCGTGATCAGCCTTGATCGACAATTTGGAAAGTGGGAATTGCGGGCAGCAGAAGATCAAAATCGTATTCTTGCACTGTTCGTCAACGGGCAAGAACATCGGTTGACTCTTGAGCCGGAATGACGTTCACGACAGTGCTGTTCGTTGTTGGCAGGACGATTTATTGACAGAATTATTGCCGATCATTCTGCCGGCAAATCATCCTGCCATAAACTCTTAGAATAGCGCCCAAATAATTTTGCTGTCAGAAAAATTCGGAGTATATCATTCTTGCAAAACTTAAGACACTGGCTGCTTGACAGCGCCCGCGCAGAAGCAGAACGGCATTTCGAACCTGCCTCACTCATTTGCCTGATTCCTCGCGAAACCGCGTGGTATGCCATCACACTTCTGGAAAGTGCGCGTGCGGCAGATCACGCACTGGCAAATCGCATTCTGGAAAACCTAACGGTGAACGATGGCACGCATTCACCCGCGACGCTCTTTGTCATCCATCAGCGCTATCCGGCACTGCTCTCAAATCAAGCTAAAGAACAAATCCTAAAAAATCTGCGGCAGAATTTGCCGATCTCCGCTTTGGTGCGATACTCCGATGGCAACGTGAATCACCCACTGGCAGCTTATGCCCATCTTATTTGTGGCGGTGAGTTGTTGGGCGATCCGGCGTACACGCGCCTCGGCAGACTTCTCTTGCAGGAATTTCATCAGACTATTTCCAACCGCCGGCACAAAAACCATCAGCAGGCGGAAATGGCCGAGTACAACAGTCCCACTTACACCGCGTTGACACTCTGGTTTCTGGCGATCATCGCCGAGTTTGCGCAGGATGAAGAAGCGCGGCAATTGGCGCAGTTTCTGGAAGAGCGGCTGTGGATCAACGTCGCGATGCACTGGCATGAACCGACGCAGCAGTTTGCCGGACCATTCTCCCGCGCGTATGCGGAAGACTCGGTGGGCGGCTTCTCGGCCTTGCATTGCACATTTGCCTGCGCCATGCAGAGAAATGTTTTCATCGCAGCCGAGCTGCCGCGAAGATTTGAACATCCCTCGGCTCTCATTGAAAACGCCTTCGTCGCCATTCTCAATTTCCACGTACCTGCCGAAGCAAAAGCCATTGCGTTCGAGAAATCTCTGCCCTACTATTTTCGCATGACGACGTACTGCGAGCAATATCACGAAAATGGCCGCCGTCAGGAAAATTATCGTCAGGTTGCCGCATTTGATGATGAAGTCTATCCTGGCGGTTGGGGCGATCTCACCACGTTCATGACGAAAGAATATTGTTTGGGCACGGCGAGCCGGCCTTACGTGAATGCCGGCCAGAGCGATGGCTTTTCCATGCGCTATCGCCGCACCGAGAACATGCAGAGTTTGCAGGATTTTCGCGGCGCATACACGCGCATGGTGTTCAACGGCGCTGTCGTTGGGCAGGATAATTTTTGTCACGTTGCCGGCTTTCCCATCAATAAAGACTATCTGTATGAAGAAGGTCGCGCGTTTACCTATCAACATGAGAACAAGGCCATTGTCTGCTACACGCCAAAGCGCGCCGGACACGCCGCGGTGAGCGAGCTGCGGTTCGATTTGATTTTCTCCCATCACGCGCCGTTCGATCACATTCAGGTTAATGAATCCGAAATTGTGAATTCCCCTTTTGAGAGCGAAAACGTCCGGCGAATCATCATCTTCGACCATCGAACTTATCTGGCAATTCTTCCGCTGCCAGCGAGCGGGCTTGCGGATTTCAAACCCAAATGCCGGCTGTGGGCGTCGCACGATCATTTCATGATTTCATTCTACAACTACCGCGGCGCCGTCCGCGACTTCACACGCGAAGAGATGAGTATGACGCGCAACGGCTTTGCCTGTCTCCTGGAGACGCTTGACCATTTTCCTCGCCTGGACGATTTCTTGAAATTTCTCGACGGCGTCAAGCTGAACGAAGCGATTTCCAGCCGCGCCGTGCGAACGGTGGAATTTCAAATTGGCGAGAAGGCAATGGTTTTCAGTATCGATCCGATCAGCGAACGCATCCTGGCGCGCACTTGGAATGGCCGGGATGATGCGGTGTATCATTTTCAAATTGAGACGAATGCTGGAGATTCCGGGCGATTTTGCCCCAAACAGCTCTATGCAGAAGATTCCAAGTCAGATTTTCAGACAAGCTGAAAACAGTTACCCTGATGAGATTTGACAATCAAAATCGGTAATAAATTGTAGTCCTGCCCCCTTGTGGGGCATTGTTGCTGCCGCGAATTTCGTGACTTCGACAGCCGCCCACAAGGGGCGGGGACTACGAAAGATTACCGAACTTGAATGTCAAAGTTCATCAGGCAGTCCCAAATGATAGATTAAGTCCAACTGATAGAGCTCTTGTATTTCATCCGTTGGCCTTAGTCTATCCGTTGGAGAAAAATTTTGAAATCTATTGTGACTTTTTTCCCAATCGCAAGAATGTCATTCTGTAAAAACCTTTTTCAATACTCCATCAGTGCCCATGCTCAAAAAGATCCCTGCGGGATGACAGTGTCGAATGCTCAAGGAAATCGAAATGCTAACATTGAAAGACCTGGCAGAGTACATTGACCAAGTTGTCTGGATTTCCGATGATCGCATCTCCGCTCTGGCTTCGCAACGCAGCGGCGGCATCGAGCAGATCGATTTTCACGGCAGCCAACCCGTTAGTCGCAATGCCAAGCTTTTGCAGCATCCCGAGGGCGTGCTCAGATTTTCTTTGAGAGCAAATATTGAAGGACGATCGGAAATCGTTCCGCTGCAATGGCTGAATCTGACGCTCCATCCTGCCGGCATCCAACAAACTCATGAATGGAGCGGCTGGCGAATCACTCTCGAAACTACAGTGAAAAGAGACACGCTGCAGGTGCAGTGTCATTGTGAATCGTCAGCAAGTCAACAGAATTGGGACGGCGTTAGTTTGGAAGTCGCGTGGAACTCGAAATCGCTGACAACCGAAGTTCATGGCCAACGCCTGTGGGCAGAGCCACAAATTTGGCGAGAGAGATGGTTGCTGTTGCACGCCACTGATCAAATTCACTTGCAAGAATGGCTGCGAAGAACCGGCGATTATCAGGGCGATTTTCTCATTCCCGAAGGCTGGCGGCGGCTGATTTACAAACGCCGTTGCGTCTCCGGCGCCGCGCGCTTGGAAGACGTGCGCGAAGAATATTTGCACACGACGCTCAAGCTGTATGATGCCGACACCTGGATTCTACTCGGGGGCGAGAGCTTTGCTTTGCAAGCAAGCGAAAATGACTGGCAGCGTTTTCGTTCTATCTCTCACACCACCGACGACAGAACTTGGTGCTCGCCGCAATTTGAAGTCGCGTTCTTCACCGCAATGCCGATTCGCGAACAGCCAGCCGCGGAATCGATATTTGCGATTCAAACCAAACGTTACAAAGCGCTGAACACCGCTGCACCACAACTGGAGATTCCAGAATTTCCTGCCATCGAAGAATTCTTCCGGCGCGTGCCGCAGATTGTCGAATCCGCGCGGGTGCAGGATTTCGGCATGTCGCGCGCTTGTCCCGGAACTTACTATTGGATTTGGGCATGGGACAATATGGTCACCGCGCTGGCGCAATCGCATTGGGGCGATCTCGATAATTTGAAGAGAATAGTCGATTTCATTCGCTGGCATCGCGACCACGACGGCAGCATTCCCGGCCGCTGGTCGCGGCAACTCGAACCGATGGACAGCCGCGGCGTGGGCGCGATGGATTTTCTCTTCTCCGAGCTGGTGCTCAGCCTTTACGCCGAAACCAACGACCGAATGATTTTGCGTGGCAATTACACCGCGTTGCACGACGCGTTCACGCACTTGCAGCAACGGTCGCACGCGAATGGACTGTTTCCCACCATCGGCATGTATCCGGATTTGCCCGCCAAAATGGGAAGAGATGAAAATTGCTACGTGGCGATCGATGAAGGCGCGTGGTATGGCCTGTGTCGCAATTTGGAAAAAATCGCATGGCTGGTCGGCGATCAACCCACCGCCGAAAAAGCCGCGCGACAAGCCAGCAAAATCGCCGAGAATTTTCTCGCGACGTTTTGGGATGAGGAAAGAGATTTCGTTTGCGATGCTTTTGATCCTCGCGACGGCAAACGCAACGCGAGTTATCCGTTGTTCTCGCTGCTGTTTCTCGAATCGCCGTGGGGATATGCATTGTTGCGAAACAAACTCAACTCCTGCGCTCAGTTCATCAGTGCGCATCTGCTCAACGACCGCGGACTCGCTCTCACGCCGGCGTGGGATGTGAATCATCACAGCGAGCCGGCGATGTCAGCCTGGTATCCGCATTGGGATTTTGTCGCAATCAAAGCGCTGGCGCATGCCGGTGATTTTCAAGCTGTGCGGCGCTGGCTGCATTTGGTCAACGAGTGTTATCGCCGTCTCGGTTACTGTCCGGAGTTTGTCGCGCTCAATGTCAAACCGGAAGAACAATGGCAACATCACGGCGCCGCGTGGAATTTGAATTGCGCCGCCGGCTGGTACAACGCATTGCTGCATGGCCTCGCCGGCTTGGATTTTGATTTGGGCGGTCTCACCTGTCGAACGACGCCGGACATGCCGGCGTTTCGTCTGAAACAATTGCATTTCCGCGGCGGCCGCTGGCAGGTGGAAAAATCCGGCAGTGGGAAGTTCATCACGAGTCTTGAAGTTGACGGAGAAGAAATCAAAGGCGCATTGAAAGTTCCAACGCGGTTTTACGCACCCGATGAACATCAATTGCGAATTCACTATGCGGAGAAGCTGCCGCCTCACCCGATGTTGCTGGAATTGTGGGGCGCGGAATTGGTCAATGTCGATTGGGCAAAAAACGAGGCTGTTTTTTTGATTCACGGATTTGGCCAAACGGACTTGTGCTTCAGCTCGCCGCGGCAACCTGCGCTGCGTTTCGACGGGCGTGAGGTCGATTGTCAATGGCAGCCTGAAACGAACACCGCGCGTTGCCAACTCCCGCTGACTGGCGAGCATGAAATCAGCTTGACAACGAAATGAAGCTGGCGCGTGTTGCTTCGACAAGCATATCCACCACCGATGTCATCCTGCAAGGATCCTGTGAGGATTTGGAAATAGTGCCAAGTTTTTCACAAGATTCGTCAAATGACACATCGAATGACTACCTCTGCGAATTAATCTAACAGATCACCACAGCACATGACGCCACTCGATTCGACAAACAAAACCAGCAACATCACATCGCGCCGCAACTTTCGCCGTGATGTAGAGGGCTACCTGTTTATCTCGCCGTGGCTCATCGGATTCTTGATCTTTGCGGCCGGTCCGATCTTGCTATCGCTCTTCATGAGTTTCACGCAATGGTCGCTGCTCTCCGCGCCGCAATGGGTGGGCTTGAGCAATTATCAAGAAATCATCTTTAATGACCCGCTGGTTTACAAGAGTCTGTGGAACACGGCATACTATGTTTTCTTCTCCGTGCCGTTGGGCGTTGTGCTTTCGCTGACGCTGGCGATCTTGCTGAACCAGAAGTTGCGCGGCCTCAGCATTTTCAGAACCATCTTCTTCTTGCCCTCGGTTACCAACATGGTAGCCGTGTCGCTGTTGTGGATGTGGATTTTTAATCCTGAGTTTGGGTTGCTGAATCGCGCCTTGAATTTTGTGGGCATCACCGGTCCGCTGTGGCTGCAAAGTGAAGCTTGGTCCAAACCTGCGTTGATTCTCATGTCACTGTGGGGAATTGGCGGGGGCATGATCATCAATCTCGCGGCGCTGCAAAACATTCCTGCCGAACTTTATGAAGCCGCGGATTTGGACGGCGCGCGCAAATGGCACCGTCTGCGTCACATCACGCTGCCGCTCATCTCGCCGGCGATTTTTTTCAATCTCATCATGAACATGATCGGCTCGTTTCAAGTTTTCACGCAAGCGTTTGTGATGACCGGTTCTTCTGGCCAGGGCGAGGAAGGCGGTCCTAACAACGCCACGCTGTTCTTCGTGCTCTATCTCTACAAAAAAGCTTTTCAACAATTCAAAATGGGCTATGCTTCGGCGCTGGCGTGGATTCTGTTTGCCATCATTCTCGTCTTCACCGTATTGCAGTTCGCGCTGTCGCGGCGCTGGGTTTATTACGAAGTGTCGGAGAAAACACAATCATGAGCCGCTCGCTGGCCACAGCAGGCATGCTTTCACACCTCAAATTGGGCGTGTCCTATTTGACGCTCGTGGGTTTGAGCCTGGTCTTCATCACACCCCTGTTGTGGATGATCTCTTCCTCGCTGCACAGTTTGGAAGGTGTGTTTGCCGTGCCGTTTCAGTGGATTCCCGCGAAGCTGCACTGGGAAAACTATCGCGACGCGACGCAACTGCTGCCTTTCGCCCGCTATTTTTTCAACACGGCTTTCATCACCATCATGGTGATCGTGGGAACGGTTTTCTCCAGCTCGCTGGTTGCCTACGGCTTTGCGCGTTTGCGCTTTCGGGGACGCAACAAGCTCTTTGCGTTGTGCCTGGCGACCATGATGTTGCCCGGCCAGGTCACCATGATTCCATTGTATGTTTTCTTTGCGAAGCTGGGCTGGGTCGATACGTTTCTGCCGTTGATCGTTCCGGCGTTTTTCGGCTCGCCGTTTTACATCTTTCTCCTGCGGCAATTCTTTTTGTCGATTCCCTATTCCTACGATGAAGCCGCGTTGCTGGATGGCGCCAGCCGTTTCCGCATTTATTGGAACATCATCCTGCCGTTGGCGCGGCCAGCGATTGCCACGGTGGTGGTGTTCAGCTTTGTCGGTGTGTGGAACGACTTCTTCAATCCGTTGATTTACATTAATTCCTTCGAGAAGGCCACGCTGACGTTGGGTCTCAATCTGCTCAAAACACAAATCATTGGCTCGGGGGTGACGCAGTGGCATTTGATGATGGCTGCTTCGGTGCTGGTGTTGGTGCCAAATGTTATTGTCTTTTTTCTCGCGCAACGGCATTTCATCAAAGGCCTCAATGTTGGCGGATTGCGCGGGTGAATATTCAACGTTGCGGATGAATTGAATTCCGTCGGCAGTTTTCTATTCGCTGGTACGCTGCTACTTCACAAAGTATGTCCAAGACCGATGTCATCCTGAAAAGATCTTGTGAAGTATTAAGCACAACGTCAAGTATCCACCAACGTTTCTTGCGGAATAACGGAGCAGGCGTGAATATGCTTTCAAGTCATAAGCATACTAGTCCTGTGCATGTAGATCATTGTGGAAAGGAACAGAGCAATCATGTTCAAACATGCCCATTTTTTGGTTTGGTATTCGCTGAGCATCCTGGCATTGGCGACTACAGCCTTTGGCCAGGGCAATTCGGAATTCAATGGCAAATGGCGCCTCATTCCGGCAAAGAGCAGCGAGATCGGCCTTTATGGAACGCTGTCATTGGAATTTCAACAACAGGAAGCAGCGGTCACTCTCATCCAAAACTGGGGCACACCTCGCTTCTTTTTGACCGACACGTTGCGATTGCAGACCAATGGTGAAGTGAACAATGCGCCGGTGCGTGAGCGCGAATTCGCGAGCAACGTGTTCATGGGACTTTACCTGCCCGTGGGCGCAGCCAGGCAAATCACCGCCAAATGGGAAAATCAGGGTGAGACGCTGCGGGTCGAGGAACGTTATGCGATTCACGGTTCACAGGGAAATTCAAACTTCGCCAGCTGCCACACCTATTCCTTGTCAAATGACAACGAGACGCTGACCTATCAAATCAATCGTTCGACGCGCAAAAGCGGTCCGCTGATCAAATACGTGTTGAAACGAGAGGGCACGAGAGAAGCGTATTACATGAAGCTCGAAGACAATTGGGAAATCACCGGCAAACTGGCGGAACAAGCGTTTCTCATCAGCCTGCAGGGTTTGGCCAACAGCACTGGGCCGCGACTTTACTTCATCTATCCTCCGACTTGGAATTTCAACTATACGCCGGCGATATTTGAATTTTATCAGAATCAAAAGAACTACACCTTCACCCAATTGCACTCAGCAGAACAAGCGCTGAAAACATTCAAAGCGCAAGTCAAAGGCTATGTAGTGTGGGACAAATCGGTACGCACGTCTTTGATCGTTGCCTTCACCCTGGCCGGTTTGGAAAAAGCCGTGGTGGTCAGCGAGGAAATGATTCCCATGATGGAGCAGGCCGGTTTGAAACTGGTCAAAGATTTCCGTGACCAGTTCACCGGGAAATCCGACGCGGAGATTTACACCTGGGCGTATGAACAATACTGGCCGCGCTGCAGCAAAGATTTCATTATCTGGATGGGCGGCGAGTCCGGCAATGTTATGAAACCGGGCGTGGCGGATTGGGGCATCTACAAACAAGCTTTCTTCAACGATCTCTCCTCCAAACCCAAGGATGCGGCCGAATACGCACTGGCCAACAAACTGCTGAGCGAGATGAATTCGCGCGCGATGGTCATGGGATGGCATTCCTACGCCAAAGACAAGGAGGAAGAGCACGTCAAACTGACTTCGAGTTATGGCCTGTGCGTTGATGGTTTGCACACGCTGCCGAATTTCAGTTTCAACAGTCAAGTGCCGGTGACCAAGGGTTTTCAGTTCAAGAATCATCACAATGTGGTCGCAGGCAAAAGCTATGCGCCCGAGAAAAAAGTGTACATTACCTGCGTGCAAACCGATGGACTCGGCCTGGGCGCATGGACCAAACCCGGACGCGGTGAAATCCCTTACGCTTGGGAAACGCTGATGAACTACTCCTGGCTGGCGCCGGCGATGCTGGAATTTTTTTATTCGCAGGCGACGCCGAATGATTTCTTCATCGGCTGTTTGTCGGGACCCGGCTACATGTATCCCAAAGCGGTTCCGCCGAAACTGCTGCCGCCGCTGATTGGCCGCGCGCGCGAGCTGATGGAGAAACTCGATCTCAATGTGTTCGAGATCATGGATTATTCCGAAGGTGCGGAGGTCGGCGGCAACACTGACTTGCCCGAAAAAGTGGTGGAAGCATACTATCAGGGCATGCCGAACGCGATTGGATTCATCAATGGCTACACGCCCTCTTCCACTTTTGCGATCAAAGACAAGCGGCCGTTGATCTCGTATGATTACTATCTCTCTCCCTCGCGGCTGGTGGAAGAGGCAGTGGCGGATTTGCACGAGTTGGCGGCGATCAACTCCAAACGCCCTTATTTTCTGCTCGTACACGTGCGAGAAAACAGTGACATCAAACGGGTGAAGAGCATTTTGGATAAATTGGGATCCGAGTTTGAGCTGGTGCCGCTCGATATTTTTCTTACGATGGCCGGCAATCAGCCGACGTTTCAAGAGCGTTTTTTGCAGCCGACATCGGAGTGATGACGTGCGGCTTCCGCAGAAATTTCAAAAGTTGTCCCCAACGGATGAATTAAGACCAACTGATAAAAAAACAAGAAGTCATATCCGTTGGTCTTAATCTATCCGCTGGAAATTATTCTTTGCGGGCTCGCCGGTTTGAGGCGAAGCTTCGCGCAACAGTCACATTCATCGAGCGCATGAACGGCAAACCCCATTTTCAGTTTCACCAAACCGATGGTGCCAGCGGCGTCATCCTTGATCGCGGCGTGCAAATCGCGGAAATCCGAGACCTGCACTTGTGCAATGTCCGCTTTCAAAGCGATGGCCCCGTCATCATCGGCGAAAATGTAGCAACGCCGCTTTTCTGGTGGCAGTATGCCGATCATCAAAATCCAGAACGGCACTGCGGTTCCAACGGCAAACTCAGGCTCGTCGCACAGGAATCGGAGCGCGTGAGATTTGTTTGCAATGGTGCAACTGCGTCCGGCTCAGCGCTAAGTCAATATGAAATCGAGTTGATCTACTCTCCCAAGCAGCGCAGTTATGTTTTTCGTATTGCAGCGCAGTTGACGATTCCCGCAGGAAAACAATATTTGGTTACACCCAATCCCAGCCATGGCGAGCTTGAGTTCTGCAATTTTTGGCCGGAAGGCGTTTTTTCAAATATCGCCGACAAACCCAAGCGCTATCAAGCGTGTTATGTCCAAAATGAGAATGCAACGCTCCGCATTCCACACCATCATTTAGAAACTTCCGACAAGCATAACATTGTGATGAAAAACGGATCGCGGTTTTGTTGGCTGTTGGAAGAGACCAATCCGGTGGTGGAAATCATTTCAGGCAACGCGGTTTGTACGGGATTGTGCGCCTACATGTGGGATGCGCACTTCGGTTATCGCATTTGTGATGATTTGCAGAACAAATTGCTCACCGGGAATAGAACTTTCAGTGTTACGTACTTGCTTTACGCCATTGATCGCCAAGTCGCGGCAGCCATTGCGGCGAACGCGAGAGAGATCATCACACCGGAAATCGACCAAATTCCCATTTATTTGCCCGGCACAAATACTTTCGCGCAGACGCTTCTTGATTTCCGCGAGCAACAAGCGGATCTGTGGCCGTGGTCTCATGAAAGCGAAGGCGGGGAACCTCATGCGGTATTTGCGCTGGATCGCGAACGAGGATTTGACGACTCGTGCTCTCTGCGCATTCAAAATACTGGGCCGGGCAATTCGCAATGGCTTGCCACCACGCTGGGGCCGGCTTTTGGACAGCCGCCTTTTCGTGAGGGCGCACGCTTGCGGTTGACGGCTTATGTTCGCAGCGAAGACGTGCAAAACCAAACCGGCATTGCGATTCGTTTGCATCGCCCCGGGCACGGTGATTTGTTTAGAGTTTCAGAGTATGAAGTTTTTCCCAGTCAACAAACGTTGCGCGGCACATGCGAGTGGCAACGCCTGCAGGTGACTACACCGCCGCTTTCGCCGGCGCCCGATCGTGTGCATCTGCTCCTGCGGCAATCCGGCGCCGGCACGAGTTGGTTTGATAATGTTTTGTTCGAACCGGAAACGTAAACAATAGCACTGTCGGAGGTGAAAGCAACGCCTGAGTTACGGATGGATATGGATGTCATTCCGGAGGAATCTTGTTTCAATCCAGCACTGTGCTTGATCGTAACAAGATGCTTCCAGCATGACAGGTTTGTGGTCAATCAATTCTTTATGCATCATGATCAAACTGGCGCGCTCTTATCGCCACAACCAGCTTTTGCGAGAATCAACTGTGAAAAATTCAAACCGCGTTCATCTGCCAACTTCGATGATGGTCTGGAGCATTCACGATGCGGTGATTGAAGATCCGGCGTTGCTGGAACAACAATTTCATGACCTGCGCCATGCCGGATTTGATGGCGTTGCCGTATTCGTGCGCTGCAGCCGCTACACTTGGGAGCAAGCGCCGGCGCGCGCCAGCCTCAAGCGCATTGAAGAGCTTTGCCGTGAACATGGCCTGCAATATTGGGCCGGTCCGGATGCGCGTTTCATCTCGCGCTCGCTTTTGGGAAAATCTCCCGGCCTGCCTGTCGTTCTGTACGGCGATCAGGTAAGGGCCACACGCGTGCCGCATTTTGCGCTGGTGGTCGAAAATCGTTTTCGTTTACGCTGCGACATTCCGGCGCGGCATTCGCACATGTTTCATGAAGTCGCCATCGAATTTGTGCCAGCGGGCATTTTGGCCGCTTATGCTGTGCCGGTTGGCGAAGCAGTCGTTGCTCCGCAAGACGTCATCGACATCACTGCAAAAGTACCGTTTTTCTACAACGCCCGCGATCGTTATGTCGAAGCCTTCGGTTCATTTGAGCCACCCGACGAACGTGCCTGGCAAGTACTCGCTTTTTTCCTAGTTCACTCATCGCATGTCGATTTCTCCAGCGCCAGTCACATGCAACGTTATCAACGGAAACTCGCGGAGTTGGCACAAGATATCCCAACGTTGGATTTGTTGATGTGGGATGAGCCGGGCTACACCTGCGTGTACGGCGCTTTACCCTTTTCAGCGCAGATTCAAAAAGAGTTCAAAGCCAAAACGAAACTGGTGTTGCGCGAGCAGGTGTGGAAACTGGCGTTGGATTGCAGCGATGAAAGCCACATTCCAATTCGCACGAACTACTTTCAAACCGTGCAAGATTCCATGATTGGCGCGCAACGCCGCATTGGGACGGCGATGAAAAAAGTTTGGGGACCCAATCTCCGCGCCGGCATTCACGACACCTGGCATTTTGAGTCGGCGGACATGTGTGACATGAATCACGGCAGTATGGATTTATGGCGTTCGTTGCAAGTCCGCAGCGGCGGGTTTGTTGATCACGGTGGCGTGAATCAACTGCGCGATCCGGATTCGGGCTATTACGCCCATCTCGCTGCCATGAGCCTCATCTGCAAGTCACTCGGCAAATTCAGCCGGGAAAAATTCGCGTTCAACAATCTGTGGACAGTGGGCGATGACGAGGGCGAAGGTTGGCAAAAAAGTGTGATGGATCATTGCGTCAACGTCATGGCGCTGTTTGGGCAGCGCTGGCTGGCGCATGCCTACGGGCCGGTCGGCACGATTGGCGAGGAGAACACTTTTCTCGGCTCGCCGCCGTTGCCGGGCTATCCGCAGCACAGCACGTGGGAAAGATTTCCGGAATGGAATCAACGTTTGCGGGGACACTTCGCCGCGGTGGAAGGGCAACTGCCGTGGGCAAACCTGTTGGTGGTCTATCCGGTTGAAACGCTCTACGCCCTGGCCAATCACCGCGCCGATGCGATTGCCGCCGAGATCTTCAAATTGCTTTTGGTATTGACGGACCATCACTACCACGTTGACGTGGTATCGGACTCAATTTTCACAAAGGGAATTTGGAAAGACCAACAGTTCATTTTGGATCAAAACGTGTATGAGGCGGTCATTTTCCCATACGCTGAAATTCTTTCCGAAGCAGCGGCGATCATTCAGCAAAATGGTGCAGGGCAAACGCTTTACGCCTTCAATGAGCCGCGCAAATTAGCGAATGGCCCAAGTGTTGCTCTGCCCATTGATCATCGCGCCAAGAATGCAGAGAAAGTTTTGAGTTGGTTGCAGGAGAAGCCCAGACTCCGGCCAGTTATAGCTCCAGATCATAGTTGGATCAGCTTGACTATAATGCCGGAACAAACCATCGTCACCCTCGCGCCTTCGCGGCATGGCTACCATTACGAAGGCGAAATTGTGTGGGGAGACAAAGCCGCAACGATTTCTCGCTGCGCAATTCTTTCCAGAGTGATTTTTTCGCAACAAGAGTGACAAGATCGTTCGTTTAACTCTCACGCATCTCTTCGAGCAGCTTCCAGCAATACCACTGCATGCGCGGCAGGTGGAACGGCCCTTTCCACATGTTGCCTTTTATCCGCGTGGAGAGGCTGCCATCGCGGTGCAGATAGCCAAACCATTCGCCGTATTCTTTATCCGGGAAGTGGTGATATGCCCAGTCATGCACCATTTCGTGCCATTGCGAATATTTTTCATCACTGGTCAATTGATACGCGAGCAGCGTGGCGATGATTGCTTCATTGTGCGGCCACCAGAATTTCATATCATGCCAATACTCAGTGCAGGGCAATCCTTTCGCATCGCGATAATACAAAATTCCTCCATACGTATCGTCCCAACCTTTTTGCCATGACCAGTCGAGAATCTGCGCGCCCAGCTTGCACAAATGCGCGTCATTGTTGCGCTGCTTGGCCTCGTGTAGAATGAACCAGGCGGCTTCGATTGAGTGGCCGGGGCAAATCATTCGCCCCTCGAAATTATCGACGAACTCGCCGTTCGGACCCACGGTCTCCAGCACGGCTTCGAATTCGGGTTTCATGAAATCGCGTTCGATCTCCGACATGCAGCGATCGATCCACTCCTGCGCCAACGGATCGCGAATGGTATCGCGCAATACTTGAGCGGACACGATCATGATCATGGGAATCGCCAACGCCTTGAGACTGCGTGTTTCCGGGCGAATTTTGGGTTCCAACAGACCCGGGGTGGTAAGATGCTTGATCACGAGACGGAACAACTCGCTTGCCTGTTGCGCGGCTTTTTGCTCGCCCGTGGCTTTGGCATAAGCGGCGAGCGCGATCATGCCGAACGTTTCGGTGAAAATGTATCGCCGCTTGCGCAAAGGCCGGCCCTCGCGCGTGACACTGTAAAACATTCGGCCATCATCATCGAACCCATAGCGCCGGATGAAATCAATGCCGTGCCATCATCATCGAACCCATAGCGCCGGATGAAATCAATGCCGTGCCTCGCCAACTCCAGCCATTCTGCTCGCGGCTCGACCGTATTATAGAGAGTGGACAGCAGCCAAACATAGCGGCCGTGTATCCACATCGGTTTGTCCGTGGAAAGCACGCTGCCGTCTTGATCGAGGCAAAACAAAAAACCGCCACACTCACGATCGGGAGCATGCTTCTGCCAGAATGGTAAAGTATCGTTCAGCAAACCATCGCGATAAATGGTGATTAATTCATCGATCCGCTCAGGCGTCAACATGGGAATCTCCTTTTTCAAACATCGCATTCATGCCGTGCGCTTCGATCATATCGTCGCAAAGATTACGAATTTGATCGAGCGTCAATTCTGCAGCGGTGTGCGGATCGAGCATGGCCGCTTGATAAACCGCGTCGCGTTTGCGCGTGAGCGCGGCTTCAATCGTCAAAAGCTGCACGTTGATGTTGGTGCGGTTAAGCGCGGCGCATTGTTCAGGAAGATCACCCACATAACAACCTTGCACGCCGTTGCGGTCGACCAGACAGGGAATCTCCACCACCACTTTATCTGGCAAATTGGTGATGAAGCCGTGATTCAAAATGTTCCCGCCGATGCGAAACGGCGCATCGGTTTCCATTGCTTCCATGACATGCGAGCCATACTCATCGCTGCGTGTGTGTGTCAAATTTTTGTTCTGTACCAACTCCTGACCGCGTTCCTTCCACTCCTCGATTTGACTGATACAGCGCCGGGGATATTCATCTAACGGAATGTTGAATTCATCGATCAATTCCGGATGAAGTCTCTTGATCCAGTACGGCATGTATTCGGCGCTGTGCTCGGAGCTTTCGGTGACATAAAATCCAAAATGGCGCATCAGCTCGAAGCGCACCATGTCATCGTGTTTGATGACATCTTTTTCGCGTGCACGGCGATTCATCTCTGCCGCGCGGCGCTTGATTTCGGGATACAAATCATTACCATCATCAGTGATTTCGAGCAACCAGGCTTGATGATTGATGCCGGCAATTTTCCATTGCAGATTTTTGACGCTGTCCAAGAGACCGACGCGCCGGAGCAACCCGCGCGCGCAAACTTGCACGGAATGACATAAACCCACGGTGCGAATTCCGGAGGCCCGCAACATCGCGCCGGTGACCATGGCCATGGGATTGACGTAGTTCAGGAACCATGCATTCGGACAGACTTCTTCCATGTCGCGAGCAAAATCAAGACACACTGGAATCGTGCGCAGGGCGCGAAAAATGCCGCCAATGCCGAGTGTATCGGCGATGGTTTGGCGCAATCCGTACTTTTTCGGAATCTCGAAATCGATCACCGTGCTGGGTTCGTAGCCGCCGACTTGAATCGCATTCACCACGTACTTGGCATTTTGCAGAGCTTCTTTGCGATTCTCGACGCCCAGATGCGCCGTGAGGTGAGCGCGATTCTGATTGATGCTTCGATTCAAATTCTCCAGCATCATCTTCGACTCGGCGAGGCGCGCAGCATCAATGTCATAAAGCGCAATATGCGCCTCGCATAGTGGCGCGCTAAACATGCAATCGCCCAGAATGTTTTTGGCGAACACCGTGCTGCCGGCCCCCATAAAAGTGATTTTTGCCATGAACTTATCCTTTGGACTTAAAAAGCGTTTTCACTTGCGAAAAACTTTCTATCCAGATAAATCATCTACGAGCATGCAATGTATTAATCACACCATTTTACCCGCGAGCAAGAAAGTAATAAAAAATCTCTCTGTTCAAATAGTCAATTTCGCTGCTGACCTCAAAAAATGATTGAGGCGTGTAAATTCACATGATGAGAATTGCCGGCCTCGCCCTAGCAAGATTTTTTGACGCTATTCGCATCACGCTTGTACCTCCGCCGCTAACCGCTGAGCCAACCGTCTCTCCGCGAAAAAGCCGCAGAAATTCTTTTCACATCATTAACGGAAACAGCAAGGCTGGTGAAGAAATTATAATTGTGGCACAATAGGTGATCTGTCAATCTTGCCGAGCTATATGAATTGAAGATGATTAGCATGGGAGAATCGGGCAAAAGGATTTTGGTCTAAATTCTATTCAACCTTTTGATCCAATCAATCTTGTCAAAAGAAAACTCCGGGGCGCAACGTTGAGTCACCTGACCAGCGTCAGCTTGCGCACTTGCGTGAAATTTCCCGCGTCGAGGCGATAGAAATACACGCCGCTGGGCAGTACCTTGCCGGCGTCATCCCTCCCGTTCCAAGACACCTCGTATCTTCCCAACGGCTGCGATATTGCAACGAGCGTGCGCACTTTTTGTCCCATCAGATTGTAGATTTCCAACAAGACGAAAGCAGTTTGGGGGAGATCGTAGCGAATCACCGTTCCTGTGCCGGTTCGCAATCGCCCTTGCGGCAGGGGATTGGGATAATTTTGGTGAAGTTTGAACTGCGCTGGTCTCTCGTCGCCCGATCTGTCGTTCACAGAAAGCGGCAGGCCATGAATGAACGCACGCAAGAGCGGATACTCAATAACGGCAAATCCCAAGAGCACACGTTTCACCGGGCCGACACCCGGTGCGTACCACTCGACCCAGTCATTGTCATCGCCGGAGAATCGAAAGTGGAATCGATAACAATCGGTGAATGTACCGGCAGGCACCGTGACCGTGTCGGTTTTGCTCTGCAGCTCAACTGTCCATCTTTCCTCACCCAATGTCAGCGTCCACTGCTCGCCGATTTCCGCGCCGAAATCCACCCAGATATGCTCAATCATACTCATCGGATCAAAGCGATAGGTGAGTTTGTTCTCTTCCGTGAGGCGCAGCGCGATATCTTTGAACTGCCGGAATTGATTGAAACGATAAAAGAAGTAACGTTTGCCCAGCGTGAATGTGTCGGTGATGGTTTCGATCATAGCCACGGGACTGTCAAACGTCCATACATTTCCCTTTTCCAACGGAAAATAGGTTCGAACGGCGAAGCGCTGGCAATTGCTCGTGTCAAACTCATTGAGCGGAAAGACTTCATTCTCCGTGGGCGGGCAGACGCCGAAATAATTGTACCGGGCATTGATCTTCTCAATTTGACCAGCATCATGCAAGCGCCGCTCCAGCTCATAGCCCTCATTCTCTAAGATATCGTTGCCAGTTCTTGGCGTGCCCCCAATGACGGGTTGAGCGAACTCTGTGATGAGAATTCCACCGCGAAAATTCCGCGTAATGATATTTCGTTGGATGATGGGACGAGCCGTATCCATCACAGCGATTCCGCCGCCGAAGTCAGCGCGGTTGCGAGTGATGGTGTTTTCGCGCAGTCTCGGCGAGGAACTGCCCGCGACAAAAATACCGCCGCCAAAGTTGACTATCGCGTCACACAGTGAGGTGACACTATTGTCGTAAAGGTGGTTGCCTTCGATCACTGGTGCCGAGTGGCCGATGATCGCCAGGCCGCCACCCAATGCGCCGCAGGCAGACAATACCATATTCTCTCTCATCACATTTCGCCTGATGGTTGGCGATGATGAAAAGCAGTAAATCGCGCCACCATAGATTTTGCCGTCGCCGCCCGCCGTGCCTGAGCCTTGGCGCAGCAGGAATCCTTCGAGCCGCGCGGTTGAATCCTCGCCCGAAGCGAACGTCACCACACTTCCCTTTCGATTTCCATCGATAATCGTCTTCTCCGGCCCTTCGACACTCTTCAGTACCACATTCTTTCCACGAAAATTGAGATTCTCCGCATAAATTCCCGGGCTGACCAGAATGGTATCGCCGGCAGTAGCAGAGTCGATCGCGGTTTGAATCGTGGCAAAATCTTCGGGAACGCGAATGACTTTGGGCGGCGCGAGCCGGCTCCGATAAAACCATACTCCATTCCCGTACTTTGCAACGTACACAGCGTGACCTTTGCCAGGTTGTGTTGCCAGATCACTAATCCCTCTGCAATTGGAGTGACATTGTGGAGGCTGGATCGAAGCCCACGTATCGCCGCCATCGAAACTCTCCATCATCTGCCAGTCCCCATTTCCGGGCTTCTCGCCGCCGGCCCAGAGGTGGGACGGATCAGCGGGATCGATTGCAAGGGTTAGGTAAAGTCTGCCCAAATCTTTTAGCCCGGTCGCAGACCAAGTCTGGCCGGTGTCGATGCTCTTGAGAACGTTGCCATGCAGCGCAGCGTAAACGACCCTGCTGTCCCCCGGATGAGCCGCCAGTGAGAGCACAGTAACGTTTTCCAGAGAAATGGAGCCAGTCGCTTGCCACGTCATTCCTTGATCATTTGATCGAGCAATCCGTGGGAACTGAGGAAAGTCACGTCCGAAGATTCCTCCGGCCCACGCCAAACCACTCGATTGATGAACCTCCAATGCGCCCGCGAAGCCGGGGCCGGGCGAGATTCGCTCCCAGCGCCGTCCGGCATCGAATGAGCGATACGTACGATAACCTGCCGTGGCGAACAGCGCTCTCGGCGGTTCATGGCCAGAAAAGAACAGGCCGCGAATCGTTTGAATGTGATTAAGATTCGTGCGGTCCATTCCGCTGTCAGAGGGAACCCACTTTTCTTCAGCCGTGTAGCGATAAAGCCGCGTGGAATCGCCCTTGGGCCAGTCATGCGCGACCGCAGCAAAGAGAGTATTAAAGTCCGCCGGTCCAACGCCCCAGTGATACACATAAAGCGCATTGATTTGCTTGCCTCCAAGTCCAATCGACGCCCAACTCGAATCCGGCGACGATAGATTGCGTTGGAATACGCCTTGACCATCGGTTCCCGCATACAGAAAAATGCCGGCAGGAATTCCCTGCTCAGTCGGTGTAATGGCGAGAGAAGTAATCGTCATTCCCTCCAAGCCAAAAGGCTCCATGTGTTGCGCCCACACGGGTGCGCATATGAGCATGAGAAGCAAAATTGTATCTTTCTTTGTAACTGTTCAGCTCTAGTTAGCCTCGGATGTGAAAATTTTTAAAAAAGTCTGAGGTTTTCGTGGGTTTCATGCTTATATTTTTGCATGCAACCACTTCGCGGAGTTGCAACGGCTTCGGGCGCGGGTGCAGGCCCTGGAAGATCAGTTAGCACAAAACAGCCAAAATAGCCATAAACCGCCGTCCAGTGACGGCCTGAAGAAACGTCCTCGTTCGGCCAGTTTACGCGAGAAGACTGGCAAAAAACGCGGCGGCCAAGAAGGCCACTCCGGCACCACGCTCAGACAAATTGAAAACCCCGATCGTACCCAAATACATGGTGTCGACCGCTGTGAGCATTGCAATACGTCTTTAGCCAAGGTGCCTGCAGCGCGACATGAAAAACGCCAGGTCTTTGATCTGCCACCGCGCTTGATCGAAGTCACCGAACATCAAGCGGAGATCAAAATCTGCCCGCAGTGCCAAGAGCCGACACGTGCACCCTTTCCGCAAGAAGTCACACAGCAGGCCCAGTATGGCTCCCGGATGCAAGCGGTGGCGGCGTATTTGCTCAACCAACAATTGTTGCCTTATGAGCGTACGGCAGAATTGTTTCGCGATTTGTTGGGACAGCCCGTCGCTGTGGGCACGTTGGCCAATTGGCAACAGCTCTGTTCCGCGAAGTTAGCGCCGCTCGAACAAAAAAACAAAGAGCACCTTCTCACCGCCGAAGTGCTCCATCTCGATGAGACCGGCATGCGGACCAACGGCGAGTTGCATTGGTTGCATACGGTCTCAACTGCAGAGCGGACCTTTTACTATATGCATCCCAAACGCGGCCAGCAAGCCATGGCAGAAATGGACATTCTGCCACAGTTTCACGGCACGGCTGTGCATGATTTCTGGAAGCCATATCAGCGCTTTACCTGTAAACATGCTTTTTGCAATGTTCATCTCTTGCGTGAATTGAAATTTGTCTATGAGCAACATCAGCAAGCATGGGCAAAGGACATGAGCGCTTTACTGCTTGCCACCAAAGCCAGGGTCGCGCGTAACACGTGCCGGCTTGCTGCTGCTACTCTTCTGGAAATCCAACGACAATATCAGCGCATTTTACAGAAGGGCTTTCGGGCCAATCCCCCGCCGCTGGGCGATCCGCATCGCCGCGGGCGAAAAAAGAAAAGTAAAAGCCGCAATCTCTTGGAGCGGTTGCGCACGCATGCTCGGGAAATCTTGGCATTCGCGTATGACTTCAAAATTCCGTTCGACAATAACCAAGCCGAACGGGATCTGCGCATGATGAAAGTGCAGCAGAAAATTTCAGGCACATTTCGCAGCGTCGATGGTGCAAGGGCCTTCTGTCGCATTCGCGGATTTATTTCCA
>QEVD01000035.1 GCA_003576975.1 Candidatus Zhuqueibacterota bacterium
GCAACGGTTGCCAAGTGAATGTAGCGATTGCCCGGCGCATAATTCTTGAAAAAGGTTTTAGTCGCTTCGCCGTTGAGTTTCGTGTGCGTTTGTTTATAGTGATCGCTGACCAGCTTGATTTCTTGCGCTGAGTAGGGCAAAAAAGGCTGCGCGTTTTGTGAGGCCGTTTCATTGCCGGCGAAGCGCACGGTTCTGTCCGACGCCCGCGCAGCAAAGGGCGCCAGGGTTAGCAGCTCGGCGGCGTAATTCGAAGCCCCGCGTTTGCTGATCGTGTGCAGCATTGCCGCTGCCGGCGCATACGCCAGCGGATAGTGTTCCAGCAAATACCCGGTTTGGCTTGCGCCGGGAGTTGCTTGCGTGACCAACATATCAAAAGGCAGATAATGCAAGATGCCGTCCGGCACAACGATCAGCGCCGCCAGCGCTTGATTTTGATTTGCCGCGGCGATGCGCGATTCCAGCGGTGCAATGAGAATCTGATAAAGTTGGTGCGCCAGCGCTTGATCAAACGGCGCCTTCTCACCTGCCGCCAATGCCCCAAGCAGCCGGGAAATCTTATCCTCCAGATTGGCCATATTGATCTTGACCAGGTACGGATAAAATTTCTTCTTGCCGATAATAAAACTGTACAGCGCCTGCTCGCCCCAGAAATATTCCAACAACACTTCATCGTCGCGCAAAATGTCGTTTTGCACCTGCTGGATTTGCAGCGGCTGGGGGAATTTCAAATCGGCGTAGGCGGGATTGGCCAGCACCAGCCGGCGGCGCAACAGCTTCCATTGGTGATCTGTTTCTTGCTGTTGCTGCAACAACAGTTGCCGCCGCGACTCGCTGAGGTTCTCGCGCAAGTCCTGCTGCAAGCGCAGCGTGCGCGTAATCAGGCTGCTCTCCGTCTCGCGCAGCTCGTCGTCCACGCCCAGCGTGATGCTCACCGGCCCGGTGAACAACGCTTCGATCAGCGGCTGCATTTTGCCGCGTTCGAGATAAGCAAAGGCATTATTGTAATCCTGCAATTCAAAAAACAAAGGCACGATGCGATCGTCAACGTTCACCTGCGGCATCGGCGCAAGCGCATCTTCGGCCTCCATCACCAGGCTCGGCACGCGTTCTTCGCGCAGCGCGATTGCCTGTTTGTACCACGACAATGCCGAGGCTTTCTCACCTTGCAATTCATACAAGTAACCGATCTGGCCGAGAAGATCTTGCTCCAGAATTTGATCGCCCAGCCCCCGGCTCATGCGCAGACTATTTTTGAAATGTTGCAAGGCTTGCGCATAGTCCTGAGCGGCGCGGCAAACGACGCCGAGCTGCTTATACGTCACCGCCTCGCCGTTTTTGTTGCCGGCTTTTTGATGAAGTTGCAACGCGTTTTGCAGGCTCGTGACGGCTTGAAAATCATCGCCCGAGGCGGCGTAAATGCCGGCAAGCGCACGGTGCATCTCGCCTTCACCGGCAAAATCTTCCAACTCTTGCTGAATTTCAATTGCCGTTTGCACATACGCGCGGGCTTTCGCATAAGCGCCGCTTTTGCGGTTCAACGCGCCGAGATAGGCCAGCGTTGCAGCCGCGCCGGCAGCATTGCCGTGATCTTGATGAAGCTTGAGCGCTTGTTGCAACGAGGTTTCGGCGCGCTCGCCATTACCCAGCGATAAAAACGTCATGCCGAGATAATTCAGTGAAGCGCCTTTTGCAGATTCCTGCCGCAACTCCTCGGCGCGTTGCAACGCTTTTTGAAAATGCGTCAACGCTTCGCGATATTTGCCCGCCCGCCGCGCCAACTCGCCCAGGTGATGCAACGATTCGATTTCACCGGCGAGATTGCCGGATTGTTGCTGCAACGCCAGTGATTGCTGATGCCGGCGCACACTTTCCGCATAAGAACCGTGTTGTGTCTGCTTGCCGCCTGTTTCTTGGCGCGCGCCCGTCTGGCTGCTCTTATCGCCCAGATCTTGATACGCTTTCAGCAATTCTTCTTTGTAAAAATCCGCCTGCGCCTGATCGCCGAGCCGGGTGCACGTCTCGACCATGCTGGTGAACAATGCGACCAGGTCGTTTAACTCGCCGTTTTTTTCCAGCAAACGCAAGGCTTCTTGATAGCGCCCGAGCGCAGCGCGATAATCTTTCATCGCAAGATGAACGTCGCCGAGAAGCTTGAGCGAAACGCCTTCCCGCAATTTGTCGCCTGCCAACCGCCGGCCGTTGAGGGCATAGTTGAAATATTTCAGCGCGGTTTGAAAATCTTGATTGGCGATATACATCTCGCCCAGATGGTGCAACACGGCGCATTCACCGGCTTTGTCGCCCATCGCTTCGTACAGCCGCAGGCTGCTGCGAAAATATTCCAGCGCTTTGCGGTTTTGGCCCAGGCGTTTATGAATCTCACCGGCATTGACGATGGCTGCTGCTTCACCGGCTTTGTCGCCGATATCATTAGCGAGCGCCATGGCTTCATCGAGGCTGCGCAGGCCTTCCTCGGGCTTGCCGGCCAGCCCGTAGGTGACGCCAAGTTGATGCAGTGCTCGGCTCGCGCCGGCGGCATCGTTCAATTCTCTGGAGATCTTTAAAGCTTCTTGTTGATGGCGCAGCGCTTCATCATAATTGCGGCCGCTGCGGCTAATCTCGCCGAGATAAGTCAAAGTGGCGGCTTGCAGCGGCTTGAGCTTGAAGCTTTGCGCTAAAACCAATGCGGCTTGATGCTTTGCCGATGCGGTTTGATAATCGCCGGCGCGGCGATAAGCCAACCCAAGCTGATTCAATGTCGTGACGAGATTTGCGGTGTCAGCCGCGGCCGCGTAAATTTTGTAAGCCGATTCAAGCTGCTTCAAGGCATTAGCCCAATCGCCGATCTGGCGATAGAGGTCGCCGAGCAGTGTTTGTCCCGCGGGCGTGAGCGACATGGTTTTCAGCAAGCGCAACGCTTCTTGATAATTCGTTCCGGCATTCGTGAGATCACCTGAAATGCGGTAGGTTTCTGCGATGTGGTACAGCATCGTGCTCGCGCCGAGCGAGTCGCGATCAGCGCGGCAAATCTCCAGCGCCCGCTGAAAATGCCCGATGGCCTTGCTATAATACCCGTTGGCGGCGAAAATCGACCCGGCATTTTTTGAAACGAGCTTGATGTGGCGCGGATCGCCGCCTTCCAGCGTTGCCGTCAACGCCTCGCGAAAATATTTCAGCGCTTGTTTGTATTGTGATAACCGTTGATATGTTTCTCCCAGACGATTCAACGTTACGCCCTCACCCGCGCGATCATGAATGCCCTGGCGGATTTTGAGCGCCGTTTCAAATGCGGGCAGCGCTTTTTGATAATCCTGTTGATCGCTGTACAATTCGCCCAGCCGGTTCCACAAATCGGCCTGCCCGGCTTTATCCTGGGCTTTGCGCTTGAGCGTAAGCGCAGTTTCAAAGGAGAGCAGCGCGTCGTTGAATTTGCCGCGGCTGCGGTAAAACTCGCCCAAATGCGCGAGCGTCGTGCCTTCGCCGGATTGATCGCGCGTCGCGATCATGAGATTCAACGCATCATGAAAATAAGACAACGCCTTGGCGTCGTTGCCGAGAAGCTGCTGCACCTCACCAAGCTGATTCAACACGCGCCCCATGCCGGGTTGATCGCGCGCCTCTTCCAAAAGCGCCAACGCTTTTAAATAATATTCCTGCGCACGGGCGTAATCCCGGCCGGCCTGGTAAACCCTCCCAATGTTTTTGAGCACCCAGCCCTCGCTCGACTTGTCGAATTTTGCGCGCGCGATTTGCAAGGCTTCCTCGTAAGCGGACAGCGCTTTCGAATAATCGCCGAGATCGGAATAAATCTGGCCATAATTATTCAACAGGCTAATGCGTAGCGAGTCATTGCTGACTTGTTTCGCGATGGTTTGCGCCTGGGTGAGATAACGAAAAGCTTGTTCGTGATTGCCGGCTTCGCGATAGATCGAAGCCATTTTGTTGAGAATGCCCACCATCCCGATGCCGTCTCCTCGTGCCCGCGCTTTCGCCAGCACCTCCTGCAAATTGGCCAGCGCAAGCTGGTGATCGCCCATGCTTTCATAAATCTCGGCAATCATCTGCAAGGATTCCTGTTCGCCCTCGGTTTTATTTTGCAGCCGGAACAAATAGACGCTGCTTTCCAAAGCATCGAGCGCTTTTTCGTAATCTGCAAGTTTGTATGCTTGGGTGCCTTGATTATAAAGATAGCTTGCCAGCACATTAGCATGAAAAGGAAAGCGCGCGACCAAGCGCTCGGCTTGCGCCTGGTTGCCGCTGCGCACCGCTGCCATGAAACCATCCATAAACTCCTGCCCGGAAATTTCCGGCGGCGCAACAGTATCCGGCGGCGCCGGCTCCAACGCCTCTTGTCCCAACGCCCGTGCGGCGAAAGTCGAGAGCAATAAAACAGTCAGCGTCGCGGTGATGCGAGTTCGGTGGTTCATGGTTGAGATCCTAGCTTAGTGCTTGCACGTAATCGTGACAGAGATAAAAAAGTCCGCGTGTTTTGTGTTGAAACATTGGCTTGCGGCGTCGCAGAGGCCTGGCGCATTCGAGCATCAAAATTCCCTCACGCTTGCGACGATTCAGCAATGGCCTTGTGACAACGGAGATCGCGCAGATCAATTTCAGGTGACGGCGTCTGCTTTTGTTGGGCTTAAACTATGACACGAGTGTTGCGCCGGCAAATCCTCTTGCGATGGTGATGTAAGTCAAGCCTGACAAACGCAACGCGATGGTTGTAAGGTCTAAAATGCAAGATTCAAGCCAATTACAACTCATTTTGTTTTGAATTCATAAACGCCATCCCAGTTTTCCGGCGGCGGCGACTCGATGAAATTGAAACAGCGCGTCACATAAACGCGCGACGGGCCGTCCGAGGGAAAATAACGCAACACGCGCTTGAATTGCTGCAGGGCGCGCGTCCATTCCCGCTGTTTGTAAAGCTCCAGGCCCTGGGTATAAATTTGAATGATCAAGTCTTCCTCGATCGCCGGCAGCGGCTCCATGCTGCGCAATTCAAAAATTTTTACCGGGCGCTTCTTGCCCTTCACCCGCACCAAATCAAGCTCGCGCACATGCGCGCGTTCTTTCACCTGCTCGTAGGTCGATTCCGATACGATGATCGACGTCCAATATTCTTTATTGGCGCCTTCCAGCCGCGCGCCGAGATTGACTTCATCGCCGATGACGGTGTAATCGAACAATTGCTGCGAGCCCATGTTCCCCACGATCATGTGCCCGGTGTTGATGCCGATACCGATTTGAAAATAATCCTGCGCATTTGCGGACCAGCGCTTTTGCATCTCGCGCAGGCGGTCGATCATTTCCACCGCGGTTTCACACGCTTTCTCGGCATGATTGGGATAATGATAGGGCGCGCCGTAAACCGCCATGATTTCGTCGCCGACGTATTTGTCGAGCGTGCCCTGGCGCTGCTTGATGATTTCGGTCATCTCGGTGAGATATTCGTTGAGGCGTTGCACCACGGTTTCGGGCGAGTGTTTTTCGCAATACGTGGTGAAGCCGCGAATGTCGCTGAACAACACCGTGAGCTGGCGCTTTTCGCCGCCGAACTTCGGCATCGCGCCCGAGGCCAGAATGCTGTTGACGATGCTCTCGGAAACGTATTGTTGAAACACGCGTTTGGTGCGCCAGCGCTCGCGGCGCTCGGCAATGATGATTTGGGCGTTGTTGCCGATATAGCTCAACACAATCGCCAGGGTGGGGGCAATCACCGGCGCCCAGGTCAACAGCTTGATGAAAAAGAACACCGCCACGCCCAACAGAATCATTAGCTCCAACGCCACCAAAACCAGGCCGGTCAGTGTGCGGGTTTGCAGCACGAGAACCATCGTGACGAAAGCGGCCAGCAGCAGCACCAGAAGATCAACCCAAAACGGCGTGCGTTTGATGGAATCACCCAGAAGCAATGTGCTGAGGGCGTTCGCATGCACCTCCACGCCCGGCAGTTTGCGCCGGCCCTCGCCCTCGCCATAAAACGGCGTAAACTTGACGTCTTGCAATTCTTCGGCAGAGGCGCCGACAAAAACGATTTTGTCTTTGAAAATCTCGTTGGGCAAAAAAACATTGTCGAAATAATTCGTGTCAAGTTCGGCGACCGCAAGCTGAAAATCACGGTCATCCAGCACGCTGGAAAGCGAATACGTGGGAAACGTGCGTGCCGGTCCGCGAAAATTGATCAAAAAGCTGCTGTTGGTAAAGCGCGGCAATTCCGCGCGGCTGGGCAATTGCACCACGCCGTTTTTCTTGTCCGGCGAGGCGGCTTCTTCGTGTGTGAGATGGCGCCAGGCATGCAACGCCAACGGCAAATAGCTCGCCCCCTCCCAGTTTTCATACAGCAAATACCGCCGCACAAACCCGTCAATATCCTCCTCGATATTCACGATTCCCCACGGCCCGCTTTGCAAGAGCGGCTTAATGGGCTTGACGATGTAGGTGTTGAGGGTGCCGCCGTACGCGAGATCAAAAGCCTTTTTGCCCGCGAATACGACCCGACCCGAGCGCCGCGAGGCTGTGGCGAGCGCCTGATCTTCGGCGGGATTCGAAAACGTCGGCTCTGAAAAAATGATGTCGAACAGAATCAAGCGCGCACCGGCGCGGGTGAGATTATCGACCAGCTTGGCATAGTAGGTGCGAGGAAAAGGCCAGCGGCTCGGCAAATCAAAAAAAGATTGATCGTCGATATCGACAATCACGATATCGAGCGCAGCGATCCCCTCCGGGGGCGACGGCCCGCGCAAGTCAAAACGAAGATCGTAGGATTTAAGCTCGAGATTCTCGAATGCGGTGGTAAAGCCAAGAATGAAGGCGAGCAGCACGGAGAACAAGCTGATCGCGCTGCCTAAAATCCATTTGTTGGTCAGCGCTTGCGACAGATTCACGTCAAATCGCCTCAAAAGCGGAATTCATAATGTGCCCGCGCAATGCTGTTGGTGAAAGATGAGCGCGGCGTGAAAACCGGGCCGGCTTGGATGCCGCCTTTATCGCTGTATTTGATCAACGCCAGGTCCAATATGAATTCGTGACGCTGTTTGACTAGAATCGATCCGCCAAGTTGAAAGCCGGTTTGCGTGTATTTGATGATATTCACCACGGGCGCGCCCGTAACGCCGCTTTGTCCCGAAGCGCCGACGAAACGCATGCCAAAGAAGGTGCGGATTTGCTGCCGGGGAAATTCATAATCCGCGCGGCCGCTGAACATGTTGAAATTGAACTGGCTTTGCTGCCCGCCAACATTGTTGTCGTTGAAGGCGAGATTGAACGTCGTCATCAACGGCGAATTGTAGCGCGTGCGCACGTTGATCGCCACCAGATCCGAGGTTACATCGCCGCCGCCAAAACCCGCAACGCGCGCGCTCGCCCAGCGATCGATGCGATCCGAATTCGTCAGGCTGAGGGAAACCGTGTGATTGTAATTCAACACCTGCACCTCCTGACTGACCGTAAACGAAAAATCGCGCGTGCGATTATCCTGGCGTAGATCGGTTGTGTCCGGCTGAATGCCGAGGATATTGGCATTGGTAATGATCAAATCTTTGATGCCGTTATCACGATCATAATTGCGCAAATTGAAATTCAATGTGGGAAAATTGCGGTTCCAGTTGATCAGCACGCCAAATTGCACGGCATTCAACGCGGTGGAGGGTTTGCCGTCGCTGTTGTCGAAATGATCGGTAAACCGTTCCAGGCCGAAGTTGAGATTGACGCGATTGCGCAGCAGCCGGATGCGATCATAAAAACTGAAGCCGCGAATATCGTTGCGCAAATAGGTATGGCCGAAGGAATTGTATTCCGAGCCGATCTGCTTGAACGTGAAGGTGAAGAATTGATTGAAATAGTTGAAGCGCAAGCTGAGTTGATACGCCAAAGCCGTTTTGCCGGTCGGATCGAGCGGCGTCGTGCTTTCGTTGATGATCAGCCAGTCCTGAAAGTCCGCGGGGTCGAACGGCAATTTCACGCTGCCATCGGTGTACAGGCTGTCGACATACGACTGCGTGATGATGGGCATGCGCGTGTCTTTCGTCATAAACGAATGCGCCGCGGCGGCTTTGAATTCGATGCGCCGGCGATCCGCCGACATAAGAAAATCCGCGCCGATCACGAGATTGTCACGCGGCGCAACGGTGGCGCGGTTGGCCGTGATGGAGGTGGTGTCATCGCGCGCGCGCAGCAGCGTCAATCCGAATTGAAATGAGCGCCCGCCCAAGCTCGGACGAATGCCCCACATCGTCTGGCGGTACGCGCCGCTCAAGCCGTTCGGAATCGGCTCGATACCGCGCATGGTTTCACCGGTGATGAAATCAACATTGATGATGCCGGTGTGCAAACCCGCCTGCAAGCCGCGCACGCGCCGGCCGTACAAAACGAGATCATTGAAATAGGGCGTGGCATCACCCAGCGTCACGTTCAGCAAGCCGGTACCGGCGCTCAGTGTGAAACGATTGCGCGGCTGGAAATTTCTATCCTCCAACGAAGTGAAATATGCCGTGGCTTCATACTGCAACGGCCCGGTTTTCCCGCTCAAATTGCCGCCGACATTGTTGTTGTCGAGCGTCGTGCCGCCAAAATTTTCGTGGCGCAACTCGGCAAACGCCACGCCGCTGGCGAGTTTCTGCTGCGCCTCCGCGTTGAATTCGACCGCTTCAGCTTTGCGCGCGACTTGAAATTGCCAGCTTTTGGGATTCAGACGCTTGCCCGTGCGATCGTTTGCGGCGACCGTCACTTGATGCTTGCCGGCCTTGAGCTGGCTGACCGTCACTGTCGCCAGCAACGAGGAAATTTGCGCGCGCGCCGTCACATCTTTACCGTCCAGCATCACTCTCACGGAAGTCGAATCGACGTTCGCCTCCGGCGCAAATGACGCCAGAATCAGCGCGCCTTCGTCAGCGGGAAGCTCGCTCAGCGGTTCCGGGCTGAGCGGCAAAATCGGATTTGCCAGGCTCATGGCGGCGAAGGCCGCGCCTGTTCGGGTGTTTTCAAAATCACCGGCTTTGGGCGCTTCCATTTGGCGCAGCTTCTCCTGCATCTGCGGGGAAATGCGTTCGGGCTTGGTGAGTGAATCTGTTTTTGTTGATCTCCGGCCCAGCGGCTCGTCGCGCCTGGGCGGAATGGACTCCGGCTTGAAGGGATCGCCGCTGCCGCGCTGGCCATTAGGCTCGTCCACGATAATGTCGAAAGGCTGGCCGTAAGGATTTCTGGCCGGATAACTCATCACGCTTTGATCGCTCAACAACGCGAGTAAAAAATATTGCAGGCCCGGCGGCTGCACAATGCGGCCCGGAATTTCGCCGAGGTATCCGCTGACGCCCGGGCGCATATCTACAAAGCGAAAATTGCTCTCCCCCATCCGCCGGAAATACACGCGCACGTAAATCAGCGAACGGCCGGGCGCATTGATTTGCGCGTCAATGCGAAGGGCGCGGCCTTGCTCGGCTGAGGTGATGGGAATATGATCGATCTCAGGCGTTTTTTTTGACGAGGAAGAATTCGTTTCCCCGCGCTCGAACGCCCAACCCACGCCGACGCAAGACATCAGCCCGAAAAATGCCAATAGTCGTAGAGAAAATTTCATAGCGCCTCAAAGACTTGGTGGTGCAAAACTGTCGTCACGGATGCAACCCCGGCAGCCGGATAAATTCTGGCCGTCACAAGCAAGAATTTATTTTCGTTCCGTCACGGCTTGGCCGTAGCTGAACGTTACCAAGCTTAGTGAGCGTCTAAGAATTACTTCCTGAGTTCATCATAGTCGTGCCCCCTTGTGGGGCATTGATGGGACACGAGATTTCAGTGTTCCGTCATCCGCCCACAAGGGGCGGGGGCTACGTTTGTGTGAGGGAAGTTATTCTTAGATGAACCCTTAATCATAATTAATCTTGAGCTTCTTCTTCTGCCCGCTGGCGTCCTCAAACTCGATTTCAAAGCTGCCGCCGGTGCTGTCATCCTCGCCCCAGCTCGGAATTTCATCCGGCGTTGACGGCCGCACGGTGGGCGCTTGATCTTTCTCCAAAGTGCCGGTATATCCGGCATTCACCAGCACTTTGCCCAGCGCGTTGGCCAGCTCGACCGCGCCTTCCAGACAAATGATGATCATCTTGCCGGCTTCGTCCGTGATGCAATAAAAATTCGTGCCCTTAACCGCGGCCACACCTGAAGGCGTCTGAACCCGGAACGGCGACGCGCTCTTTGTGACTTTCGCCCAAAGCTGGCCGAATTCCATCGCAATCGTTTTCACAATGCTGTTTTGCTGGCGCATGCCTTTGATGGCAACTTTGGAATTGGAGCGAACCTTGAGCAGCGACTTGTCATCCGTGAAAACCAGCGCGGCGAGCGATTCATCGCCGGTATGCAGCAGATTGCCGTTGTGCAGACGCGTGCCCTGCTTGGCGATTTCTGCCGGCCGGTTTTGCACGCGGGTGACATCAACTTTACCTTTTGTTTTGAGCACCACGGCAACATCGTTAGCTTGTTGCGCCAGGCCGTGATGCGATATTCCGAAAAGCGCGACCAGCAACGCGCCGATTGTGATGAGCGATTTCATATCTCGATCCATAAATTTTGTAGTCCCGGCCCCTCGTGGGCCGCTGAGGCGCCGGTAGCGTAGTTCAATCCCGGCGGTTTGCCATTACAAAGGCAGAGGTGAATTGGGAATCGCCGCTGGCCTTCTTGCATGCGTGACCGCGCCAATTCTTGTGAGCAATCACTCCACCGAAAACGAATTCAATTTCTTTGCGCTCATGCGCAGTTGTGTGATCAAATCATTGAGATCGATTCGCTTGCCGTCGAGTATAACATTGCCGTTGGGCAAATGGCCCTCCAACGGCCCACCGGCTTCAAACAGCGCAGTGACATCTTGCAAGCCCAGGCTTTGCAGCAGGGCGAGCAATTGTTGCAACAACAACTCGTTCTCGCTGCCGCCGAAGGCACTGACGCGGAAGCACCAAATTTGCCCCGGCAACTCCAACGGGCCGGTTTGGGTTTGGGCGATGGCGTGAATTTGCCAGTAATAAGTTCTGCCCTCTTGCAACGGCAAACCTTCGGAGGGATATTGAAACGCCGGCGAGCCGAAGAAATCGGTATTCCGTTTCAGGCGAATGCGCAAGCGCGGCGGATTTTGCATGACGTCTTCCGGGCCGGAATTGGTGGGCAGCAGCTCACAGACGGTCAGAATGAACTCATCCGCTTCGGAATCCCATTTGAATTGCGGCAGATTGGTAAAAACGATCGGGCAATCCCGGTCTTCGGCCGGCATGCCCGGCGAGACGGGATCGAGCGAGGGCAGGCTCGAAATGAACAATTCTCTGGAATCATTGTAGATTTCCACCGGCCCTCCAGAATTGGTGAGATCTCGAACAATGACATCAAGAAAATAGCGGCCATTGGGCAGCCGCCCGGTGCGCAAAACGTTGTCAATGACATTGTCCACCGCGTTGGGATCGTAGCGAAAACTGGCGACGCGGATATCCGGATTCTCACCTAAGCCGCGAAAATCGCGATATGTGATGCGCCGTTCACTCAGCGGCTGTTCGCGCGGCGCCATGAGAAAAGGCTCGGTGACGGAATTGACAATTGGTGAAAGGCCGTTTTCCTTACGGAAAGTCATTTCAATAGTGGCGTTCGTGGGCGTCTGGCTGACATTGCGAATCCCAAAGCGGAACAATTCCGCCGGATTGCCGCCGCCGGCAATGTCAAAATCGGAAATAAAAAAAACCTGGCTGGTGATAATCTCCAGAGGATCGACCACCAGGTTTTGCGCACGCGCGGTGCTGTTTAAAACAAACAACGCCGCAACCGCACTGGCGGTAAACACCAACCGGCGAACGAGGCGGCCACCGTTGATTTTAATCATAGATGAGTCTCCTGATAGGATTGCTAGGCCACCCTGACAGCACATGTTGGAAGGCTTGGCTCTCTGCTCCTTAAGAGTTTTGCTGAGAGAAGATTTACCGGCTTTGCCCAACGCCTGCGTAACACCGCGCAACAAGATGCTTTTGTCGAATTTTGGGAATGTGCAGCAGACAGCCTGTGTGAAGACGTTGCATTCCATCGAAGACTTACTTGTCGAAGGCTGGCTTGTCGCTGGCTGAGCTTGCCGCTGGCTGAGCTTGTCGAAGCCAGCACCCTTCGACAAGCTCAGGGTGCGGGGCCCGAAAATTTCACACAGTCGTGATACCTGCCAGCGAGGTTTTGGGGGAAAAGTTGGAGGGATAAAAAAAGGGCGATCATCAGTGATCGCCCTGGTCAGCGGAATTTTGTGGAAGTGTTATTGCGGCAGCGTCAGCACCACCTCGATGCGGCGGTTGCGGCTGCGGCCTTCTTCCGAATCGTTGGTGGCAATGGGGAAGTTCTCGCCAAACCCCACGGCCTGAATGCGATTCGCGGGAATATTCATATTCGCGACGAGATACTGCTGCACCGCGATGGCGCGCTCGGTCGAAATGCGTTGATTGTTGGCATCATCGCCGCGCGAATCCGTGTGGCCTTCAACCGAGATGAACGAATCCGGCACTTCGCGAATGCCGCGTTGCAGTTTCGTCAGCAACGGAAAATATTCCGGCAGGATGACGGACTTGCCGGAGGGGAAGAGCAGGCCGATGAGCCGGATGCGCAGGCGCTCATTTTCGCGCGTGACCACGGCCTCTTGCGGGGTGAACATGGTCTCTACACCTTTGATGCGTTCCTCGCGCCGCTGCATCTCTTGCTGCCGGCGCTTCTCTTTCTCAAGTTGCGATTCCAAGCCGGCTTGCGCTTCACGAATGCTGTTCAGTTCCCTGGTCAGTTCCTCGTTGCGGCCCTCGAGCTTAGCCACTTCATTGGTCAGGCTGCGGCGATCCTCGCGCAACGATTTCACCGCTTCGCGAATATCGTTGATCGGCTTGTCGATGCCCTCGTCGAATTGCGGCTCAAAATCAAGCTCGCGCGCAATGCCGGCAATTTTTTGTTCATACGCAATCATGAATTTTTCCCATTGCGTCTCATCGACTTTGACGCGCTGCACTTGCTCGGCGATTTGTTTGGCGTGTCGCACTTCGTATTCCGCGGCTTCGGCTTTCTCGCGCGCCGAACCCGCGGCATAACGATTGGTATTGAGAATTTTTTCCGCTTCCGCCAGCAAGGCCTCGGCTTTGCGATAACTGTCCGGCGCGAGGCGATCCATCTTCGCGGCTTTTGCCTGAGTGATTTGATTGCGCACACCGCCGATCACGCTGTTTTTGATGGCGTGCAGTTCAGCTTCGCGAAAAAGCTGCTCGGCTTCATCGCCTTTTTTCTGCGCCGTGTTCACGTCGCCGGCCTCCACACGGCGGGTGGCCTCGCCGAAGGTTTTATCGGCCAGGGCGAACTTTTCCGCGGCGTTTTGCTCGGCCTCGGCCTTGAGCGCATCCTCGCGCGCGCGCAGCGCTTTTTCCAACGCGACTTTGCCGAGATTCGCGGATTTCACGGCGGCCTCCAAATCAACACTGATCTCAGCGAGTTTTTTGTTGATGTCGGCCAGCGCGCGGCCGCGTTTGAAATCTTCCCGCGCTTCGTTGTATTTCTTCAGCGCGCGGCCAAAAGTCTCCGGCGCGAGAATATCCGCCTGCGCGGTTTTGGCCTGCCCGAATTTTTCCTGGGTTTTGCCGAATATTTGTTGATAGACTTTTTCATCCTGAGCCTGCCGGCCATAACTTGTAGCTGTCACACCCAACATGACAGACAGCAGGATTCCTAGCACAAGCTGGTATCGAGACATGAGACCCTCCGCTGGTTTGAGTGCATCCTTCTGATTATGATTTTTGAGTCATTCGTTTTGGCAGCTTTTGCAGCACAGCTTCAAAGCGCGCGATGAAATCATCCACCACGCTTTCATCGATGATAAGCGGCGGCTCCAGCCGGATGATTTGGGGATTCGCGAGAATTGACGCAACCAGCACGCCTTCCTCAAAGAACAATTCATAAAGCAAATTACCAATGTCGTCGCTGGCAAACTCCAGCCCGATGAACAAGCCCAGCCCGCGTACTTCCTTGAGGTATTGCGCGTGCTGTGCTTGCAGGTTTTCGAGCTTGTCCAACAAATAATTGCCCACGCGCTCGGCGCGCTGCGGCAGCTTTTCCATCTCAATGACGTCGAGCGCTGCCAATGCCGCCGTCGCCGCCAAAGGATTGCCGCCGAACGTGCTGGTATGAATCGTGGGCCACTCGTTCAACGGTTGCCACACCTCTTCGGTCGCAATGAACGCGCCGATCGGCAACACGCCGCCGCCCAACGCCTTGGCGCTGCACAAAATGTCCGGCGTTACTTGTTCATGATCACAGCCCCACATTCTGCCAGTGCGCCCGAGGCCGCATTGAATCTCGTCGAGAATGAGCAACACGCCTTTTTGCGTGCAGATGTCGCGCACGCGCCGCAAATAGCCCATCGGCGGAATGCGAATGCCGCCTTCACCTTGAAACGGCTCGAGCAGCACCGCCGCGGTTTTGTCGGTGAGCGCTTTTTCCATGGCCTCCACCTCGCCGAACGGCACATGCGTGAAGCCCGGCAGCAGCGGTTCAAACGGATCTTTAAATTTGCGGCGATACGTCGCGCTCAACGCACCCAGCGTTTTGCCATGATAGCCGTCCACCGCACACACAAACTCGTGTTTGCGGGTATAAAGTTTTGCGAGTTTGAGCGCGCCCTCCACAGCCTCCGTGCCGCTGTTGCAAAAAAACGCGTATTTCAAATTGCCCGGCGTAATCTCCGCCAGTTTTTTGGCCAGCAGCCCGCCCTGCGGATGCAACATCTCTTTGGAACCCAGGGGCATGCGATCGAGTTGTTCCTTAACCGCAGACACCACGCGGGGATGGCGGTGACCGATATTAAAAATGCCATAACCGCCCAAAAAATCGAGATACTCCCGGCCGCGCGTGTCTTTGATGACATAGCCTTGCGCGCTCCATTCCAGCGCATGATACTTGGCAGAGACGGTTTTCGTGCCGTACACGCGATTGAGATGCTCCGTCCAATTATTGAGCAAGCCCGGAATCATCTCGTCCGAGACAAAATTCAAAAGCGACATAGTTCCCACCCTTGACAATTGCAATTGCATGACAAACGAAACATCAACCTAGGCATCATTTTGCGAAAGCGTTTTGAAAGTAACCAGAATTTGCGGAAAAGGCAAGCCTTGCAATGAACGAGGCGTGACTTGTTTTCCGCGGCAGAATAGCGTAAATTCTCGCGCCAATCAGTTGGTGCAATACGGGAAGAAATGGTTAATGGGTAATTGACAATTAACCATTAGCAATTATCCATTCAGTTTTTGTGTTAAACTCGAGATACCGATCACACTATGAACGAACCCGCGCTGAATGCGCATCGCATGCGAAAATTGATTCAGGCGATTAAAGGCTACATCTACACCGTCAAAGTCGAGAACGGCTTCGCGGTCGCCACTTATCATGGCGAAGGCTGCGCCGAGATTACCGGCTACACGCCCGTGGATCACCGCCATCATCGTGATCTCTGGTTCAAAATGGTTTACGACGAAGATCGCGAAGCCGTGACCATGCACGCGGCAAAGGCGCTGGCCGGAGAGGAGCAGCCGCCGCTCGAACATCGCATCATCCACCGCGACGGCTCTTTGCGCTGGGTGAAGAGCACGATTGCGCTGAACAAGGACGAATATGGCCGCGTGCTTTCGTATGACGGCTTGATCACCAACATCAGCGTGCGCAAAAGCGCGGAGGAAGCGCTGCGCGAAAGCGAGCAGCGCTACAAGCGCCTGCTTGCTTCGGTGACGGATTATATCTACACCGTGCGCATTGCCAACGGCGTTGCGCTCGAAACCACGCACGGCCCCGGCTGCGTTGCGGTAACCGGCTACGCTCCGGAAGAATTCGACGCCGACAAAGAGTTGTGGTATCGCATGCTGCATGAAGATGATCGCGCCACCGTGATCGCCCGCGCCAATCGCGCCATGCAGGGCGAGGCCGTGCCCGGCCTGGAACACCGCATCATTCACAAAGACGGCAGCGTGCGGTGGGTGAAGAATTTCATCGTGCTGCGCCGCGAGGCGCAGGGCGCAGTGGTTTCGTACGACGGCCTGGTGCGCAACATTACTGCCAGAAAAAGAGCCGAGGCGCTGGCGGAGGAGCGGCGGCAGCAACTCATGCAAGCCGACAAGCTGGCGAGTCTGGGCATTCTGGTGCAGGGCGTGGCGCATGAAATCAACAATCCCAACAACTTCATTTTGCTGAACGCAAAATTTCTGTCGCGCGGCTGGCGCGAAGTCAAACCGATTCTCGATGAATATGCCGCCCGCAACGGCGATTTTATTCTCGCCGGACTGCGCTATTCGCAGATGTATGATAAAATCTCGCAATTGTTTGCCGGATTGATCGACGGCTCGAAACGCATTCAAAAAATCGTGCTCAGTTTGAAAAATTTCGGCCATGAAGGCGTGCGCGGCGCGCGCGATTTGGTCGATATCAACAACGTGGTGGAAAACGCCGTCACCATCGTCAATGCGCTGATCAAAAAATCCACCGAACGATTTCAGGTGTCGCTCGCGCGAGATCTTCCGCCTGTCATGGGCAATGCCCAGCAGCTCGAACAAGTGTTGATCAATCTTCTCACCAATTCTTGCCAGGCCTTGCGGCGCCGGGACGCGGGCCTGCGTCTCGAAACCTTGCACGAGGCCGAACGCAACCGCCTCGTCGTGCGCGTCAGCGACGAAGGCATCGGCATTCCGGAAGCGGATCTCAAGCGCATTTTCGATCCTTTTTTCACCACCAAACGCGAGCTGGGCGGCACCGGCTTGGGCCTTTCGATTTCTTACAAAATCATTACGGATCATGGCGGTGATCTGAGTTTCAAATCGCAGGTGGAAAGGGGCACGACGGCAACCGTGACGCTGCCCGCGGCAAATATCGCCGTGCCGAGTTCCGGCGCCTTTCGCACTGCGGCAAAGGCTCTGTCATAAAGACTGTCGCGCCCAATCTTAAACCGGCAAAGCCGTTGCTGAACATTACCGAACGTGAATGTCTAAACTCCTACACCGATTTTCAGACAAGCTGAAAATCGAAGCTTTTCGAGCAGCTTTGAAAACGTCGCCCACAGAAGTAGAACTTCCACAGAAAAAAAGGCCTTTTCAGTGGGATTTCAGTGGGCGATACACTTTCAGAATTTTATTCTAACTTTGAAGAGCTAATTGCATAAGAGCCTGCTTGAAATAAATGACGATAATGAAAACCGATTAAGCAAATGAATCCCACCACCTATCCCGAGTATCCCGTGCTGCTCATCGATGATGAAGAGCGCTTTCTATTCAGCATGGAAATCACGTTACACGCTGGCGGCATTACGGCCGTGACCAAATGCCAGGACAGCCGGCAAGCGCTGGCATTGTTGGCGCAGCAAAAGCATTCCGTCGTTCTGTTGGATTTGTACATGCCTCACCTCTCGGGAAAAGAGCTGTTGCCGCAGCTCATCGAAGCGCATCCGGAAACGCCCGTTATTGTGTTGACCGCGGTGAACGAGGTCGAAACCGCGGTGGAGTGTATAAAGGCGGGCGCGTTCGAGTACATCGTCAAGCCGGTGGATGATGCGCGGCTAGTGACCGCCATCCGGCATGCCCTGCACATGCAAGAGATCAAAAATGAAAACGATTTGCTGAAAAAATCGTTGTTATCCGATGATCACTTGCAGCATCCGGAAGCGTTTGCAGAAATCATTACGCAGCATGCTGCCATGCTTCGCATTTTTAAATATATCGAAGCGATTGCCGCCACGCCCCTGCCCGTGCTCATCACCGGCGAAACCGGGGTGGGCAAGGAACTGGTGGCGAATGCCATTCATCGCGTGAGCGGCCGGCCGGGCGAATTCGTTGCCGTCAATGTCGCCGGCGTGGAAGACACATTGTTCTCCGACACCTTGTTCGGGCATCTGCGCGGCGCGTTCACGGGCGCGGAAAAGCTGCGCCGCGGCTTGATCGAGCAGGCCGCCGGCGGAACATTATTTTTGGATGAAATCGGCGATTTGAGCGCTGAATCGCAAGTGAAGCTGCTGCGGCTGCTGCAAGAAGGCCGCTACTATCCGCTAGGCTCGGATATGCCCAAAATGTCGGAAGCGCGCATTGTGGCGGCAACGCATCAAGACCTGGCCGCAAAACTGAACGCGGGAAGCTTCCGCAAAGATCTCTACTTTCGCCTGCAAGCGCATCACATTCACATTCCACCGCTGCGCCAGCGCCTGGACGATCTGCCATTCTTGATAGAAAGTTATTTGGAAAAAGCCGCGCGTGTGCTCAACAAAAAGAAGCCGACCGCGCCGCGCGAGCTGGCCGCGCTGTTGCGCACCTACCCTTTTCCCGGCAACGTGCGCGAATTGGAAGGCATGATCTTCGACGCCGTGAGCCGGCATACCGCCGGCGTGCTGGCGATGAATTCCTTTCGCGAGAAAATTTCGCAAACCAGCGGAACAGGAAGCCCGCCGGGCGCGATGTCTTTGCCGCGCGTGGAAAGCGAAACCCTGAACGCCTTGAGGTTTTCAGAGCGTCTTCCCACACTGGCGGAAGCCGAACAATTGCTGATTCAGGAAGCGCTGCGGCGCGCGGATGGCAATCAAACCATTGCCGCCAGCTTGTTGGGATTATCGCGGCGCGCCTTGAACAATCGTCTTCGCCGCGAAGAAAGGGAATGATTTGTTTGCTTTCTCGCGTCGTCTTTCTCGTTTGCTTAGGATGGTCGCTTAAATAACTTGCCCATATGTCAAACCGCGAATGAACGCCAATCAACGCGAATTTTAAAAATGAGCATGTTCCTTTAATGCCACTCCATAGAATCGTTGTCCGAATGTCTCTCGCGATTCTTGCAAATGTTAATTTATTTCCTCCTAAGCTGGTGCGGCCGGTTGAAATAAAAAAGATGAGCGCCGCGCGGGCAAAATTAATATTGCTTCCGTTGTTCTTTTTCATGATATTGCCGACGTTCTTGACTACAATGCGAGCATGCCTATGAACCGCCGTTTCAAGCTCCCCGCCGCCCTTGTGTTCGGGAGTCTTCTCGTTTTTTTTACGTTTTGTTCCTCCCGCGACGATAACAAAGCCATTCTAATGAAAGTCAAATCCATTCGCGGCAGCGCCGAGTCCGGCGAAATGATTTTGGTGTTGCGCGAAGATCAGGGCGATCGCATTCTGCCGCTGTCCGTCGGCGGCGAGCAGGCATTGGCGATTCACCTGGGCCAGCAGCACGTGACCACGCCGCGGCCCATGACGCACGATCTCATCGTCAACATATTTAAATCGCTGACCATCGAAGTCGAGCGCATCACGATCACTGAGTTGAAAGGCGGCACGTACTATGCGGAGATCGTGCTGCAAAACGGTTCGAAAACCTATCGCATTGATGCGCGGCCGAGCGATGCGATTGCATTGTCGTTGCGCGTCGATGCGCCGATTTATGCCATGCCGAATTTGTTGATGGAATTCTCCGAAGAACCGGAAGCCTCCAACGCCTTTTCCTCTCAAACCGAGGCTGAAAGCTGGGGCATGACCGTGCAGGCGATTACACCGGCGCTGGCGGAATTTTTTGGCGAAAAAGAAGGGGTTTTGATTTCCAGCGTGTGGGAGGAAAGCCCCGCCGAAAATAGCGGCCTGCAAGCCGGCGATATTCTCCTGCAGATCGAGCAATCACGCATTCACAATGTGACGGAGTTTCTTGCCGCGCTCGCCTTGCACGATAGCTCCAACAGTCTGCGCCTCGAATATTGGCGCGACGGTCAGAAAGCTCAAGCCACCATGCAGAAATAGCGCAGGACATTTACCTCATCCGAACCCCGCCGTTTTCGTGGCATTGATTTTTTTACAAATCATTCACACCAGATTTGCCCGCCTGGTTGTCAAAATAATCATACAAACTTTGATTTCGTGGCACGCAAAATGCAAATTTGTTAGGGCAGTCGTCCAAAAACAGGATTTGCACTCGCAAAAGTTGTTGGACTTACAAATTTGAATCACGCTGTCTCAGGGTGTTTCAAGTTCGTATGGCAGGCAGGACGCCCAGATCACCTCTCGCGTGAACAAGAAAGAACGTTCCCGCGGCGTTGTAATAAAGTTTGAACTCGCGCCAGGAGGGCGTCGTTCAAGCTTATGCTGATCAGGATGATCAAGATTTGCTAGTATCGCTTTTTCGTTGCAGGCATGACGGCGGCAGAGTGGCGGCAGGGATGCCGCCAGGGAGATGTGACAAGCGCCTTCGAATTCCACAGGACAGATTCGACTGGCGTTTGGCACACGGCGCCAAGCACGGCGTCGCAGCCGGTTCCGTCATCGCCCCTGCAACTTCACCTCGGCAACGCGCAAGCGTTGCAACGGCTCAGGCAGGAGCCTCGGGCCAGGGACGACCCGAACGCGCTCTCGAGCGCATTTCCAGCACCACAGCTTTGCACTGCATCCGACTTGGCGCGGCGACCCACGGAGGGCGAACCGCGCCATTTTTATTTT
>QEVD01000561.1 GCA_003576975.1 Candidatus Zhuqueibacterota bacterium
TGCATGACGATCAACAAAGTCTGCGGCTCCGGTTTGAAAGCGGTGATGCTCGCGGCGCAAGCCATCATGGCTGGCGATGCCGATATTGTCGTGGCCGGCGGTATGGAAAGCATGTCCAATTCACCATATCTGTTGAGCAAAGCGCGCGACGGCTATCGCCTCGGCCACGGCGAGCTGGTTGACAGCATGATCAAAGACGGTTTATGGGATGTCTATAACGATTTTCACATGGGCAATGCGGCAGAACTGTGCGCAGCCGAATGCAACATCCCGCGCGGCAGGCAAGATGAATTCGCGATAACGAGCTACAAACGCGCGCAAGCGGCGCAGGCAAACGGTTTATTCCAAAAAGAAATCGTGGGCGTACCCCTGCCGCAGAAAAAAGGCGATCCCATTTTGATTGCCGATGATGAAGAACCAAAGAAGGCCAACTTCGAAAAAATGGCGGCGTTGCGTCCGGCATTTGACAAAGAAGGTACAATCACCGCTGCGAATGCCTCCAAAATAAATGATGGCGCTGCCGCGGTGGTGGTGATGGCCAGAGAGATTGCCGAGAAGTTGGGCGTCAAGGCGCAGGCAAAACTCGTCGGTCAAGCTTCTGCTGCGAAAAAGCCGGAGTGGTTTACGATGGCTCCGATCGATGCGATTGACAAGATTCTCAAGAAATCGGCATTTTCATTGGATAAAATCGATATTTTTGAAATCAACGAAGCCTTTGCCGTGGTTGCGCTCGCGGCGCAGCAGCAACTCGGCATTCCCCTGGAAAAACTGAATGTGCACGGCGGCGCCGTGGCGCTGGGTCATCCCATTGGCGCGAGCGGGTGCCGCATTCTCGTCACCTTGATTCATGCGCTGCAAGAATACAAAAAGAAATACGGCATGGCGGCGATTTGCATCGGCGGCGGCGAAGCGTCGGCGGTGATTGTGGAAAATGCGGGCTACTCGAGGATATGAACATGCAGCGACCAAAACCGCAGCCGCCAGAAGATGAACCCGTTTCTTATCAACGGGAAACGACGCCTCCAGCAAACCAAGTGGCAGAGCCGATGGCTGCCTATCATGTTCAGCGGCAGCCTCCGGCTGAAAAAAAATCCGGGCTTCCGGCTCGTCAAATTGGCGGTTATCAAGTTTCCAGGGAAGTTTGGCAGTTCGCTGTCGTCAATGATTTGCTCCCACACTTGGAAACAGCCGTTCGATTGGTGTACGATTGTTTTGCCGCAGTGAAGAAAATCGAGTTTGTATACGTCATTGATCCGGAGCTGGAAAACAACAGTTGGATCACGATTGAAGCCGCCGTTTCTGGAACCGTCGAGGAAGTGCTGGCTCAGACGAATCAATTCGACAGAGAAATGATCAAACAAGTTCCCATTGAAAAAGGCGCGATGATTTGTCTCGTAGCCGGGGGATTTTGAGAATGCGCGGCGACGACTTTTTGCAAATTGCTCAGCAATTGCTCAAAGCGCCCTCTGAAGCGGCTTATCGCACTGCGACCAATCGTGCTTATTACGCGGTCTTTCATCGTTGTGTCGCCTTTCTGTCCGGTTTGGGATTTGAGGCGTCGATTGGCCCACAAGCGCATGGTCAGTTGCAAGGTCGTATCAATAATTCAGGCGTGATCGAAGGCCAGCAGCTTTACCGGATATTGCATCGCCTTTACGATCGTCGCCGTGTCGCGGATTATGATTTGCATTCCCAGGAGTTTCATTCGCAAGCAACAGCGGCGCTGTTGGTGGCATCGGCAGGCCAGGCGATCACAATGATTGCTGATTGCGAAAAATCACAAGACCTGTGCCGTCGTATCCGCGAGGGCATTCACACATACGAAAATAAGCTGAAGACTCCAAAGAGGTGAGGCGAAAGCGCATGCAAAGCATCGGCGTCATTGGCGGCGGCACCATGGGCAACGGCATTGCTCATGTGTTTGCGCAATCCGGCTGCGCGGTTACGTTGGTGGATATCAAGCAGGAGTTCCTTGATCGCGCGCTGGCTGCCATTAAAAACAATCTTGCGCGGCAAATCAAGAAAGGGGAGATTACCAATGACGACATGGCCGGGATTCTTGCTCGCATCGCCGCTTCCACCGATTTGCAAAGCCTGAATACCTGCGAACTTGTCGTCGAAGCGGCAACGGAGGATGCCGGCCTGAAAAAGAAAATCTTTGCGGAGATCGATACGCTCTGCCCGCCTAAAACCATTTTGGCGAGCAACACGTCTTCCATTTCAATCACGGAGCTGGCGGCCGCGACGCAGCGACCGGAAAAAGTTATCGGCATGCACTTTTTCAATCCCGTGCCAGTGATGAAGTTGGTAGAAGTGATTCGCGGTTTGGCGACAAGCGACGAGACGTTTGCGAGCATCATGCAATTGGCTGAGAAGCTCGGCAAAATCGCGGTGGCGGTGAATGATTATCCCGGATTCGTTTCCAATCGCGTGCTCATGCCGATGATCAACGAAGCGATTTATTGCGTGATGGAAGGCGTCGCCGAGCCTAAGGCCATCGATCGCGTGATGCAGCTCGGCATGAATCATCCCATGGGCCCGCTGACGCTGGCGGATTTTATCGGCCTGGACGTCTGTCTGCACATCATGAACGTTTTGCACGCGCAACTCGGCGACGATAAATATCGCCCGTGTCCGTTGCTGCGCAAAATGGTGGCTGCTGGGCATCTCGGGCGTAAGGCAGGCAAAGGTTTTTATGAGTATGCCAAATAGTATCACCGCCCGGCGAATTGCATTGAATGCCCCGGCAATTCTTTGACGTGCACACGTTGTTTAGCTGATCGCCCGGGCGGTAAATTTTGAAATGAAAGAGAGAGTGGAGACATGGATTTCAATTTGATCGACGAACAAAAGCATATTCGCGAGG
>QEVD01000562.1 GCA_003576975.1 Candidatus Zhuqueibacterota bacterium
CATGCTTTGCCCGCGCTTGCTCAAGCGCCGCAAACCGAGGATTGGAGTTTTGCGCGGCTCATTACCCAACAAACCAAAGCCTATGCGCACTACTGGCGCATGCCGGTAACACGCCGCGGCTTGTTGCTCGCTCTGGCGTTCGCTGCAACGGCTTCCGGCTTGCTGACTTATTTAGGCGCATGGCTGAACGCGGCTTTCGGCATGACGGCGCCGCAAATCGGATTGGTGTTTCTCGTCACCGGACTGGCCTCGACGATTACGGCATTTTCCGGCGGCTGGTGGTCGGATCGCTTTGGCAAACGCCGCTTGATCGTGATCAGCAGCGGCCTGCTGGTCGCGGTTTTGCCGGGGCTGGCGCATGTCACGACGATGGTTCAGCTTTATCTCGCCTGTGCTGCCGGCGGCGTTTTTCTGGCTTTGCGGGAAGGCCCGTTTCAAGCCTTGCTCACGGAACTCGTGCCGGCGCAGCAGCGCGGGGCCTATCTCGCGCTGCGCAATTTCACCTCACAAATCACCATTGCTGCCAGCGCCGCGGCCTGCGGTTTTTTGTATGAACATTTCGGCTTCCGCGCGATCTGTTATTTCGCCGCCGGTTTCAGCCTGTTGGCGATGTTTGTTGCGGCGCGCATTACCGATCCTGCCGAGGCGTAGAGACGTCCCGCCGGGATATCTCTACAACGTTGACATGTTTAAGCCGCGCGCCATATGGGCCGGCAATCGTAGGGGCGAGCGGCCCGCTCGCCCCTACAGCTCGATATGGTTCATCGCAGACGGCGAAACAGTTCCGCGATTTGCAACGGCATACCCTTTGAAAAGGAGATCATCATGATTCGCGAGCTTGATAGTGTCGTGCTCACCGCCGATCTTCCCGAACATGAGTTGCGCGCGGGCGATGTTGGCACCGTGGTTATGGTGCATCACAATGGCGAAGGATACGAAGTTGAGTTTGTCGCATTGGATGGTGAAACCATGGCGGTGGTTTCGCTGTTTCCTGCTCAAATTCGGCCGATTGGGCAAAGGGAAATCACGCACGCCAGAAAGGTCGAAGCTGCTTTTTGATTTTCAAATGCTGACTTGCACCTCAAACGCCTCATCAAGCATCGCCAGATAATTTTCCGGCGGCACGTAACTCGGAATTGAATTGCCGGAGCCGAGCGCGTAGCGGCCGCGGCTGCCGCAGGTTTCGAGTAAAAACCGCGCGCGCTCCCGCACCTGGGCCGGCGTGGCGGCGGCGAGAATATTAACGTCCATTCCGCCCAACACCGCAATGCGATCACCATAACGCGCTTGAAACTCCGGCGCGGGAATGATGACGTCTTCATACGAATGTTTGCCGTCGATGCCAACGTCATCGATCAAATCATCCATAATTTTGAGCACATCGCCGCAGGAGTGCAGAAAATAAGGCAGGCCCTTGGCGTGCGCCATCGCCGCAAAGCGCTTGTGCCAGGGCAAAATCAGCGCGCGCAAATCTTTGGGCGAGATCAGCGGCCCGGTGCGGAAGCCCATGTCATCGCCGGGAAAAACCGCAATGAGATGATCCAAATCCAACAGGTGTTGGTAGAAGCCCGTCATCAGCTCGCCCAGCCGGTTGGCAACGGCCTCCACCAGCGGCCGGTCTTCATACAGCGCGCGGCACAGGCCCTCGAACGACATGATCCACGAGAGATGCTCGAACACGCCACCGCCGTGCGAGGAGATCAATCCCATGCCTTCCGGCAAATGAGCATTCAAATATTCAAAGGGAAAGAAATCCATTTGCTCGACTGTGGGCCAGGGATAGCGCTCAAAATCCTCCCACGTGCGGATGCTGCCCTCGTGTTCATCGGCCCACGCCCGTTGCTTATCGGAGCCGGGAACAGGATCCGGTTCGACCATCTGCTTGACGGGAAAAGCCAGCGCGCGCTCGAAACGGACAAAGTCGTAACCCAACTGCTGCCATAACGCAATGAAGTTGTCGAGATAGGCTTTTTGCGATTCGCGATCGGCGGCTTCCGGCGCCCATTGGCGCCCGAGCAGATCGGTGACAATCGGCCGCATGACGACATCATCGACGATGTATTCCACCAACGGCACCCGCGCACTTTTTTCGCGGCCCATGAGAATGTTGATGAAGCGCCTGGCATCGGGTTGCGGGTGTTTGAGAGGCAAGTGATGTAACATGATGAATGACTCCGTTCATTTTTTCGAATGATGAGGGCGTTGCGATCGAGACCAGGACGCACGCCCATGATCCGATATCGTAGGGGCGAGCGGACCGCTCGCCCCTACAGCATGTTGCGCGTTCGGCAATTTCGCGCTTCAAACAAAACACCCGCGACGTGACATGTCACCGCTGACGCGGTTTTGTTGACGATGGTTGGCGTTTGGCTATAAACATGGCATCCCTTCGGGATTTGCCCTCTGCAAAATTGCGTCTTGCTTTATGTTTTTGCTGATTGCAACTGCTTCCGCAACTCCTCCACCTCCGGTTTGCGCCGACCGTAGCCCATTTGCTCGCTCGCCTCTATCGCACCAACAACATTTTCCTGCTCAGTGTCGTTCTCTGAAATTTCACCACAGCCAGATAAACGCCGCTGGCTACCGCCTGGCCGTTGGCGTTTTTTCCCTCCCAAGTTACCGTGTGTTGGCCGGTGTTTCTAACCTCCTCTAACAGCGTTGCGACTTCTCTGCCGAAAATGTCGAAAATTCTGCAGCAGCCCGAAATCACCAACCGGCTCGGATTTTCTCCCGGCCACGCCGGTGAATTTGCCGCCGGGCTTGCTCAAAAATCCAAACGCCGCCGCAGCCGGGGCGATTGATTCATGCACGGTGAATTCATTGGCCGGCGGACAATAGCGGTTTTCAAACCACAACTCATGCGAAGGCCAGAGCCGCGCCGCCGGGTATGTCGTCGTCCTGCCCCACTGCGGATCCCACGGGCCGCCGGGTGTTCCTTCCTCATACCAGTAAGGCCCGTAAGGAATGATTCCGGGTATCATGCCTTTTTCCTGATTGTAATACCACGAATCGAGGTGCATGAATTCTTCGGGATGCTTCTCGCCGATGCCCGACACCCAGCACATGTTCAACGGGTTCGCGCCGAGAATATAATCACACGTGGTGTAGGCATAGGAAAGATACCTTTCATCTCCGCTGATCGCATGCGCGACCATCAACGGAAAAATATTCGGCCGCGTGGCCGTGCCGGACACTACCGGATACCACCAATCATTGCCATAGCGATAACCGCGGCGATTGGCGCTGCTGAGATGATCGGAGAAAGCCCAGTTCTCCACCGCCTGCGCCAGCATGTTTTTGAGATTCTGATCGATGCTAGGCTGCTCCGTCATCACATAAGTCCACACGCCCCACTGCTGATCGTGCGACTCCCACACTTCCAACTCGGCGGTCGTGCTTCTGATTACATTGTCTTTTTTGAATTGCTCTTGAAACGGGGCCTCGCCGGTGAGACGGAACAGCCACGCCGCCGCATATTGCCGAAAGTCGCGCACTTTGGTTTCATCCCCCGGCAAAATGTGATGCATCGCCCAGTCATAAGCCCGGCGCGCCGAGTTGAGATAGTCCGACTTGAATTCGGCATGGCCGGCCACTTCCAAACAATAGGCCATCTGGCACGCGACCGCGGCATAATGAAATGACACCTGCGGATCAGGCGCGTAGGCGTACCATTGATCGGTGTCGGTCACGCAGCTCACGCCGGTCGCCGGATGTCGCCAGGTTTCGATGCCGCCGTGAATGCCGCCATCGTCTTCTTGCATGCGCTTGAAGAAATCCACGCCCCAGCGTGCTTCATCCAAAATATCCGGAATGCCGTTGCCGCTTTCCGGAATGTTCAGCTCGTCGTCCGAAAAATTTTCGGGACGCAATTCATACGCCAGCAGCAGCGTCTTGCAGGCATTCAAATGATAGGCATTGCGATCCCAATCTGCCGCATCGTGCCAGCCGCCCCAAAACGGTTTTTTGATGTTGGTGGCATATTGCGGCAATTGCGTGAACGCGTTGCCGCCATCCATATAGCGCCAGTTGGAAAGAATCACGGTGTCGCCTTGGGCGGGATGATGGCAGCGCGACCGCGTCCATTGCGTGTAAGGCGCTTCCAACGCCACGCCGCAGCGTTGCAGATAAAGCGCGCGAATCGTGGTATAAAACGCCTCGCGATAAACATCATCATCAACGCGAAACGGGTGAGATGATCCGATTCCCTCGACCATCAAACGGTATTCGCCCGGCCGGGTGAAATCCGAGAAATCTGCAACCCAAACATCGGCGCCGGTGAAGCTACCGTAGGGCGCGTGTGTCGGGTAACCGTTGTCCGCTCCGCCGCTTTGCAGGGCTTTCCGCAACTCGATGGTTCCGGTGTAAACCACGTTTCGGGATTTTTCTTCAACTATATAGAAATGTGAGGCAGCATAGCCGTCCAGCGCAAGCGGGCCGAGATCGCCCATCCAATGCGAGAGATAAGCATACTTCACCGGCGCTGACGGCGCGTAGCCGATTTGATTGACATGAATGGTTTCCGAGCGCAGCGCGTATTCGTCATAAACGAAAGTTGTGTCGCTGAGGGTTTGATCCAGATAAGGAAAATTGAGATGATAGGTTTTACCGTGCTTCAAGGGATGAGGCAGCTCGAGGTAAATGAAATGTTCCAGCACATAGGGATAGTTTTGAGCATGAATCGAACTGAAATCCTTGCCCTTGCTCTTGCGGCCCACCTTAAGGGGAGATTGCGGCGTGGCATAGTTGGGATCGCCAGCGCTGCTCAGGGTGTACGAAGCGGTTCGCATCGCCCAAATGAGCAGCAGCTCGGACTTGACGACGCGATCGTCGTTGCCCGCCTGGCCGAGGCCATAATGCTCGACGTAGCCGTCGTCAAAATGCAGCATAAGAATCTTGTTCGTGACCGGCAGGAGTTGTTTGAATTGCGAGGCGGAGGCGTTGCCGCAGAGAATGGTCAATGCAATTGCAAGGGTGAGCCATATGGAGGTGATTTTCATATTCTCTGCTCAGTTTTTTTGTATGCAAGTGATCGGTGGCAGAACCGACGGCGTGGAAATAGCAACGGTAGAGACGTCCCGGCGGGACGTCTCTGCGGCGGTGTCATGTTTAAGCACAGATGGGCGTTTTGGTCGAGATTTCATCTTTTCGCTTTTGTGACCCGGACGCGCGCCGCATGATCGGTAATGGTTGGGGCGGACCGCCGCCCTCGTTGGGTAAAATTCCCGTTCCCCAAATCACTGTGGCGATTAAAATACGCAGCAGAAAAGGCGATGTCAAGCGCAGGCTGGCCGTCATTTTTTTATGTGCTGCCCTTGAACTTTCATGAAATAATGTTAAATTGCGCGTTGACTTGAACTATCGTTGTTGGAGAATTTGCAATGACTTTT
>QEVD01000563.1 GCA_003576975.1 Candidatus Zhuqueibacterota bacterium
CCATCCCAGATGACTTGCGCGCCGGGCACTTGTTCGCGCGCAAAGGAACGCACCAACTCGCCCGAAGCGCTGAAAATTTTCACCGCGCTGTTTTCCGAGAGATTGCTGATAACGAAACGGCTGCCCTCCTCACCGAGGCGAAAAGGATTGGGATAGCCGGTGAGAAAGTTGAGATCGGCCTTGGGCGCGGTGAACGGCGTGCGCAAGCGCGAAATGCCGTTGGTCGTCGCGATCCAAACCTCCCCGTTTTCAGGATTGAACACCATATCCGTAATCGATTTGGAAACGAGCCGGCTGTTTTCGATGGTGATGGCGGAGAGTGAAAAATTATCCTCGCCGGAGAGCACGGAAATGCCGGCATTGGTGCCGATCCATTTGTTGTTGCGCGGATCGACTCTGATCACCTGCACCAGATCGCTGATCAAACCGAAGCGACTGCTCACGCCGCCGGCAAACCAATAGTTGAGTCCGCCGTCAGTGCCGATCCAAATGAAGCCGTCGCGATCTATTGCAATCGCATTGACACGGTTGTTGAGCAGATTATCATCCTCGTCAAGCTCGCCGGAGAGATCATCGTCGGATTTATCGTTGAGCGTGCCGCCGTAATCAATCACCGTGACGCCGTCGGTGCCGGTTCCGATCCAAATCCGGTCGCTGGTTTCGGTTTTTTCAATTTCTAGCGTCGTTACAATATCACTCGTGAGGCCTTCAGAGGTTGAAAAATATCTCCAATTACCGGCCGCAGTGTACACGGCAATCGCATTCGAATTGATGGCGTCATAGTTACAAACCCAAACGTTGCCTGCCAAGTCCTGTTTTAGAAAAGGCACACATACGTAAGAAGGATCGTTGGACAACGCGCTGGCAAGAATATTGTTGGTGTGATCGATGCGCGAGAATTCCAATTGCTCAAGTTCGCCCTTCACCACAGTAATCCCTCTTCCCCACGTGCCAATCCACCGTTCGCCATTTTGCAGCACGGCAATGTTGCGGCAATCATTCCAAATCATGGGATCATCTTTTGTGCTGAAGGTGCGCCAGCGCTGGCCATCATACACGGTGAAAGCCACGGTCAAATCAGAAAGCCCGGAAGTACACCACAAATTGCCTTGTTGATCCAGCGCCAGCGATGAAATACTGTTGGATCCGGGTCCGTCCGGCTCACGCGGCAACCACTCCGTGGACGTATTCGCCAGTTCAAACAGCCCGGCATTCGAGGTTGCCAGCCACGGGGTATTAGCTTGATCAATCACCATGCCGGTAACCAATGGCACATTTGGCCCGACACGCTGCCAGACGCCGGGAGTCGTCGCCGCAAAAAGTCCGCTGGCTGTTGCGGCAAAAAGCGTCTCTTGTCCGTTAATGCTCGCGGAGGCAATTTGTTTAATCGCAAGGTCGCCGAGATTGCCGGTGATATTGCTCCAATTAGCGCCGTTGAATTGTGCCACGCCGTTGCTCAAGGCGGCAGCGATTCGCCCTTGAAATTTGGCAAAACCCAGCACGGAATTTGATGTCAACCCCTCTGCCGTGGTAAAATTCGTCCAGCTTTCCGGCGCCAGCAAATTGGGCAGCGTCAGCGAGGTTTTGGCAATGCCGCGATCGGTGCCGGCCCATAAATCGTGTCCGTCGATAAAAATCGTGCGCACGGCTGTTCCAATTTCAAGACGATTGCCAAGATTCTTATAGGTTTCCTTCACTTCTTGGCGATCGGTGCGATACAAGCTGATGCCGATGCTCAGCGCGACATACATCGAATCGCCGGAGGCGATAAAATCCGTGATGCCGAACGTTCTGAAATCATTAACCACGGAAAAGGCATTCTTCTCGGGATCATAAACATTGATCAAGCCGGAGGCCAGACCCGCCCACACCCGGCCGTGTGCGTCGAAGCCCAGCGCCGTCAATTCGTTCTCACTCAGGCCGTCGGTATTTCTGAAATAACGGTAGGCCTGTTCGCTGCGATTCCAAAACAGCAAGCCGCCGGTGGTCGCTGCCCACACGCCGCTGGCGTTACTCTTTGCCGCTTTGATGTTGCGCATGTTGGTGAAGGATTCCCAAAGATTGTCGGAAAGATCGATGGCCGGGCTGGTTTGTGAAAAAACCGGAGTCTGCAAAAAGACAAATGCGGCGAAAAGACAGAACAGCGTTTTGCTCATGAGATACTCGACCTTTGTAATTTTAAACCGCACAACCGCGAGGCCATGACGTCACAAAGATGTTTGGCTTCGCCCGATCACAGCACATGAGTTTTACGGGGAGTCTTTGCGTTTTGCGGGTTGGCGTGAGTTGAACATTCATACTTGTGAAATTAAACCTGCAGGGCTAACCGGAAGTTTCCATGTTTGCCAAAAGATTTGCTGTCTCGATTGCCGCCAGCGCCGCGTCCCAACCTTTGTTGCCGGATTTGGTGCCGGCGCGCTCGATGGCCTGCTCGATGGTGTCCGTGGTGAGCACGCCAAAAATAACGGGAATGCCGCTGCGCACGCCGATTTCGCCCAGGGACTTTGAAACAAAACCGGCAATGTGATCGAAATGCGGCGTGGCCCCGCGAATCAGAACTCCGAGACAGATGATGGCATTAGGGCGCTTGCTCTCTGCCAGCTTTGCGGCGATGAAGGGGATTTCGTATGAACCGGGGACGCGGTAAACCGAAATATTCTCTGCCGCCGCGCCGTGGCGCAATAAGCAATCCTGCGCGCCCTGCAACAATTGCTCTGAAATAAAACTGTTGAACCGGCTGACAATGACGGCAAAATTTTTGTTCTGCGCGTTGAGGTGGCCTTCGAAGGTTGGCATGTTAACTCGATCGGTTTAACGTATGCACTTTGTCGTTTGAACGGTATTGCGCCGGAATAATAAC